>NZ_JBFAOM010000013.1:0-218252 GCF_040675235.1 Nonomuraea sp. NPDC049637
GCGCTGGTGGCGGCGGAGCTGGCCGAGCTGGGCGCGCGGGGCGAGGGCGGCCGGTTGGGGGTCATCACGCCCGACGGGCTGCACGCGCGGGTGGCGGCTCTGTTCCCGGGGTCGGCGGACCTGGACGCGCCGGTGGTGGTGCTGACGGTGACGCAGGCCAAGGGCCTGGAGTTCGACGGGGTGGTGGTGGTCGATCCGGCGGGGATCCTGGAGCAGTCGCCGATGGGCGGCCACGACCTGTACGTGGCGGTGACCCGGGCGACGCGGCGGCTGACGGTGGTCTGCGAGGGCGAGCTGCCGGCGATGTTGTCCCGTCTGAAATCTACAATGTAAAGCCGCTGGGCTGGTGGCATTCACCCACAATTCATCAAAAAAGCCGCAACGATCGGGAGCGCCCCGGGTGGGTCATTCGTTGTAGAGCTTGTCCGCGACTTCGTGGATGCGGCGGGTGGCGTGGTCGAGGGCGCGCAGGGTCTCGGTGTCGAGGTGGGACATGATGCGCTTGTAGTGTCTGAGGCCCGCGTCGTTGATCTCGGCGATCAGGGTGGCGCCGGCGGGGGTGAGCTCGACCCGGCGCACCCGGCGGTCGTTGGGGTCTTCGTGCCGGCTGACCAGGCCCTGGGCGACCAGGCGGTCGACGATGCCGGTGACGGTGGCGAGGCTGACGCCGAGGGTGTGGGCGAGCTCCTGGCCCGAGGCGGAGCCCTGCGTCGACAGCTGCATGACGACGTGGAGCTGCCGGATGGTGAGGTTGGAGCTGAACAGGGGGGACTGTTGCCGGGTGAACAGTCTTCCCAGGTCGCGCTGTGTCTCGGTGATCCGGCGGATCAGGTCTTCGCGGTCGTCGCTCACGCTCACCTCTCGCTTCCTGAGAAGGTTATCAGGAAAGCTGAGTGAGGCTAAATATTCGTATAAGGCAAAGTGTTAGTCTGGGGCGAACTTTGGAGGGGAGCCTATGACCGCTTTCGCCCGGTTGAGTCTGGTCAACCGCAGTCTTGTGATCTTGGTAGCGGTCGTGATCACCGCGTTCGGCGCGTTCACGATTCCGCAGTTGAAGCAGCAGCTCCTGCCGTCGTTGGCGTTCCCGGGCGCGTTCGTCATCGCGCCCTTCCCCGGCGCCTCGCCGGAGATCGTCGAAGACCAGGTGACGAAGCCGATCGAGGACTCCTTCCAGGGGATCCCCGGCATGGAGCAGATGACCTCCACGTCGAAGGAGGGCATGGCCCAGATCCAGGTGGCCTTCGAGTACGGCACCGACATCGAGGCCTCGCTGAACAAGATGCAGCAGGCCGTCGCCAGGATCACGCTCCCGCAGGGCGTCGATCCGCAGGTGGTGGCAGGCAACACCGACGACATCCCGGTGCTGGTGCTGGCGGTGGGCGACGGCGGCGACGAGCGGGCGATGGCCGACAAGCTGCGCCGGATCATGGTGCCGGAGCTGCAGAGCGTGGAGGGGGTGCGCGAGGCGGCGGTCACCGGCACCCGTGACGAGGTCGTCACGATCGAGCCGGACGTCAAGAAGATGGCGCTGGCCGGGGTGTCGGCGGCGCAGATCCCCGAGGTGCTCAAGGCGAACGGCACGCCGATCCCGGCTGGGTCGCTGACCTCCGACGGCAGGTCGCTGACCGTGCAGGTGGGGTCGCGGGTCGACTCCCTGGAGAAGCTGAAGAACCTCTACCTGACCCCCGCGCAGCCCGCCCAACAGCAGGCCCAGACCCCGGGGCAGACCCAGGGGCAGGCGCAGGGCCGCCCGCAGGCCGGGCAGCCGGCCCAGACGGGCCGGGCCGCCCTGCCGCAGCAGGTGGCGCGGCCCAAGCCGCTCAAGCCGGTCAAGCTCGGTGACGTCGCCGAGATCACGCGCGGCCTGGCCGACGCCTCGACGATCACCCGTACCGACGGCAAGACCAGCCTCGGCGTGTCGGTGACGATGACGCCCGACGGCAACGCGGTGACGATCTCCCACGAGATCCGCGAGAAGCTGCCGGAGCTGACGCGGTCGCTGGGCGACTCCTCCGACACGCAGGTGTCGGTGGTGTTCGACCAGGCGCCGTACGTGGAGGAGTCGATCGAGAACCTGACCACCGAGGGCCTGCTGGGACTGGCGTTCGCGGTGCTGGTCATCCTGGTGTTCCTGCTGTCGGTGCGCTCGACGCTGGTGACCGCGGTGTCGATCCCGCTGTCGGTGGTGATCGCGTTGCTGGCGTTGTGGGCGGGTGACTACTCCCTCAACATGCTGACGCTGGGCGCGCTGACGATCGCGGTGGGCCGGGTGGTCGACGACTCGATCGTGGTGCTGGAGAACATCAAGCGCCATCTGGGTTACGGCGAGGCCAAGCTGCAGGCGATCCTGACCGCGGTGCGGGAGGTGTCGGGGGCGGTGACGGCCTCGACGCTGACGACGGTGGCGGTGTTCGCGCCGATCGCGATCGTGGGCGGCATGGTCGGGGAGTTGTTCCGGCCGTTCGCGGTGACGGTGGCGGTGGCGTTGCTGGCCTCGCTGGTGGTGTCGCTGACGGTGGTGCCGGTGCTGGCGTACTGGTTCCTCAGGGCGCCGTCGTTGTCGCCGGAGCAGGCGCGGGCCCAGCGTGAGGAGGCCGAGGCCAAGGAGCTGCGCAGCCCGTTGCAGCGGGCGTACCTGCCGGTGTTGCGGTTCGCCACGCGGTTCAAGCTGGTGACGGTGCTGATCGGCGTGGCGGTGTTCGTCGGGACGATGGGCCTGGCGGGCGGTCTGCGGACGAACTTCCTGGACTCCTCCGGGCAGAACACGATCTCCCTGACGCAGAAGATGCCGGTCGGCACCGATCTGGCCACGACCGACAAGGCGGCCAAGAAGGTCGAGGGCGTGCTGTCGGGGCTGGCCGGTGTGGAGACGTACCAGGTCAACGTGGGTGGCGGCAACGCCATGCAGGGCGGCGTGGGCGGTGGCGCGGACCGGGCGTCGTTCTCGGTGACGGTCAAGGACGGCGCCGAGCCGGCGACGGTGGAGCGGCAGCTCCGCGAGAAGATCACGGGCCTGTCCGGGGTCGGCGAGGTGACGGTCGGCGGCGCCGGCGGTGGCGGGTTCTCCTCCGACACGGTGAGCGTGATCGTGCAGGCGCCCGACGCCGAGTCGCTGCGCACGGCGACCGAGGCGGTCAAGGGCGCGATGAGCCAGGTGAAGGGTCTGCGTGACCTGTCGTCGAACCTGGAGGCCAGCGCGCCGCGCATCGAGGTCGCGGTGGACCGGGAGAAGGCGGCGGCCAAGGGGCTGTCGGAGGGGCAGGTCGGTCAGGCGGTGGCGCAGGCGTTCCGCGGCGCGCCGCTGGGCCAGATCACCCTGGACGGCCGCAGCAGCGACCTGGTGCTGCGCGGCGGCGACGCGCCCGACGACGTCAAGGCGATCGAGGACCTGAAGCTGCCGACGGCGGCGGGGCTGGTGAAGTTGTCGTCGGTGGCCAAGGTGGAGCAGGTGGCCGGTCCGACGCAGGTGACCAGGATCGACGGTGAGCGTTCTGCGACGGTGTCGGGCAAGGTGGAGGCGTCGGACCTGGGCACCGTCACGCAGGAGCTGACGACGAAGATGAAGTCGGTGGCGCTGGGCGCCGGCGCCCGGTACAAGATCGGCGGCGCCTCGGCCGACCAGGCGGACGCGTTCTCCGACCTGGGCATGGCGATGCTGGCGGCGATCGCGATCGTGTTCATGATCATGGTGGCGACGTTCCGGAGCTTCGTCCAGCCGCTGATCCTGCTGGTGTCGATCCCGTTCGCGGCGACCGGCGCGGTGGGGCTGCTGGTGGCGACCGACACGGCGATGGGTGTGCCGGCGCTGATCGGCATGCTGATGCTGATCGGCATCGTGGTGACGAACGCGATCGTGCTGATCGACCTGATCAACCAGTACCGGGATCAGGGGCTGGGCGTGGTCGAGGCGGTGATCGAGGGCGGCCGGCGCAGGTTGCGGCCGATCCTGATGACGGCGGTGGCCACGATCTGCGCGCTGACGCCGATGGCGCTGGGGGTGACCGGGTCGGGCGGGTTCATCTCGCAGCCGCTGGCGATCGTGGTGATCGGCGGTCTGGTGTCCTCGACCCTCCTGACGCTGGTGCTGGTTCCGACGTTGTACACGGTGGTGGAGCGGGTGAAGGAGCGGATGGGGCGCAAGCCGTCCGCGCCCAAGCACGAGGCCAAGGTCCTCACGCCCACGTCGTGAGCGGAGCACCCCGGCGCCGACCTCATGCGGCGCCGGGGCCGGGCGGGTCACCCCATCCCGCATTTCATAATGCTGATATGAGGCGGTTGTGGGCGCTCGTTGCAGTGGTGGGCCTCCTTGCCATTTTTGGCTGGGGAGACCTGGGGGAAATGGTGTCAAAGTGGACTTCCGGCCCTTTGGGATCAACCACGCAATGGGGGCCGTTCACTCTTTTCTGGTGGGGTCGTCTCGGGAAGTGTCTGCAGTTCCTTGGCGGCCTTGTCGCCCTGCTCGATCTGGTGGATCCGGAAAAGGTTAGAGAAGCCGCCCGAAAGGCGTCCGCCCGGGCCCGAAAGCTGCGCAGAACTCTTCACCTGAGCTCGTACCTGTCGGAGCTGATCGCGCTGGAGAACCTGCTGCTCAGCCGTACCGTCTGGCACAATCCCACCGACTGGCGAGGGCTGGAGGCCGACTACATCGATCCGACGCCTCCCCGGCAAGGGTTCGCCGGCAGCCTCGTCCCGCTCGAGGACTACCTGCGCATGAAGGACGACTTCGTCAAGAATCGCCATGACTATTGCGGCCGTCAATGCCGCTACGGCGAACCGCATGAGTGGATCTGCAGCGACCAGAAAGTGCGGCTGAAGCGGGCCATCCGCGATCTGGTGACGTCCGGCCTGCCTGCCGAGGAACGTCCTGTGCGCGAACTGGCAGAAGAAGAAGTGGCTGCGTTGAACCTTGCCGAGCCCCTTCTGTCGCTGGCCGTGCTGGGAGCAGGTATCGGCATCTTCACCTGGGGCGTCGCGGAGTTCAGCCACAGCGCGATGTGGGCGGCGATGGGCCTGTTCGGCTCGGCGTCGCTGGCGTTCACCGTGATGACGTCCGGGGAGCTCATGCTGGAGAAATCAGGCGTCTGGCTGAGGTACAAGCCGGCCATCTTTCTCCGCTTACGGTTCGCCCGAGCGCTGGAGGTCATGCGTCCCAGTCGCAAGCTACGCTGGGCCGGATTCGCGATCTTCTTCGTCGGGTTTCACCTCGACCTGCTGGCTTCGTAAGCCACCTGCCCATTCATCAGCTTCGGGGACGCGTCGGCCGCGGAGCAGCTGTCTGTCTGCTTCACCCGCCGTCCGGGTGGTCCCCCAGCAAGGTGCTGAACCTGGCCGCGCAGGCCGGTGACGGCGCCGTGATCATCAGTTGGGGGCTGCCCGTCGACGACGGCAGCTCCGCGATGCTGGACGCCCACCCCTATGACACGCAAGCTCCGCCGTGAGCGCGTTCCTGGAATGGCTCCACCCCTACATGCTCGGCAGCACGGTCGCCACGTGGTCGTCGTTGCTGGTGCCGGGGCTGCTGGACGCGCTGCTGCTGTGGTGGCTCCTTGGCCGCCGAGGAGGCCTTGGGGCATGCCGCTGGCGCAGGTATGCCTTCTCCTGCTGCTCCCTCGTACGCCGCCTCAAGAGGTGACGGTCCGGCAGAAGTAAAAGAGTTATGTGGAAGTTGCTTCCAGGGCGTAATGAAAATGCCTGCCGGAGTTTCAGGGGAAGAAATGCGTTTCGGCGGCGGAAATAAATTCCGGGCGGTCGTCTTGACGATTCCCGGTAATGGCGGGTCACGATGGAGGGGCCAGAGGAAGAAGTCCTGTGGGAGGAACCGTGTTCAAGGAAGCATGCGCTGTGAGCGCCCTTGTCGCTGCCGCCCTCGCCCCTTCGACGGCCTCGCAGGCGCTGGGGGAGAAAGTCCACGCCGCCACCGTCACGCCCGCCGCGTCGGCCGCGCCTGCCGACTGTGCCGCGGGCGGCGCCGCCAGTGGCGCGCCCAAGTGCAAATATCTGGAGGAAGGCAACAAGCGCTGCTACTACTGCCGCGACAAGAAGGGCGGCGGGTACAAGAAGCAGTACTGCGAGCAGAAGACCAAGCAGCCCGAGCAGGCGACGGAGCGCGAGTGCAAGACCACCAAGGAGCCGATCACGGGGAGCCCGGACCGTACGTGCAAGACCTGCACGGACGCCAAGACGGGCAAGGTCCTGTCCCGGGAGTGCAACAGCTAGCCGGCGCCGGGCACACGCTTCTGGTGACGGTCCGGCCCTTCGGCCGGCCGGGGCCCGGTAGCAGGGGCCGGTGACCGGGAAGCGGGGGAGGCGGCGCGGTGCGAGGTCGGGACGACCCGCCGCACCGCCCCCCAAGGCCCGCGGCGGTTACTTCTTGAAGGCGTCCTTGACCTTCTTGCCGGCGTCCTTGACCTTCTCACCCGCCTGCCTCAGGCCGCCTTCGGTCTGGTCGGCGCGGCCTTCGGCCTGAAGGCTCTCGTTGTCTGTGGCGTCGCCGATGTTCTCCTTGGCGCGTCCCTTGAGCTCCTGGGCCTTGTTGCGGATCTTGTCGTCGGTGCTCATGTTCATGCCTTTCTGGTCGGGTCCTCGCGACTTCCTGTACTTACCGGCCAGGACAGGGGGAAACATGGCCTCCGTCCGGCCCGGCGCGCGACGGCGCTGGTCAGCGCCCGTCCGCGGGGGGCGGACGTGCCCGCAACGTGGCCGCAACGGGGCCGCGGGGAAGGGCGTGCGGGCTGGATGCGGTGGCGGTGACGGGGTGTGAATAGACTTGTCCAACGTGACTTCCAAGCCGCGCATCCCGAACGTCCTGGCCGCCCGCTACGCCTCACCCGGGCTGGCCCGCCTGTGGTCTCCCGAGTACAAGATCATCGCTGAGCGGCGGTTGTGGCTGGCGGTGCTGCGGGCGCAGGCCGAGCTCGGGGTGGCGGTGCCCGACGGCGCGGTCGCCGACTACGAGAAGGTGGTCGAGCAGGTCGACCTGGAGTCGATCGCGGCGCGCGAGCGCGTCACCCGCCACGACGTCAAGGCGCGCATCGAGGAGTTCAACGCGCTGGCCGGGCACGAGCAGGTGCACAAGGGCATGACCTCGCGCGACCTGACCGAGAACGTCGAGCAGCTGCAGATCCGCGACAGCCTGCTGCTGGTCCGCGACCGCGTCGTGGCGCTGCTGGCCCGCCTGGCCTCCCTGGCCGAGGAGCACACGTCCACCGTCATGGCCGGGCGGTCCCACAACGTGGCAGCGCAGGCCACGACGCTGGGCAAGCGGTTCGCCTCGGCCGCCGACGAGCTGCTGGCCGGCTACCACCGGCTGGAGGAGCTGATCGGCCGCTACCCGCTGCGCGGCGTCAAGGGCCCGGTCGGCACCTCCCAGGACATGCTCGACCTGCTGGGCGGCCGCCAGGACAGGCTGGCCGAGCTGGAGGAGAAGGTCACCGCGCACCTGGGGTTCTCCCGCCGGCTGACCAGCGTCGGCCAGGTCTACCCGCGATCCCTGGACTTCGAGGTGGTCTCGGCGCTGGTGCAGCTGGCGGCCGCGCCGTCCTCGCTGGCCAGGACGATCCGGCTGATGGCCGGGCACGAGCTGGTCACCGAGGGATTCAAGGAGGGGCAGGTCGGCTCCTCGGCGATGCCCCACAAGATGAACACCCGCTCCTGCGAACGCGTCAACGGCCTGACCGTGGTGCTGCGCGGCTACGCCTCCATGGTGGGCGAGCTGGCCGGCGACCAGTGGAACGAGGGCGACGTGTCCTGCTCGGTGGTGCGCCGGGTGGCGCTGCCGGACGCGTTCTTCGCCTTCGACGGGCTGGTGGAGACGATGCTGACCGTGCTGGAGGAGTTCGGCGCGTTCCCGGCGGTGATCTCGGCCGAGCTGGGCCGCTACCTGCCGTTCCTGGGCACGACGAAGATGCTGATGGCCGCCGTGCGCGCCGGCATGGGCCGCGAGCAGGCCCACGAGCTGATCAAGGAGCACGCGGTGGCGGCGGCGCTGGCGATGCGGTCGCGGGGCGCCTCCAACGAGCTGCTGGACCTGCTGGGCGCCGACGAGCGTTTCCCGCTGGACCGCGCCGAGCTGGAGGCGCTGCTGGCCGACCGGGTCTCCTTCACCGGCGCGGCCGCCGCGCAGGTGGCCGAGGTGGTGCGGCAGGTGGGGCAGGTCGTGGCCGAGCACCCGCAGGCCGCCGCGTACCGGCCGGGCGAGATCTTGTGATCCACCGGCTCGGCGACCCGGGCGCGCTGCGCGCCGCGTGCGGCGACGACGACCTGGTCGTGTGGACGGGCCAGGACCTGCGCGGCCGGGCCCGCGCCTGGGCGTTACGGGAGGCGGTGGTGGCCGCCGCCCCGGGCATCGCCCGGCACGACCGGCTGGCGGTGTGGGGCGACCCGGACGACGCGGCCGAGCTGGTCCGGCACGCGCTGGCCGAGCTGGGGCCCACCTTCCGGCCGCTGGGCGAGCGGGAGCTGATGCGGCGGGTGGCGGCGAGGCTGGAGGGTGTGACGGAGAGCGGCGCGTTCTCCTGGATGAGCCTGCCGGGGCCGCCCCGCCCCCGGCCCGGCCAGGCCGGCGCGCCGCCACGGGATGCCGGCCCACGCGACGCCGGCCCTCTGGATGCCGGCCCGGCGGGCGGCCCCGCTGTGGGCCCGACGTCGGCGGTCGGCTGGCTGGACGGCGCGGCCGAGCGGGAGATCGCCGCGCTGCTGGCCGGGGACGCGCCCGCGTCGTACGCGGTGCCGGGCGCAGCCGGGGTGCGGCGCTGGGCGGGTGTGCGGGTGGGGCGCGAGCTGGCCGCGGTGGCGGCCGACGCGTGGTCGGCGCCGTCGGTGGGCCTGCTGGCCGGCGTCGCCACGGCGGCCCGCTTCCGCGGGCGGGGGCTGGCCGAGCGGGTGTGCGGCTGGATGTCGTCGCAGCTCGTGGCCACGCACGGCCGCGCGGCGCTGATGGTCGACGACGTCAACGCCGCGGCGATCAAGGTGTACGAGCGGATCGGCTACCGCCGGCGCCTGGTGCTGGCCTGCCACGTCGCCGGCTGAACCCCCGCGGGGGGAGGCGGTGGGTCAGGTGATGGCGCGGTAGGTCAGGTGGGTGGCCAGGGGCGAGAAGTGCGTCTCGACCGGTTCCCACTGGCGCGGGCGCGCGTGTGCGAACAGGCGGGTGCCCGCGCCGAGCAGCAGCGGCGCCAGGTGCAGGCGCAGCTCGTCGAGCAGCCCTTCGTCGGTGGCCTGGCCGATCAGGTCGGCACCGCCCATGACGACGATGTCGCCGTCGCCGGCCACGGTGCGGGCGTGCTTGACGGCCGCGGCGGGGCCGTCGGTGATGAAGGTGAACAGTTCGGGCCGGCGTACCGCTGGGGGCGGGACGTGGGTGACGACGAACACGGGCGGCGTCTGCGCCTGCTCGCGGGCCGAGCCGTAGCCGAGGGGGTCGCCCCACCCGTAGGGGCCGTCGACCACGTCGAAGGTGCGCCGTCCCATGAGGACGGCGCCGGTGGCGCGGACCGCGCCGCCCAGGACGCGCGCGTCGACGTCGGTGGGCTGGCGGGCCCAGGCGTGCAGCAGTTCGCCGCCGGTGCCCAGGCCGTGTTCGAGGCCGGGATCGGGGCCGGTGACGTAGCCGTCCAGCGATACGGAGATGTCGGCGACGACCTTGCTCAACGGGTCCCTCCCCCTGGCGTGTCCGGTCGGTCACCACGCTGTCATCGGCGCTGGGAAAACCGGGTGAGGTTCGAGCGGTGCTCGTGCAGAGTTGACGGCGTGATGTCCAATTTTGTGCCTGGTATTGAGCTTTCTCGTGCCTTCTACGGCGAAGTCGTCGCGCCGCTCCTTCCCGGCGTGCGGCACAGCGCCGCGCTGATCGGCCCGGGGTCCGAGGTGCTCGCGTTCGACACGGCCCGCTCGGCCGACCACGACTGGGGGCCGCGGGTCCTGCTGTTCGTGCCCGCCGGTCAGGTGGAGCCGGTACGGGACCGGGTGGCGGCGGGGTTGCCCGACCGGTTCGGCGGTTTTGACACCGTGTTCGAGTACCACGGGGTGCGGCAGCCGGGGGTCGTGGTGGCCGAGCTGGGGGAGTGGCTGGCCGGGCGGCTCGGGTTCGATCCGCGTGCAGGTGTGTCCCTGCTGGACTGGTTGTCCGTGCCGTGGCAGACGCTGGCCGAGGTGACGGGCGGTGAGGTCTTCTGCGACGGGTTGCCGGGCGTGGGGCTGGAGGCGGCCCGGCAGGCGTTGCGCTGGTATCCGCAGGACGTGTGGCGGTACGTGCTGGCCTGCCAGTGGCAGCGCATCGGCCATGAGGAGCCGTTCCCCGGGCGGTGCGCGGAGGTGGGGGACGAGCTGGGGTCGGCCGTGGTGGCGGCGCGGCTGGCGCGGGAGGTGATGCGGCTGGCGTTGCTGCTGCGGCGCCGCTACCCGCCGTACGCCAAGTGGCTGGGCAGCGCGCTGGCCCGGCTGCCGGGCTCGGCCGAGCTGGGTGAGGCGCTGGGGGTGGCGATGGCGGCGCGGTCGTGGCGCGAGCGGGAGGAGGGCCTGACGGCGGCGTACGGACGGCTGGCGGCGCTGCAGAATCGCATGGCGCTGACCGAACGGCTGGAGGAGGGGGTGCGGGGGTTCTTCGACCGGCCGTTCCGGGTGATCGGCGGGGAGCGGTTCGCGCGGTCGCTGCTGGCGTCGGTGACGGATCCGGCGGTCAGGGGGCTGCCGGTGGCGGGGTGCGTGGATCAGTTGTCGGACACGGTGGAGCTGGTGACCTCGCCCCGCCGGGCGCGCGCGCTGACGGCCGCGGCGCTGGACCTCCCCGCTTAGAAATCTACATTGTAAAGCTGCTGGGTCCGGACAAGATCCATTTCCCCACTTCAAAACCCTTCAGCCAGGTCAGAGGCGGCGGGCGTTGGCGTGGATGGCCTGGCGGTAGTACGCGGCCAGGCCGGGGGCGCGGTCGTCGTAGGCAGCGGTGAAGCGGGGGTCGGTGGCGTACAGGTCGCCGAGGCCGCGGTGGAGTTCGGGCGTGCAGTCGTAGAACCAGCGGGTGATGTGGGCGCGGTGGCGTTCGGCGATGTCCATGACGTGGGGGTGGTCGGGGGCGAGCCCGCGGGTGCGGGCGGCGTGCATGTCGTCGTCGATGGCGGTGGCTTCGGCGGTGAGCTGGAGCCAGTCGGTCTTGGTGTAGGCGGCGGTGCGGCGGCGGCTTTCGGCGTGGGCGTCGGTGTGGCCCCAGCGGCGTTGGACTTCGGCTTGGTGGTCTTCGGGGGTGAAGTCGCCGAAGACGTCGAAGCGTTCTTCCGGGGTGAGGGGGAGGTGGTGGGTGTGGGCTTGGATGGCGCGTTCGACGTTGGTGATGACCTGGTGGAGGCGTTGGGCTTTGCGGGTGAGGAGTTCGTGTTGGCGGTGGAGGTGGGTGAGGTGGTCGGTGTGGGGCTGGTCGAGGATGTCGGTGATCTGTTCGAGGGGGAAGCCGAGTTCGCGGTAGAGGAGGATTTGCTGGAGGCGGAGGAGGTCGTCGTGGGTGTAGCGGCGGTAGCCGGCGGTGGTGCGTTGGCTGGGGGTGAGGAGGGCGATTTCGTCGTAGTGGTGGAGGGTTCGTACGGTGATGCCGGCCAGTTTGGCGACTTGGCCGATGGAGAGGGTCATGGGTCTGACGTTACGTGAGGGTTGGTGTGTAGGTGGATGAGGAGTTGCTGCCGATTGGGCAGTTTGCGCGGCTTGGTCGGTTGAGTGTGAAGCAGTTGCGGCATTACGACGAGTTGGGGTTGTTGCGTCCGGCGTATGTGGATGCGGTGACGGGTTACCGGTATTACCGGGCTGGTCAGGCGCGGGAGGCGTTGTCGATCGGGTTGTTGCGGTCGTTGGATGTGCCGTTGGCGGTGGTGGGGCGGGTGTTGTCGGGGGAGGTGGGGGCGTTGGAGTCGGTTCGGGTGTCGTTGGAGGTGGAGTTGGCGCGGCGGCGGCGGACGTTGGCGTCGTTGGAGCGGGTGCTGGCTTCGGGGTTGCCGGCGGCTGAGGTGTCTTTGGTGCGGGAGGGCGGGGTGCGGGCGGCGTTCGTGGGTGAGCGGGCGGCGGGGATGGAGGATGTGGGGCGGGCTACGTCTGCGGCGGTGGCGCGGTTGGTGGCGGGGTTGCCGGAGGGGTTCGGGCCGGTGCGGTTGGTGGGGTTGTTTCCGGTGGATGTGGGTGAGGTGGTGGACGTCCGGGTGGCGTTGTTGCTGGAGGACGGGGTGGAGGTCGGTGGGGGGTTCGAGGTGGGGGTGTTGCCGGGTGGGGTGTTCGCGCGGGCGACGCATGTGGGGCCTTATGACCAGATCGCGTTGACGGTGCATGCGGTTCTTGCGTGGTGTGCTGAGCGGCGTCTGGTGGTGAGGGGTGCGGTGCGGGAGGTGTATGTGTCGGATCCGGGGTGTACGCCGCCTGGGGAGTTGGTGACGGATGTGCTGGTTCCGGTGGTGGACGGGGTTTCGTGAGGGGGGTGGTCAGGGGCAGCCGTTGGGGGGCTGGACGGCGACGACGATGTCGACGGGTGGAGCCTGCGGTGGCGGTGTCGCCGGGCGGGGGATTTGCTGGGTTCCGTTGCCCCAGGTCCATACGGTGCCGTCGGTGTGCAGGGCGTAGCTTTCGAGGTAGACGCCGCTGGTCTGGGTGACGTCGTGGCCGCCGGTGGAGGCCATGGGGATGGGGTGGGTGACGGGGGTGTCGTTGGTGCCGTTGCCGACTTGGCCGAAGAAGTTGTATCCCCATGCGTGGACGATGGGTGCGGTGCCGGTCTGGGTGGTGGGTGTGAGCGGGGCGGTGGCCAGGAGGAGTGCGGCGGCGAGGGTGGCTGTGGCAGGCGGTGTCTCGCTGGTCTCTTTCGGTGGGTGGTCTTTGTGGGGTGGGCGTTCCATCCCGTTCCAGCAGTCCGGATGTTGGGTGTTTTGTCGGTTTCGTGATGAGGTCACGGGCGGTCGGTGACGAGGTCTCTGGTTCGGCGATCAACGACCCGGCAGAGTCGTGGACGTCCCCACCGGAACCGAAAGGACCCCTGATGAGAACCCTTGCCCTGTTGTCCGCCTCCGCCCTGGCGGCGACCCTCCTGGCGGCCCCGGCGCACGCCGCCGTCACCCGGTGGAGCTCCTGTCAGCCCGGCGAGGGCGTCGATCCCCGGCAGGAGTGCGCGACGATCGAGGTGCCGATGGACTACTCCGCCCCCGGCGGTCCGTCGGTCACGCTGGCGGTGTCCAGGATCGAGACGGCTCGTCCCGACCTCCGCCGCGGCGTGTTGCTGATCATTCCGGGCGGTCCCGGCAGCCCGGGGCTGAACCGGCCGAGCACGTTGGTGAAGAAGCTGCCGAAGGAGGTGCTCGACCGGTTCGACATCGTCGGGTTCGACCCGCGTGGCGTGGGGAAGAGCTCGCCGGTCTCCTGCGGGCTCGCGCCCGCCGACCTGTCGCTGACGCGGCTGAAGCCCTATCCCGACGCCGACGGCGGGATCGCCGGGAACGCGGCGTGGTCGCGCCGGATCGCCGAGGCGTGCGCCCGCAACGGCGGGCCGCTGATCCGGCACATCAGCACCCGCAACCACGCCAGGGACATCGACCGGATCCGGGTGGCGCTCGGCGAGGACAAGATCTCCTACTGGGGCGTCTCCTACGGCACCTACGCGGGCGCCGTGCACGCCACGATGTTCCCCGGCACCACCGATCGGGTGATCCTCGACAGCAACGACGACCCCGATCCGCGCAGGGTGGCGCGTCAGTGGCTGGCCAACTACGCCGTCGGGGTGCAGGACGCCTTCCCCGACTTCGGCGCGTGGGCGGCCGCGCGCGACGGCGAGTACGGCCTGGGCGCCGACGTGGCGGCGGTGCGCCGGACGTTCCTGGAGCTGGCCGCCCGGCTGGACCGCGAGCCGCTCGCCTGGCCCGGGGCGGAGCCGGAGCAGCGGCTGAGCGGCAACCTGCTGCGGGAGACCCTGCTCAACGCGCTGTACTCGCGGGCCAATTACCCGATGCTGGCGGGGCTGTTGAAGGCCGCGCTGAGCGGCGCCGGGCTGCCCGCGCCCAACCAGCCGCCGCAGGCCGCCCTGCAGAACACCGCCGCGCACGCCGGCGCCACGATGTGCAACGACGTGGTGTGGCCGGGCTCGGTCGCCCGGCACGAGCAGCAGGTGCGGCGCAGCCGGGCCGCCTACCCGTTGACGGCGGGCATGCCGGTGAATCTCGGGCCGTGTGCGTCCTGGCCGTGGCGGCCCGCCGAGCCGGCCACGCGGATCGGTTCGCGCGGTCCGGCCAACGTCCTGTTGATCCAGAATCTGCGGGATCCGGCCACGCCCTACAGCGGGGCACTGAAGATGCGTGAGGCGCTCGGGCAGCGGGCCCGGATGGTCGCCGTGGACTCCAGTGGTCACGGGGTGTATCTGGCCAACGGCAACGCCTGCGGCGATCGTGCCGTCACCGACTTCCTGGTGACGGGCCGCCTGCCCGCGCGTGACCTGAGCTGCTGACCTGCGCTGCTGACCTGCGCTGCCGGCTCGGCGAGGCGGTGCGGGTTGTGCCGCTCCCACACCCGCATTTGTCCAGATTCTGACGTATTGTCCACCAGCGCGGCCTTCGCCTGTTAGATTCCGAGTCGTGATCAAGGAGAGGCACGGCAACGGCCCCGCCACGGGCCGCTGAGGCAGGACGAGGGATGCTCCACCGCCAGGCCAGGGGGCCCGATCATGCGCCGTGCGAGCAGTCCCGCCCGCCGATCGACGTGCCGATCGACGATAGGAGCAATGTGCTGAGAAGAACATCCCTGCTCGCCACCGCCCTCATGACGGTGGCGACGCTGTTAGCCGTCCCCATGGCGGGGACGGCCGGCGCGGCGGTGACCCGGCAGGACGTCACGGATGCCGTCGGCAAACGCGGCATCACCTGGGGGCCGTGCGAGGAGGAACCCACCGTCGAGTGCGGCACGCTGGCCGTGCCCGTCGACTGGTCCGAGCCCGACGGGCCGACCGTCGCCCTGGCGCTGGCCCGCCGCAAGGCCACCGCCCCGTCCTCGCGGATCGGCTCCCTGCTGAGCAACCCCGGCGGCCCCGGCAACTCCGGCGTGAACGACATCCTGCGCCCCTCCGGCTTCAGCCAGGACATCCAGCGGCGCTTCGACATCGTCGGCTACGACCCCCGCGGCGTGGCCCGCAGCCGCTCGGTGACCTGCTCGGCCTCGGTCTACAACCAGATGCCCTACCCGGTCATGACCAGCCAGGCCGACTACCTGACGTGGGTCGCCTTCGACAGGAGGCTGCGCGCCGACTGCCGCAAGCTCACCGGCCCGCTGTACGACCACCTCGACTCGGTCAACGTGGCCCGCGACATGGACGCCATCCGCGCCGCGCTGGGTGAGGACAAACTGACCTCCTACGGCGTCTCCTACGGCACGCTGGCCCAGCAGATGTACGCCGAGCTGTTCCCCAACCGGATCCGCGCCATGGTGCTGGACAGCAACATGGACCACAGCCTGGACGTCAAGGCGTTCCAGGTGAGCGAGGCGGCCACCGTCCAGGACAGCTTCGAGGAGTTCGTGGCCTGGTGCGGGCGCGACAGCGACTGCGTGCTGCGCGGGCGCGACATCCGGGCGTTGTGGAAGGGGCTGCTGGCCAAGGCGGGCAGCGGCCAGCTGCGGTGGCCGGGCGACGGCCGCCCGGTGAGCGCGCACAACCTGCTGTGGCTGGGCGTGGTGCTCAACGAGGCGCCCGCCTGGCGGCTGGAGGCCAAGGTGCTGCTCGCGCTGGCGGGCGGCCCGGTGCCGGAGGACATGCCGGGCCCTCCCGGCAACTGGCCGGTGAACGGCACGTACGCCGAGCTGCCCACCGCGATCTTGTGCCAGGACTGGAACCTGTCGCTGCGGGGCTACGCCGAGTACGCCGAGGTGATGCGCGCCTCCAACGCGGTGGCGCCGGACATGCGCTACAACCCGATGCCGATGGGCGACATGCCGATCTGCCAGGGCCATCCGGTCAACAACCCCCAGCACCCGCTGCGGTACAAGGGCAGCACGCCGCTGCTGGTGGCCACCTCCAAGCACGACCCCGACACGCCGTACGCGTGGTCGGCCAACGTGGCCCGCCAGCTCGGCGCCAAGGCCACCCTGCTCACCTACGAGGGCTGGGGCCACGGCGTCTACGGCATGACCACGTGCACCACGGCCGCGATGGACAGCTACCTGATCTCCGGGGCCGTACCCGCCAAGGGCATCAGCTGCCCGGCGGAGGAACCCCAGGGCTGACACGGGGCTTCCACGGGGCTTCACAGGGCTGATCGTGCCGGGCGCCTTTTGGCACGATCAGCCCCACCCCTCGCGCGGCCGGTCAGGCGAGCGCGGCGGCCAGATGCTCGGCGGTGCGGGAACCGGAGGCCGTCAGCAGGTCGGCAGGGGTGCCCTGGAACATCAGGCGGCCGCCGTGTCTGCCGCCGCCCGGCCCGAGATCGATGACCCAGTCGGCCCGTTTCACCACCTCGATGTGGTGTTCGACCACGATGACCGTGTTGCCGGCGTCGACGATGCGGTCGAGCAGGTCGATGAGGGTGGCGACGTCGGACAGGTGCAGGCCGGTGGTGGGCTCGTCCAGGACGTAGACGGCGCCGGTCTTGGTGAGCTCGCCGGCCAGCTTCATGCGCTGGCGTTCGCCGCCCGACAACGTGGAGGTGGGCTGGCCCAGGGTGAGGTAGCCCAGGCCGACGTCGACCAGGCTGGTGACGCGGTCGCGGATGGCCGGCTCGGTGAAGAACGCCGCGGCCTGCTCGGCGGTCAGGGCCAGGACGTCGACGATGGTGTGGCCGCGCAGCCGGTGCCGCAGGACCTCGGGGTTGAAGCGGGTGCCGCCGCACATCTCGCACACGGCGGTGACCGGGTCCATGAAGGCCAGGTCGGTGTGGATGACGCCACGGCCCTCGCAGGCCGGGCAGGCGCCGGTGGAGTTGGAGCTGAACAGGCCCGCCTCGGTGCCGGTGGCGCGGGCGAACAGCCGGCGGATCGGATCCAGGACGCCGATGAAGGAGGCCGGGCTGGAGCGGGCCGAGACGTTGACGGCCCCCTGGTCGACGACGACCGCGCCGGGGTGCTGGGCGGTGAACACCTCCCCGACGAGCGTCGACTTGCCCGACCCGGCCACACCGGTGACGCAGGTCAGGACGCCGGCGGGAATGTCGAGGGTGAGGTGGTCGAGGTTGTGCAGGGCGGCGTCGGTGATGGCCAGGTGACCGGTGGGGCGCCGCACGGCGGTCTTGAGCGGGGTGCGGGCGCGCAGGTGGCGGCCGGTCAGGGTGCCCGAGCGGGCCAGCCCCTCGACGGACCCCTGGTAGACGACGGTGCCGCCGTGCGGGCCGGCGCCGGGCCCGAGGTCGATGACGTGGTCGGCGACGGCGATGACGTCGGGGTCGTGCTCGACCACCAGCACGGTGTTGCCCTTGTCACGCAGCGCCTGGAGCAGCGTGTTGAGCCGGCCGACGTCGGCGGGGTGGAGGCCGGCGCTGGGCTCGTCGAAGACGTAGGTCATGCCGGTGAGGCTGGAGCCGAGATGGCGGACGGTCTTCAGACGCTGCGCCTCCCCGCCGGACAGGGTGGTGGTCTCGCGGTCGAGGGTGAGGTAGCCCAGGCCGATCTGCTCGATGCGGCGCAGCGCGGCGGCCGCGGTGTCGGCGACGGGGTTGCCGAGCCCGGCCAGGACGGCGATGAGGTCGGTGACCTCCATGGCGGCGTGGTCGGCGATGCTGTGCGGGCCGATCCTGGTGGCCAGCGCGGCCTGGTTGAGGCGGGCGCCCCGGCACTGGGGGCAGGTGCCCTCGGTGACGAAGGCCAGGACGGCCTGGCGGGTCTTGTCGCTCAGGCCCGACAGGTCACGTTTGAGGTAGAGGCGGGTGAAGCGGTCGGCGACGCCTTCGTAGTCGACCTTGTTCAGGGTGCCGTTCTTGCCGCGGACCTCGACGGTGAAGCCGCCGCCGTGCAGCAGCAGGTGGCGCTCCTGTTCGGTGTAGTCGGCGACGGGTTTGGCGGGGTCGAAGGTGCCGGAGCGGGCGTAGATCTGCCACTGCCAGGTGCCGACCCCGAACAGCGGGAAGCGGATGGCGCCGTCGTCGAGGGACCTGCCGGGGTCGAGCAGCGCGTCGAGGTCGAGGCGCACCGCCCGGCCGAGGCCGTCGCAGCCGGGGCACATGCCGTGAGGGTCGTTGAAGGAGTAGGCGTAGGTGTAGCCGGCGCTGGGGGTGCCGTAGCGGGAGAACAGCACGCGCAGGATCGGCAGGATGTCGGTCATGGTGCCGACGGTGGAGCGCGAGCTGCCGCCGACCGGCTTCTGGTCGACGACGATGGCGGCGCCGAGGTTGTCGATGGCCTCGGCCTCGGGTTTCTCGTGTTTGGGCAGCCGGTTGCGGACGAACCAGGAGTAGGTTTCGTTGAGCTGGCGCTGGGACTCCACGGCGACGGTGTCGAAGACGACCGACGACTTGCCCGAGCCCGACACGCCGGTGAAGACGACGAGCCGGTTCTTGGGGATGCGCAGGGACAGGTTCTTGAGGTTGTTCACGCGCGCGCCGGTGATGACGATGCTGTCGTCCATGCTGTCGACCATGCTGTCCTCCATGCGGTCACGCTAGCGACAGGCGCCGACAGTTTCCGGGAAGGGGCGAGGTGGCCGAGCAGACGGCGTCCGGGGTCGGGCCGGACCGGGTGGACCTGGTGTACGAGCGGCTGGGCCACCGGGCCGCGCCCCCCGTGCTGCTGATCATGGGAGCGGGCGGTCAGCTGATCAACTGGCCCGACGGGTTGTGCGCCGAACTGACCGGGCACGGCCTGCAACTGATCCGGTTCGACGGCCGAGACTGCGGGCGCTCCACCCACTTCGACGCCGCCGGCCGGCCGGACTTCGCCGCGGCGCTGGCCGGAGACCTGTCCTCGCTGGCGTACACGCTCACCGATCTGGTCGCCGACACCGTGGGGCTGATGGACATCCTGGGGCTGGACAACGTCCACCTGGTGGGCGCGTCGCTGGGCGGCATGATCGCCCAGGCGGTCGCCGTCGCCCACCCAGGGCGGGTCAGGTCACTCACCTCGATCATGTCCACGCACGGCGACCGCATGACACCGCCGCCGCTCCCCGGCGCCGCGCCCGCCTTCCCGGGGCCGCCGCCGACCACCCGCGAGCTGTACGTGGCGCGGATGGTGGCCGGGGCGAGCGCCGGCGGCGTGGCCGCCGACCTGGAGGCGGTGCGGGCCGTGGCCGGGCGGGCCTGGGACCGCGGCTGGTCGCTGGCCGGCATGTTGCGGCAGGCGGCCTCGGTGATCGGGTCGGGCGACCGGCGGGAGGGGCTGGCCGGGCTGGCGGTGCCGGCGCTGGTGATCCACGGCGCGGCCGACGCCGTCGCCGACCCCGCCTGCGGGCGGGCCACGGCGCAGGCGATCCCGGGCGCGGAGTTCCTGCTGGTCGAAGGGATGGGACACGGGTTCCCGCCAGGGGTGTGGCGGCAGGTGAGCGCCCGGATCGCCGCGCTCGTCCACCGGGCCGAGCGACACGAACCGTCATGAGGACGGGCGGATCAGGCCGCTCTCGTAGGCGAACACCACCACCTGGGCGCGGTGACGCAGCCCGAGCTTGAGCAGCACGCGGCTCAGATGCGTCTTGACCGTGGCCTCGGCCAGATGCAGGGCCGCGGCGACCTCGGCGTTGGACAGGCCGCGCGCCACCTGGACGAGCACGTCGTGCTCGCGGGCGGTCAGCAGGTCCAGCAGCCGGTGCTGTTCACGGGGGCCGGGGGTGAGCTGGGGGGCGAACCTGTCCAGCAGGCGGCGGGTGACGCGCGGCGACAGCACGGCCTCCCCGGCGGCGACGTTGCGGATCGCGCCGAGCAGGTCGGCGGGCGGGGTGTTCTTGGGCAGGAACCCGGCCGCGCCGGCCTTCAGCCCGGCGAAGGCGTACTCGTCGAGGTCGAAGGTGGTCAGGATGAGCACCTTCGAAGCGGGACAGTCCCGGACGATCCGGCGGGTGGCCTCGATGCCGTCCAGACCGGGCATGCGGACGTCCATGAGCACGACGTCAGGGCGCAGCCGGCGGGCCAGCAGGGCGGCCTGCTCGCCGTCGGCTGCCTCGCCGACGACGTGCAGGTCGGGTTCGGCGTCCAGCACCATGCGGAAGGCCATGCGCAGCAGCGCCTCGTCGTCGGCGATCAGCAGCCGGACGGTCATGGCACCTCCGGGCCGGACAGCTGGGGGCCGGTCAGATGGGAGCCGGTCAGGTCGAGGCTCATGGCGCGTCCGGGCCGGTCGCGCGGGGGCCACTCCTGTGAGGGCTGGTCGTGTGAGAGATGGCCAGGTGAGGGCTGGTCGTGTGAGGGCCGGTCAGGTCGAGGACCGCCGCGACGCGCCAGCCGCCGCCGGGGGCCGGGCCGGCGTGCAGGGTGCCGTCGTAGGCGGCGACGCGTTCGCGCATCCCGGCCAGCCCCCGCCCGGCGGGCCGCGGGGGCGCCGGGCGGCCGCCGTCGTCGCTGATCTCGATGTCGGCCCGCCGCCGGGTCAGGCGTACCTGGACGTGCGCGCGGGCGCCGGGGGCGTGTCGCAGCGTGTTCGTCAGCGCCTCCTGGGCCAGCCGGTAGAGGGTGAGCTGCGCGGCGGCTGGGACGTCGGCGGGATCGCCGTTGACCTGCAGCCGGGTCGGCAGGCCGGCGGCACGCATCCGGTCGGCCAGCGGGCCGAGATCGGCGATACCGGGCGCCGGGTGCAACGGGGCGCTGCCGAACTCCTGCCCCTGCCCGATGCCTTGCCCGATGCCTTGCCCGATGCCCTGCCCGGCGACCTGCCCGGCGCTCGGGCCAATAACCTGGTCGGCGCCTCCCTCAGCGCCTCCCTCAGCGCCTCCCTCAGCGCGTCTGCCGGTGCCTCCCTCAGCGCCCTGGTCGGTGCTGAGGGAGCGGCGCATGTCGCGCAGTGCCTGCCGGCCGGTGTCGGCGATCTGCGCCATCGCGGCCACAGCCTGACCGGGCGCGCGGTCGTGGACATAGGCGGCGCTGTCGGCCAGCGCCACCATGACCGACAGGTTGTGGGTGACGATGTCGTGCATGTCGCGCGTCATCCGGGCGCGTTCCTCGGCGACCGCCAGACGTGCCCGCTGGTCGCGGTCGCGTTCCAGCGAGGCGACGTAGGCCCGCCGGGTTCGCGCCCACCGGCCGGCGGCCAGCGCGGCGGCCGACATCGCGCTCAGCGCCGCCACCGTCAACGGCATCCGGCCCGGCGGCGCCCACCGCGCCGCGGCCGCCACCACCCCGGCCTCCAGCACAAAAGCGGCGGCCAGCGTCGCCCACCACGGGCGACGGGCCGCCACCGTGTAGAACGCGACCAGCAGCGCCGCGTCGGCCGGAAGCTGCACCCCCATGGCCCACTGCACGGCGGCCGCGCCGCTGATCGCGCACAGCACCAGCAGCGGGGCACGTCGCCGCCACACCAGCGGCGCCACCAGAGCCACCTGCAGCGCCAGCACCGCAGGACCGCCCTCGGCCACCCGGCCCGGCCCCAGCGTGACCACGAAGATCACAGCGGCCAGCAGCGCGTCGGCAACCACAGGCGGCACCGAACCGACCACCGAACCGACCACCGAACCGACCACCGAACCGATCACCGAGCCGACCGTCGAGCCGACCGTCGGACGGATCTCTGAGCCGACCGTCGAGCCGATCCCCGGGCGGCCCCTCAAGCCCCGCACAAAGCCCCTCACCGAGCGAACCACTGGGCGGCCCGTCGAGCCGATCGTGGAGCCGATCCTCGAGCGGGGCGTCGCAGTCGGACGGGCGGCCGGAGTCATGCGCCCACCCTAAAGGCCGCGCCCCGGCGCCCCCCATCCTCCGCAAGGAGGAACATCCGGGCCCCTCATCCGAAAGTCGTACCCGCAGGTCAGCCCGTGGCCGCTGGTCCGCCCGCGAGCTCGCCTGCCAGCCTCGGACCACACCCCCCGCCTTCCCTTCCCGTTCGAGGAGAACACCGGCATGCCCGTGAAGACGTACGCGGCCCCTCTGGCCGTCGCCGCCCTGGCCCTCACGCCCGCCACCGTCCCCCTGCACGCGCAACAGCAGCAGCAGGCGCGGCAGGCGGTCACGGTCGCCCTGCCCGCGCCCGGCGGCCCCCACCCGGTGGGAACCGTCGCCCTGCGCCTGGTCGACCGCTCCCGCCGCGACCCCCTGGTGCGGTCGAAGCCGTATCGCGAGCTGATGGTCAGCCTGTGGTACCCGGCCCAGAGCGGCGCGCAGCCGCTCGCCCCCCACATGGCGCCCCTGGCTGCCGCCGACTGGGACCGCCGCTCCGCGCCGCCCATGGGCATCGCCAAGGGCGCCGTCGACTGGGCCGCCACCCGCACCGCCGCCCGTTCCGGCGCGCCGGTCGAGCGCGGTGCGGGCCGGCTGCCCGTCGTGCTGTTCGGCTCCGGGGACGGCGGGCCGCGCACGCTGGGCACCACGCTCGTGCAGGACCTGGCCTCGCGCGGCTACCTGGTCGTCACCGTGGACCACACCTACGAGGCCGACCAGGTGGAGTTCCCGGGCGGGCGGGTCGTGCGCGCGCTGCCGCTGCCGGCCAAGCTCACCCCGCGCGTCATCGCGGCGCTGCTGGAGCGGCACGCGCGGGCGCGGCTGGCCGACATGCGGTTCGTGCTGGACCAGGTCACGGCCCTGGGGCAGGGACGGGCCATCCAGGGACGGGCCGCCGGCGGGGAGATGCCCGCCGGGTTGCGCGGCGCGCCCGACCTGACGCGGGTGGGGGCGCTGGGGCAGTCGCTGGGCGGGTCGGTGGCGGCCCAGCTCGTCCACGACGACCCGCGGGTGGACGCCGGGGTCAACCTCGACGGCGGCTACGTCGGCCCGGTCGCCGCCACCGGCGTGGCCAGGCCGTTCCTGCAGCTGGCGGCCCAGACGCACACACGGGACAACGAGCCGAGCTGGAAGTCGTTCTGGCGGGCCTCGACCGGGTGGAAGCGGGAGCTGCGGTTCAAGGGCGCCGCGCACGGCTCGTTCACCGACCTGCAGGCGCTGCTGCCGCAGATCGCCGCGGCGCTGCCCAAGGCACAGTCCGAGGCCCAGCCCGAAGCACAGGACGGCGAGCAGGACGGGAAGCAGAGTGCCGTGCCGGTCGCCGACTTCGTCGGCACGATCGATCCGCAACGGTCGGTGGCGGCCCAGCGCGCCTACGTCGGGGCGTTCTTCGACCTGCACCTGCGGGGCAAGCCCACCCGCCTGTTCCAGGAGCCCGACAGCCGTTTCCCCGAGGTGTCCAGCATCCCCTGACCCCCAGCCCGCTGGGAGACCCACCCCGGGGCGATAACAATACCGGTATAAGTATCGTGCGGGTGTAGGGTGGGGGCATGGTGCGATCCCCGCTGACCCCCGAGGAGCGGCTGCGCGGCGAGCAGCTCGGCCACGTGCTGCGCCAGGCCCGAGGCGAGCGCAGCATCGTCGAGGTCGCCGCCGCGGCCGGCATGTCCGCCGAAACCCTCCGCAAGATCGAGACGGGGCGCATCGCCACGCCGGCGTTCTTCACCATCGCCTCACTGGCCGACGTCCTGGGCATCTCCCTCGACCGCCTGGCCGTCCGCGTCACCCCCGCCCGCACCTGACCCACCCGTCGGGGATCAGTCCGGGCCGCGATCAGTCCGGGCCGGGATCAGCCCGTACGGGAGCGGCGCACCTCCTCCAGCACGTCCTGGATGCGGCGCCAGGCGTCCTCGGCCGAGGCAGGGTGGAAGGTGTCACGCTCGTCGGCGGCGAACCCGTGGCTCGCGCCCGGATACACCACCGTCTCCAGCCGCTGCGCGATCGCCCGCTGCTGTGCGCCGTCGATGATCGGGTCGTCGGCGCCGAGCAGCACCACCAGCCGCCCCGGCGCCCGCGCGGCCCGCTCCAGCGTCGGCTCCGGCCGGCTCAGCGGCAGCTCGGTGCCCGTCAGCCAGCCCGGGTACAGCGCCACCGCCGCCGCCAGCCCCAGCTCCCCGGCCACCGAGCACACCACGTGCCCGCCCAGGCTGAACCCCACCGCCGCGGCGGGCCCGGCGCCCACGCGCCGCAGGTGCTCGGCCGCGGCACGCGCGTCATCCAGCACCTGCTCCCGGCGCAGCAGCCAGGCCAGCTCCAGCCCCCGTTCCCGGCCGGCCGCATCGGCCGGCAACTCCACCACCCGCCCCGGCGGGCCACCCGTCACCGCATCCACGGCAACCGGAACCCCCGCCTCGCCCCGAGGAGCCTCCGAAGGCGCGGGGGAGGGCCGCAGCTCGTGCCGGTGGTTGAAGTCCGGCACGACGGCCGCATGCCCCAGCCCGGCCAGCCGGTCGGCCATCCGCCGCGCGTACCCGCTCACCCCGAAGATCTCACCGGCGACCAGCACGCCCACGGGCCGCCGCACCCCCACGGGCAGGGCCGTGTAGGCCGCCATGCCCGCGATGTCCACCCATCCGGTGGTGATCTGTCCGTTCACGCCGCAGACTCAACCAGCTCCCGGCCGCCCCGGGCCAATCACGACACCGATGGCCGCCATCACGACCCCGATCACCCAAGGTGGCCGGGGCTCTGTCGGGACGGCTTGTCCCGCAGCAGCGGGTGCGACCGCATCGCCACCTCCAGCTCCCCGGGCAGCTCGTCACGGTAACGCCCCAGCGTCGACAGGTCACTGTGCCCCAGCACCCGCCGCACCGCGTCCATGTCGACCGCGTCGGCCAGCAGGTGCGTGGCCGTGGTGTGCCGCAACCCGTGCGGCGTCACCGAACGCCGCTGATCGGGATCGACGTGCCGCTGCACCCGGTCGATCACCGCCTGCACGTCGCCCCGCGCCAGGCGCCGCCCCCGCCACGACAGCAGCAGCGCCTTGCCGTCCTCGGCGCCGGCCACCTGGCCCCGCCCCCGCGCCAGGTAGGCCTGCAACACCTCGGCCACGTCGTCGGGCAGCGGCACGTCACGCGTACGGCCGCCCTTGCCGAAGATCCGCCAGTAGCGCACCCCGTCGTTGGTGTAGAAGTCCTCCACGTTGGCGCGCACCAGCTCCGACACCCGCGGCCCCACCGTCGACAGCAGCAGCACGATCACCGCGTCGCGCAACTGCATGCGCTGGTCGCGGCGCTTGCCCTCCTGCTCGGGCGCCTCCCGCAACTGCCGCGCCGCGCCGATCAGCCCCTGGGCCTGCTCGCGGGTCAGCGCCCGCCGCTCCGGACGCAGCCCGCCCCGCTGCTTGGCCGTCACCGTCGCCGCCGTCATCGGGTTGATCTGCACCCACCCGGCCAGCGTGGCGTGCTTGAACAACGCCGAGATCGACCGCCGGAACCGGGCCTGCGAGGACGGCGACTGCCCCGCCCCCGACCCGCCCGCCTGCCGCGCGTCGGGCTTGCGCGCGAACGCCAGCAAGATCGCATCGACGTCCTCGCCGGTCAGGTCGTCGAGCACCACGTCGGCGCCGGCCAGCGCCACCAGCGTGGCCACGTCACGCGCGTAGACCTCGGCCGTGGCCGGGGACAGCGCGCCCGTCGACGTCTTGGCCACCACCAGCTCCACGTAGCGGTCAGCCGCCTGTCCCACCGTCAACCTGTCCAGCTCCGCGGGCCGCACCGGCTCCCCTCCTCACATCTCGGCGACGCACCGAACGCACCCGCCCGCAGACGATGCCGCCTGCGGGCGCGTGCCGCCTGCAGAGGAGACGGTAGCGGCCGCCACCGACGAAAATCAGATGTCGCGGAAGGTCTCGATCCGCGCGCCCAGCGCGTTCAGCCGCTCGGCCAGGTCCTCGTAGCCGCGGTTGATCACGTACACGTTGCGCAGCACCGACGTGCCCTCGGCGGCCATCATGGCCAGCAGCACCACCACCGCCGGGCGCAGCGCCGGCGGGCACATCATCTCGGCGCTGCGCCACCGCGTGGGCCCCTCCACCAGCACCCGGTGCGGGTCCAGCAGCTTGACCGAGGCGCCCAGCCGGGTCAGCTCGGTCAGGTAGATCGCCCGGTTGTCGTAGACCCAGTCGTGGATCAGCGTCGAGCCCTGCGCCGCGGCCGCGATCGCGGCGAAGAACGGCACGTTGTCGATGTTCAGCCCCGGGAACGGCATCGGGTGGATCTTGTCGATGGGGGAGACCAGCTTGGAGGGCCGCACCGTCAGGTCGACCAGCCGGGTACGGCCGTTGGCCGCCCAGTACTCGCCCGTGCGGTCGCAGTCGAGCCCCATCTCCTCCAGAACCGCCAGCTCGATCTCCAGGAACTCCACCGGCACCCGGCAGATCGTCAGCTCCGAACTGGTCACCACCGCCGCCGCCAGCAGGCTCATCGCCTCGACCGGGTCCTCGGAGGGGGAGTAGTCGACGTCCCGCTCGATGGAGGCCAGCCCGTGCACCGTCAGCGTCGTGGTGCCGATGCCCTCCACCCGCACGCCGAGCTGCTCCAGGAAGAAGCACAGGTCCTGCACCATGTAGTTGGAGGAGGCGTTGCGGATGACCGTCACCCCCGGATGCCGGGCCGCGGCCAGCAACGCGTTCTCCGTCACGGTGTCGCCGCGCTCGGTCAGCACGATCGGCCGCGCCGGGGCGGCGCCGCCGTCCACCTTGGCGTGGTAGAAACCGCCCGTCGCGGTGATGTCCAGCCCGAAGTGCTTCAGCGCCGACATGTGCGGCTGGACGGTACGCGTGCCCAGGTCGCAGCCGCCCGCGTACGGGATCTGGAATTCCCCCGTACGGTGCATCAACGGCCCCAGGAACATGATCACGCTGCGGGTACGGCGCGCCGCCTCGGTGTCCATCGCCTCCAGCTCCAGCCGAGCCGGCGGCACGATCTCCAGGTCGCTGCCCTCGTTGATCCACCGCGCCCGCACCCCGATCGAGGCCAGCACCTCCAGGATCCGGTAGACCTCCTCGATCCGCGCCACCTTGCGCAAGATCGTGCGGCCGTTGTTCAGCAGCGACGCGCACAACAGCGCCACACACGCGTTCTTGGACGTCTTGACGTCGATGCTGCCCGACAGCCGGCGCCCGCCCACCACCCGCAGATGCATCGGACCGGCATACCCCAGGGACACGATCTCGCTGTCGAGCGCCTCCCCGATCCGGGCGATCATCTCAAGACTGATGTTCTGGTTGCCGCGCTCGATCCGGTTGACCGCGCTCTGACTCGTCGCCAGCGCATCGGCCAGCTGAAGCTGCGTCCAACCGCGATGCTGACGCGCATCCCGGATGAGCCGGCCGATCCGCACAAGGTAATCATCTGCCACAACACACGACCATATCTCACATATGAGATGCCGCCGCGACCGCGGGGCCCGACGCGCCGGACAGCTCCCGATGACCCGCCAGATGCGGGGGAGTGGCCTGCGCCCGCGCCTTGCCCACGAACGCCCGGCGCGCCGCCCGGAACCCGTTGCGGTCGTCGAACATGTCCCGGCTCATCTCCGCCAGCTCCTCGGCCCGGTAGGCGTCCAGCGGCTTGCGCCGCTCGTCGGCCTCACGCGCCTGCCGCCGCGCCGCCAGCAACGCCTCATACGAGGGGTCCTGGGCCAGCCGGTGCGCGTAGTCCACCACCCGCCGCTCGAACTCCTGCCGCGACCCGCCCACCACCCGATCGGCCAGCCCCAGCTCCACCGCCTCGGCGGCCCCCACCGGCAACGCCCGCCCGGTCAGCTCCGCCGCCGCCTGCGCCCCCACCCGCCGCGGCAGCACGTACGTCCAGAACTCGCTGCCGAACAACCCCATCGTCCGGTAATGCGGATTGAGCACCACCGGCTCCCGCACGATCACCCGGTCGGCGCCCAGCCCCATCATCACCCCGCCCGCCCCCGCGTTCCCCGCGATCGACGTCACCACCAGCTGCGAGGTGCACCGCACGATCTCCCGGCACACCGCGTTGATCGCGTTGATGTTCATCCACGCCTCCAGCTCCGGATGACGTGCCGCCTCGATCACGTTCAGGTGGATGCCGTTGGAGAACACCTCGCCACCCCGCACCACCAGCACCCGCGTGTCCTGCGCCGCCGCGTACCGCAACGCCGCCGCCAGCCGCCGGCACTGGTCGGTGGACATCGCGCCGTTGTAGAAGTCGAAGCTCACCACCCCGACCTCCTCGCCGCGCTCGTAGGTGATCTCGCTGTAGCCGGCCCGCTCACCCACACCCGCCAGCCGCTCACCCAGCACCATCGTCGCCGGCAGCTTCACCCCGCCGCCTTCCTGGCCCGCCCCCGCCTCCAGTCGCAGGTGGCCCACCCACACCGTCCCCTGACCGGTGTGCACCAGCACCGCACCCTCACGCCGGGCCGCCACCGCCCCCGGCGTGCCGGCCAGATCGGGACCCCGGTGCACGTCGAACACCCGTACCGGCAACTCGCACAACCGGGCCCGGCCGCCCGGCGCGCCGTCGGCCGCCCGCACCACCCGCACGATCTCCTCGGCCGGCTGCTCCCAGGAGAACTCCCGGTCGGCGTGCCGCATCGGCCGGCGCAGCCGTCCCGTCACAGCGGGGGAGCGGTAGTCCAGCGGCGTCGGCGTGAACAACGGATCGGCGGCCTTGCCCGCGACCTCCGCCACCAGCTCCACCGCCGCGTCGGCCACCGGCCCGTTGTACAGCGCCGACTTGCGCGGCGGCTCCGAGGGCATCGGGAACGTCCGCCACCCCCAGATGGGGCCGGCGTCCATCTCCTCCACCGCCTGCAGCGCCGTCACACCCCACTCGCGCTCGCCTTCGGCGATCGCCCAGTCCAGCGAGGACGGCCCCCGGTCCCCGGGCGGCCCCGGATGGATGATCACCGTACGGTGCCCGCGCCACAACGCCTCCGGCACCCGCTCCTTCAGGAACGGGCAGATGACCAGGTCCGGCTTGACCAGCTCGGCCGCCTCCACCATGACCCGCTCGGAGATCGCCAGCTCGACGCTCACATCATGGCCGGCCCGCCGCAGCTCCAGCCAGGCACGCTGGGTCAGGCCGTTGAACGAGGAACACAGGAGCAGGATGCGCAACGCGGAACTTCCTTCACCGAGACGTCAAGGGGAGCGGGCAGGGGAGAGGCGTCAACCGATCGCGAGCCGGCGAACACCACCGGCATCGGCGTCAACGGCAGTCCCACAAGGCCCAGGCATCTCTAGATGTTGACACGAATCGCCCACCGATGCTGACAAATCACCGCAGACAGCCCAGCTGAGCAGCCAAATTGCCCCGATATGCCCGAAAAAATGCTGGCGGGGGAGACACCTCAACCCCGACCAGCAAGACACAACCCACCACAATGGATCACATGGACACCCGCGCCGCCGCCCAGCACTTCGCCGACACCTGGCAACACGGCTGGACCCACCACGACACCACCGCCATCATCGCCCTCTACAGCGACGACGCCACCCACACCAGCATGCCCTTCCGCCCACCCCACCACGGAAAAGACGCCATCGCCGACTACATCCGCCAATCCTTCACCGGCGAAAGCGACCCCCACGTCACCTTCACCACCCCCATCGTCGACGGCGACCAGGCCGCCATCGAATACCGGGTCCACGCCCTCGACAACGGCCACCCCATCACCCTCGCGGGCTGCGTCTTCGCCCGCTTCAACCCCGACGGCCTGGCCGTACAGACCCGCGACTACT
Organism: Nonomuraea sp. NPDC049637; assembly: GCF_040675235.1. Classification (NCBI taxonomy): domain Bacteria; kingdom Bacillati; phylum Actinomycetota; class Actinomycetes; order Streptosporangiales; family Streptosporangiaceae; genus Nonomuraea; species Nonomuraea sp. NPDC049637. The sequence goes on from NZ_JBFAOM010000013.1 coordinate 29,563, forward strand.
GGCACACCACCCCAGGCCACCGATAAGCAGAGAAATCAGCGCCGCCCCATCGGCACCGGCGCCACCACACCCGGCGACACACCAGGCGCCGGCAACGGACGCGCCACCTGCCGCGTCTCCTCCACCTCCGCCACCTCAGCACGCCGCTCGGCGTGCCCACCCCCGCAATACCCGTTCGTCAGGATCAACCGCCCCCGCAGCGGGGTGTACGCCTCCCTGTCCGAAGCAGGCAGAACCCCCTGACACACCGGACATAAAACCGACTGGTTCCCCACGTGCTGCTCCTCTCGCTGAGCGAATGGCAGGAGCTCTACCCTAAATCCACCGAACATGACAAAGACAGTGAATCAACACGCCGTCAAAGCCCCCGTCAGCCACCGCAGAAGCCCCACCACACCACCACATCACCCCACGAAACCCCAGATCGCACCCGCATTCCAAAGCGCCCGACAAGATCACAATGAAGGCGGAAACACCCGAAAAAAACTTCTCACCAACCCCACAAGCAACGCCCACGGCACCCACCACAGCCCGCCACCGCTCAACCACCCAGCCTCGTTCGCGGGCTACGCTCCGCCCATGGGCAAGTTCCTCGCCGTCCTCAACGGCACGGCCGACGACACCGACAAGGCAACACGGACGCGAAAACCGGATACGCGATCATAGAGGCCGAAACACACGAAGACGCGGCACAGCTCTTCAGCAACCACCCTCACATCACACTGATGCCAGGCAACTCCATCGAAGTCCTGGAGTGCCCACCCACCCCGTCCTGAAAAGCGTGCACGCCCGGCACCGCAGGCGGGCGATCAACCCCCTCACGGGATGAACAACGACCCACTCACCCCCACCGGCTCCCACAAGCCGAGCGCCCGCAGCAGATTCCTCGCCAACGCCCGATGCCCGTACTCATTGGGATGGCACCCCGACCCCATCCAATGCTCGCCACCATCCCAGGCCGCATGATGATCCACCAACACATCCGCCTCCAGCGAGCGCACCACCTCGGCATAAGCCGGCAGATCAGCCCAGCCGGACTCCGGCGCCCGATTGGGCGTCTGAAGCACCACCTTCGCACCCGCCTCCCGCACCCGGGAGACCACCGCGGCATAGTCACGGGCAAAAGCCGAAAGACCCGCCGCCCCGGCCACACAGTCATTGAGCCCGAACATCAGCACCACCACATCAGGCCGATGACGCAACACCGCGTTCTCCACATCGAGCTGCGAGACCTTCTGACCACTCACACCCGTGTTGATCACCACATCACCGGGCCGATTCAGCTCGAACCGCACCCGCTCGGCGAACAACTGCGTATAGTCACGCCACCCGAACGTGTGCAACGCCCCCTGAGTCACGCTGTCACCCGTGAACAGCCACACCGTGCCCATCCGCCGACCACCCCGCTCACCAACGCCCGAAGACAACATCGCCCGAAGCGTAGACGATCATCCACTGGTCACCATGCGGGGGAGTAGCGCAAGGAACCACCCAGGATGCGCATCGTTGGACAACCACCAACAAGTAGCGCGCCGCCGCACCTCGACCTCGTCCAGAAGCGGAGGCGAACCCCGGACATGGGCGGTAGAAGCGGGTAGCTCGTCCTGCCCACACGCAAAGGCCCCACCGGCGGGGATCACGACAACGATCCCGGCTCCGACCGAACAGTCCAACGCATCAGACCACTGCCGGCTCGACCACGACGACCCACCACCCTCGACCGGATGCGCGGAGGAGGCCCTCGATCCGGTCTACTTGACATAATGTTCATTATCGAGCAACCAGTCGACGCCACGACCCGGCAAAAACACGCCGCATGAACAGTCACCGGCCGGGCAGATTTCCACCATGCCCAGCCTGACGTCCAGCCAGCTCCTCGCCGCCCCGCCGGCCCTGGCCGCCTCGACGGCCGGCCTCGTCGCACTCACCGCCGTCATCGTCGCCGCCGTCATCTGGCTGATCATTCTGGCCGTGCGATTCACCAAAAGCCCCCGCAACCGCCCCAACCCCAGCGTCGACCTGGTGGACCAGGCTCGGGAGCTGAAGGCGCTCGGCCAGATCAAGGAAGCCGTCTTCCTGGTACGCGGCGAGACCGGCATGAGCCAGCGTGCCGCCTCCCGCTTCGTGAACCGCCTCTAGCCGGACAAACTGCTCATACCGTACAGAACGTGGATTCTGTGTGGTTTGGGTAATCCGTCCGCAAAAGGGCTGGTCGTGCGGCTCTGGAGATCCCGGTGATTACGCACGGCGGTCGGACGGCTGCTCTATGCTGTCGGGGTGCGGGTGTGTGAATAGGGGGCGTGAAACCCCTCCGGCCTCGGCGGGGCCGCCTTGGTGCAGGGGTCGGCGGCCTCGGCGTGTGTCACCGGCCGCACGGTCCACGGTCCACTCCCCTCTTCCGATGCCGGGCATGTGAGAGCTCGGGAATGGCGGCTTTGTCGTGAATACCCCGGACCCCCTCGGGTGTGTGTCCCTCCCCCATCTGCTCTATGTCGATCACCAGTTGCGCATCACGTGCTGCCCGATGCCGGGTCCGTCGATCATCCGGTTGGTGGGCGAGGTGGACGCGACGAATCAGGTGGCGCTGGCCGAGGCGTTGGGCCGGGCGCGGCGGATCGACGAGTCGCTGGTGGTGGATGTGAGCGGGCTGGCTTTTCTAGGGGTGGAGGGGGCGCGGTTGCTGGTGATGTCGTGCCGTGCGGGGCGTACACAGTTGGTGGGGACGCCGCCGCATGTGTTGCGGTTGTTGCGGGCGATGGGGTGGACGGGTGGTCAGGGGGCGTAGGGGTGGGTGGCGGTGACGGCGGTGACGGGGAGGGGGCCGTAGAGGTGGGGGTAGCCGTTCTCGGTGCGGATGTCGAGGCCGGTGGGGTCGATGTCGAGGACGAGGAGGGGTTGGGTGACGGCGGTGTAGTAGGTGTCGTGGACGGTGCGGAGTTGGGTGTGGTCGTGGCTGAGGTGGATGAAGCCGATGTCGTCGAGGGTGTGGCCGAGGGTGGAGATGCGGTACTCCCCTGCTTGCTGGGCGTGTTCCCAGTCGGTTTGCAGGGCGAGGTGGTGGACGACGGTCATGGTTTCTCTGGTCCCTTCGCCTTTGGCGATCTCATTGTCGAGGAGGGTGGCTTGGTGGCGCATGGGGTTCAGTGGTTGCCGGCGAGGTTGAGGACGATGACGCCGCCGATGATGAGGAGGATGCCGCTGATCTTGGGGAGGGTGAGGGTTTCGCCCATGAGGGTGGCGCCGATGAGGGCGATGGCGGCGGTGCCGGCGCCGGACCAGATGGCGTAGGCGGTGCCCATGTCGAGTTGGAGTTTGAGGGCGCGGACGAGCAGGACGAAGGAGGTGATGTAGCCGGTGGCGACGGCGATGGTCCAGCCGATGTGGGTGAGGCCGTTGCTGAGTTTGAGTGCGGTGGTGGCGAGGACTTCGGAGGCGATGGCGAGGGTGAGCAGGATCCAGGCCATGGGGTTCCTTCGGGGTGTGGGGTTGGTGGGTTCCGCTTGAAAAGGTAGTCGAATGCGTGTTCCACTGGTTGGGTGGGTTGGGATGCGCTGGCGCTTGTGGAGGCGGTCGATGAGCGGCCGTTGATCGAGCGGCGGGCGGTGGTGCGTGACGGTTTTTATGAGACGCAGGCCCGTACGGTGATCGAGCGGGTGCCGGGGAGTGCGGGCATCGTCGAGCGGTGGGCGGTTTCGCCTTATCGGGGTTGTGTGCATGCGTGTCTGGGGTGTGGGGCGCGGGCGGGTCATCGCAAGCTGGGGTTGGATGCGGGGGCTGATTTCGATTCGCGGATCGTGGTCCGGGCCAATGTGGTGGAGCGGTTGCGGTCGGAGTTGGGGCGGTGGGAGGGTGAGCCGCTGGCGGTGGGGGTGGCGGGTGATGGTTATCAGCCTGCTGAGGAGCGGTATCGGTTGATGCCGGGGGTGGTGGCGGCGCTGGGGGCGGCGGGGGTGCCGTTCACGGTGTATACGCGTAGTGCGCTGGTGTTGCGGGATGCGCGGGTGCTGGCGCGGGCGGGTGCGCGGGTGGCGGTGTCGATCGCGTTCGTGGACGAGCGGATCAGGCGTGCGGTGGAGCCGGGTGCGGTGGGGGCGCAGGCGCGGTTGGAGCTGGTGTCGGCGCTGGTGGAGGCCGGGGTGGAGTGCCGGGTGTTGATGGCTCCGGTGTTGCCGTTGCTCAGTGATGCGGCTGATCAGTTGACGGCGACGGTGCGGCGGATCGCGGGTGCGGGGGCGGTGGCGGTGGAGCCGGTGGTGTTGCGGTTGCCGCCGGGGACGCGGCAGTGGTACATGCGGTGGTTGGCTGGGGCGCATCCGCATCTGGTGGAGCGTTATGAGGAGCTCTACGATCGGGCGGGGTTTCCCTCTCCTGGCTATGAGCAGCGCATTACGGGGCAGATCGCGCAGTTGTGCCGGGTTTATGGGATGCGGTGCGGTGCGCCGGAGCCGGTGGGCCGGGGGCCGCGGGCGGCTCAGTTGTCGCTGGTGTGAGGCCCTGGGGTGGGGGTCAGGGGCGTTGGGTGAGGATCATGCCGGGCCACTCCCCTACGGTGAAGGGCTGGTCGCGGGTGAATCCGCAGCTTTCGTAGTAGGCGATGAGGCGTTGGTCGTCGCCGGCGTAGCAGTCGACGCGGACGAGTCCGAGGTGGCGGTCGCGGGCTTCTTGCAGGGCCCATTGCAGGAGGTGCCGTCCGACGGATCGGCCGGCGTGGCGTTGGTCGATGACGAGGACCTGGATGTAGAGCTCGGGTTCGGTGGCGGGGGTGACGTAGGGCAGGGCGTCGCCGACGACGATGCAGCCGGCTGGTTGGTCGTCGATCTCGGCGATGCGCATGCCGCCGCCGGCGAGCCAGTCGGCGGCTTGCTGGGTGCGTCGGGGGTCGCCGGTGAAGGGGCGGGTGCCCCATTGGCCGGTGCGGTTCTGGCTGGCGAGCCATTCCACGGCGCTGTCGAACATGGTGAGGAGGAGGGCGTCGTCGCCGGGGCGGCCTTGTCTGATCTTCACCGGTGACACTGTAAGGGGTGGTGGGTGGTTTGGGTGCTGACGGGGGTGGCGGAGTGGTCCCTCTCCCCCGTCTTTGGGATTGTCTCTGCTCGACGGGCCCGGCTGCGGCTTCGGGAGGGCCGGCATCACGAGTGCCGTGATCAGGTGGAGCGCGGTTGAGGCGATCAGGACGATCGGGGTTCGACGGCAACTCTCGGCTCACCACTGTCCGGGCCGGACGCCGGTGCGCACGTCGTCGCCTCCGTGTCCGGTGCGTGCATCCCCGGAGCCCCCGCGCCACGTCGGGGATCATCTTGCGCAAACATGCACGCCTCCGCCTATTTGCTGCTAAATATCTGAAACGATTGCCTTTTATTTGTCTTTCGACACTCCTTGCCTTCCGCAGGAAAACTTGTGCGCTATATCGCTTCGCCGAAGGGGTACTTTCGCATTCGCAACCATTTAGGGGCAGCTATTGGCCCCGTTCGTTCGAATCTGGCACCTACAGGGGACACACGTGGCTCAACACCAGAGCGGGCGCGCTTCGCACCCCCTCGGCATCACGCGCACGATGGCGTTTGCTCTAGCCGCTACGGCAACCAGCGCACTGACGGCTCTTTCCATTCCGGCGCCGGCCCTTGCCGGCGTCCACGCGACATCGGTCGCCGGCGTTCACGGCCCCGCGGATGCCAAGGTCGTCAAAGCGCACAACCGCTCCTTCCCCGTCGGGATGGAAGACGACAACGCTGTCGCGATCGACTCGGCCTTCCAAGGGGACCCCGAGGACGCGGAGAGGCCGCCGACCAAGTTCGTAGGGGTCATCCGGGAGGACAAGGTACTCATCAGGGATCCGCGGACGACGCCACGATGGCACGACCTGTCCTCGCGGCTGCCCAGAAACTTCGGCCGCCTGGTCGACATCACTCTGGCCGCGCCCGACGAGGGCACGACCGTGCACGTCACCGTGCTCAACGCACACTCGCGCATAGCGCAGAGCACGTGCACCGTCTTCCCGCCTCCGGGCACCATGGGGACACGGCCCTGGCCCGCCAACTGCAGCCCTTTCTTCGACATCACGCCGCCCGCCTGAGTCGACCGGGTCTGATCCGCTGACGCCGCTTGCCGTGCCCTGCAACCTGCAGGGCACGGCATTCGCGTTAGTCGCGACCGCTTTCGGCTCATGTTGGGTCCCTGGTCAGGGCCCGCGTGTGCCACGGCAAGAGAGCCAGGGTGCGCTCCAGAGATCTCCTCAGAGGGCGAGGAGGCGTACGGCGGCAACCGCACCTCCCGGTAGGTCCGACAGCGCTTACATCACTGAGTGACTGTTCGAAGTGCGGCTACGTCTTCACCGGGCTCCAGGCGTCCGGAGCCACCGGGAGCATGAAGAACTCTCATCCCGGCTCGTCGGGCCGCCGCTGTCACGGCGACCTCGGAGCGATCGCCACCGGCCGCGCCGGTTGCTCTCCGCGATGGCGACCGGTACGCGAGCGCCGCTTTGTAAGTGCATAGAATTCTCCAAAGCGCCTTTGGTGGAGCGTGGCCAAGCCCTTGAGTGGCGCCGGGGCAATCCGCAGTATGCTGATTGTTACGTCGGCGCCTCATGTCCAAGCGTGATTCAGTGTCCTGTCTCTGCTCGTAAGAATCCCGCAAGGGGGACGCGATGTTGAGAAGACGACTCATGATCTTCCTGAAGGCGCTTAGCGCATCACTTCTGTTCTTCGTCAACACGTCTCCAGCTTTCGCCGGCATAGAATGGCACCAAGGTGATCCTGTGGCAGTGCCACAGAGGCCCTAACCAGCTCTGGATCCCGCGCATATTCGTACCCGGGGATCCCGACACCAAGATTCTGGTGAATCGCAACAGCGGCAAGTGCCTCGATGCCGACAATCCGGCCTTCCCGGCACCACCCAAGCCTGGCGCCCGCCTGCAGCTGTGGGACTGCATCGGCAGCACGTCGGCCTATAACGCCGTGAACCAGGACTGGAAATTTGAGTGGTGAAGTCGCCGGCCATATCACCGCCGCCAATGCGGTGACCCACTGCGAGCGAAACCGGGTCAGGTCAATCACAAGCCTGTCTCCTTGACTTCCTTGATGAACTGCTTGAACGGCTCCACCTTCGCCAGCTCGGCCATGATCCTTCCGTTCTCGGCCCGCAGCGCCTCCACAGCGGCGCTCAGCTCAGCCCGGATCGGCTTGACGTGAGTGTCTTGTGCGCGGGCACATCGGCAGGTGTGGGCTTGCGCGTCGGTGTCAGGTTGCCGTCGTGCCAGGTGGCGGATTCACCACAGCGAGGGGTTGCCGCCTCGCCGGCGCCTGATGCGTTTGGGTGTCGCGCAGGTGCCGGGGCACCTCCTCCTGGTGGACGAGATCCCAGTCGGCGCCCACGCTACGCAACACCGATGTGAGCGTGCCCCTCCACAGCACCCCCTCACGCGAGCGTTGGTCTCCGTCCCGTCGCCCGGCTTGGCGGCCTCCTCGCGCAGCAGGTCGTAAAGGGCTCTGGAGTCGGCGACGAGGTCTACCTTGCGCGACGTTCCCTCAGTCTGGGCGGTGTCGCCGATCTTCGGCATGCAGTCATCAGCTCCTGGCGGCGTTACAGGTGGACAGGCAGCTTCCCGCAAGGGTTCCGAAGCGGCGCGCTCGCGCGCCCGCGCTTCGGCCGGGACGTGGCTGGCAGCGGCGAGTGCTTCGGCGCGGGTTCTTGTGATCACTACCGTTCTACGCTGAGCCGTACGATCGACACCGACCTCCACAAGACCGTGGTCGCGGGGCTGTCGGGGATGCGCCCTGCTCCCCCGGTCCTTGTCTGCCTGCTGCTCTACCCTTGCCTTCAAAACAGGCAACAGAGGGGTTTGCGTGAAGCCTGACGCCAACGGTTCGCTCGGTGTGTCCCTGGATGCGGTCCTGGAGCGCATCACCTTCGCCAGTGAGGAGACGGGGTACACGATCGCGCGGGTGGCCACCGAGCGGTCGGGGGCGGAGTTGCTGACGGTGGTGGGGCCGTTGCTGGGGGCGCAGGTCGGGGAGTCGTTGCGGTTGCGGGGGCGGTGGACGTCGCATCCGCGGTACGGCAGGCAGTTCGAGGTGTGGTCCTACACCACGGTGTTGCCGGCCACGGTTCAGGGCATCCGGCGTTATCTGGGGTCGGGGCTGATCAAGGGGATCGGGCCGAAGATGGCCGAGCGGATCGTCGATCATTTCGGCACGGGGACGCTGGAGGTGATCGAGCAGGAGCCGCAGCGCCTGGTGGAGGTTCCCGGGCTGGGCCCCAAGCGGACGAAGATGATCGCGGCGGCGTGGGAGGAGCAGAAGATCATCAAGGAGGTGATGATCTTTCTGCAGGGGGTCGGGGTGTCCACGTCGATCGCGGTGCGGATCTTCAAGCAGTACGGGGAGTCGTCGATCTCGGTGGTGCGGGAGCAGCCGTACCGGCTGGCCGACGAGGTGTGGGGCATCGGGTTCAAGACGGCCGACACCATCGCCCAGGCGGTGGGGATTCCGCATGACAGTCCCGAGCGGGTCAAGGCGGGGCTGCGGTACACGTTGTCGCAGGCGGCCGACGACGGCCACTGCTACCTGCCGGCGCCCAACCTGGTGGCCGACGCGGTCAAGATCCTCGACGTGCCGGCCGAGCTGGCCACGCGGTGCATGGAGGAGCTGGCGGCCGAGGAGGGGGTGGTGCGTGAGCAGGTGCCGGCCGGGGACAACAGTGTGCCGGCGGTGTATCTGCCGCCCTTCCACCGGGCCGAGCTGTCGCTGGCCGGCGGGTTGTCGTCGTTGCTGAACAGCGGTCATGACCGGCTGCGGTCCTTCGCCGACGTCGACTGGGAGCGGGCGGAGTCGTGGCTGGCGGCCCAGACGGGCGCCGAGCTGGCGCCCGAGCAGCGTCAGGCGGTACGGCTGGCGCTGACGTGCAAGGTGGCGGTGCTGACGGGCGGGCCGGGGTGCGGCAAGAGTTTCACCGTGCGCTCGATCGTGACGCTGGCCAGGGCCAAGCGGGCCAAGGTGATCCTGGCCGCGCCGACCGGGCGGGCGGCCAAGAGGTTGTCGGAGCTGACCGGGCACGAGGCCACCACGGTCCACCGGTTGTTGCAGCTGAGGCCGGGCGGGGAGGCCACCTTCGACCGCGACAATCCGCTGGACGCCGACCTGGTGGTGGTGGACGAGGCCTCGATGCTGGACCTGCTGCTGGCCAACAAGCTGGTGAAGGCGGTGGCGCCGGGCACGCATCTGCTGCTGGTGGGCGACGTGGATCAGCTTCCCTCGGTGGGGGCCGGGGAGGTGCTGAAGGATCTGCTGGCCGCCGTGGACGTGCCGCGGGTGCGGTTGACGCAGATCTTCCGTCAGGCGCAGGAGTCGGGGGTGGTGACCAACGCCCATCGGGTCAACACCGGGCACCATCCGGTGCTGGCCGGCATGTCGGACTTCTTCCTGTTCCCGTGTGAGGAGCCGGAGGAGATCGCGGCGATGACGGTGGACGTGGTCGCGCGGCGCATCCCGGCCAGGTTCGGGCTGGACGCCCGGCGCGAGGTGCAGGTGCTGGCGCCGATGCACCGCGGCGCGGCCGGGGCGGGGGCGCTCAACATCGCGCTGCAGGAGGCGCTGACCCCGGCCCGCGAGGGCATGCCCGAGCGCCGTTACGGCGGGCGGGTGTTCCGGGTGGGCGACAAGGTCACCCAGTTGCGCAACAACTACGACAAGGGCGCGGCGGGGGTGTTCAACGGCACGGTGGGGATCGTCACCGGCATCCGTCCCGACGACCACAGCCTGACCGTGCGCACCGACGAGGACGAGGAGGTCGACTACGCCTTCGACGAGCTGGACGAGCTGGCCCACGCCTATGCGGTCTCCATCCACCGCAGTCAGGGCAGCGAGTATCCGGCGGTGGTGATCCCGCTGGCCACCAGCGCGTGGATGATGTTGCAGCGCAATCTGCTCTACACCGCGATCACGCGGGCCAAGAGGCTGGTGGTGATCGTGGGGTCGCGGCGGGCGCTGGCCCAGGCCGTACGGACCAAGGGTGCCGGACGGCGGCACACGAGCCTGACCCATCGCCTGGAGCGGCGCTGAACCCCCCGCGGGCACGAGCGTTGATCGTCGCGTTGACGCAGGTTGACCTGGGGTTGACAGCAATTAGTGATGCAAATGTGACCGAACTCTCCTAAATGCTTCTGCGTCATACATGCAGGAGCATTAAAGTCTTTGGGGTGGGTTTGCCGCCCTGGTGGAGAGGACAGTCTTGAACGTTGCGCCCGCTTGGACGAAGTCTGCCGCCGGCCTCGCGCTGCTGGCGGTGGCGGCCCTGACGGCATCCTGCTCGAGCGGGAACGCCGCCTCGCGCGGGCCGGAAGCGCCCGATGCCACCACCGTGGCCACCCCGCAGGCGCCCACGGTGACCATCAGCCCCGCCGAAGGCAGCGCCAAGGTCAGCCCCGACAAGAAGGTCGTGGTCACCGCCGCCGGCGGCGCGCTGGAGGAGGTGACCGTCGAGGGCGGCGGCCAGGCGGTCGAGGGCAGGTTCAACGCCGACAAGACCAAGTGGGTCTCCCGGACGCCGCTGAAGCCCTCGACCAACTACAACGTCGCGGCCAAGGCCGGCGCCACCGCCGCCACCAGCACCTTCACCACGCTCAAGCCCGAGCGGGAGCTGCAGGTCGCCGACGTCACCCCCAACGCCAAGGGAGAGACGGTCGGCGTCGGCGCCCCGATCATCGTCACCTTCAACCAGCCGGTCACCGGCAAGGCGGCCGTCGAGCGCGTGCTGGAGGTGGAGGCCGAGAAGCCCGTCACCGGCGCCTGGCGGTGGATCAACGACACCACCGTCATCTACCGCACCGCCAAGTACTGGCCCGCCCACCAGAAGGTCACCTTCAACGCCCGCATCACCGGCGTCAAGGCCGGCAAGGGCCTGTACGGCGTGAAGGACTACTCCGCCAGCCTCAAGATCGGCGCCAAGGTCATCAGCAAGGTCAACACCAAGACCCACATGATGTACGTCTACAAGGACAACAAGCGCGTGCAGACCATGCGCATCAGCGCCGGCATGGCCACCACCCGCGAGTACACCACGACCTCCGGCGTGCACCTGACGATGGAACGCGGCAACCCGGTCCGCATGATCTCCCCCGGCCGCAAGAAGGGCGACCCCGGCTACTACGACGTGATGATCAACCACGCCGTGCGCATCTCCAACTCCGGCGAGTACGTCCACGCCAAGGACAACGTCTGGGCCCAGGGCGTGCGCAACGTCAGCCACGGCTGCATCAACTCCCGCCCCGACCAGGCCAAGTGGTTCTACGACAACTTCCAGCGCGGCGACGTCGTGGAGATCACCGGGACCAATCGCGAGCTGGAGTGGAACAACGGGTGGGGCTACTGGCAGCTGCCCTTCTCGCAGTGGAAGAAGGGCAGCGCCCTGCACGCCAAGTCCTGACCGCTCCCCCGCTCTCCCCAACTCCTCCTCCTGAGGGGCCGGCTTCCAGCCGCTCACCGCCGCCGAAAGACGCGGCGGTGAGCGGCTTTTTTTGACGGCCGGACCGCTGTCGTGAACCGTCCTCGACGGGCCCTCGCCCTCGCCATCAGCGAAAACGCCTCGACGTGTACGAAGGGTTGCCATACGATTACCCACTGTGGGCATTCGTCAGGAACCCTCGAAGGAGAACACGTTGAAGAAGATCCTTCTCGTCCCCGCGATCACCGCCGGGTTCGTCCTCGCCTCGGCCGGCGCCGCGTACGCCTCCCAGTACGTCGCCTACGAAGGCCCCGGCTTCACCGGCCGCTCGGTCGTCCTGGACGCCTGCGGCGTGTCCAACATCCCCTACCACGGCTCCTACAAGTGGTACGGCGACGGCCAGAGCGGCCGCATGTACAACCAGCCCAACGCCTCCGGCGTGATGCACTTCGAACTGGCCTCCAACCGCAACGCCGAGCAGCGCACCCCCGTCGGCTGGAAGAGCATCTTCATCGTGTGCTGACCCGCCGCCCCTGACCGGCCGTTCCCCGGGCACAGGGGGCGGCCGGTTTCGGCATGCGCGCGTACGGGCGGCCGTGGGAGGCACACTTGCCAGTACGACCATCGGCACGCGTGCGGGGGGCGAGATGGGCAGGAGCGCGAGCATCGGCGCGGCCACCAGCGCGGCCCCCGACCCCAGCAGCAGGACCAGCACCACCAGCACCAGGGCCACCAATACCAGCCCCACCAGCACCAGCACCAGCGCCACCTCAAGCGCCGCGGCGACCTGCACCTCGGGCGTCGGTGCGAGCAGCGTTGCGGGGCGCCAGGGCGAGCACGACGGTCATGGCGCTGATGTCGCTCCTGGTGGCGGCGTTGTCCGGCTGTGGCGTGCCCTCCCTGCCAGGCGCAGGCAAACGGTCGCCTTCCGCCGGCGGTCAGGCATCCTCCGCAGCGGCACCCTCACCAGGATCGTCCCAGGGAGCGGGGCGGGGGCAGGGGCGGGGGGCGGCGAGCAGGGGATGTGCCGCCACGGCCGGCCGGCTCACCTCCGGCCCCCACCAGCTCACCACCGCCGGCCTGACCCGCCGCTACCTGCTGGCCGTCCCCGACGGCCCCGGCCCCCACCCGGTGCTGCTCAACCTGCACGGCCTCGGCTCCGACGCCACCGAACAGGCCGCCTACAGCCGCCTGTCCCAGATCGGCCCAAGCCGCGGCTACATCGTCATCACCCCCCAGTCGGCGCCCGGACGGCTGGCCTGGACCCTGCCGCACACCGCCGGCCCCGACGACACCGCCTACCTGGCCGCCCTGCTCGACGAGGTCGAACGCCACCAGTGCGCCCACCCCGGACGCGAGTTCGCCGCCGGCCTGTCCTACGGCGCCGGCCTGGCCGTCTCGCTCGTCTGCGCCCTGGACGGCCGCCTGAGCGGCGTGGCCGCCGTGGCCGGCATCCCCATCGCCCAGCCCTGCGCCCATCCCGTCCCCACCACGATCGTCGCCTTCCACGGCACCGCCGACCGCCTGGTCCCCTACGGCGGCGGCCACCCCGAGCCCGGCGGCGAACTGCGGCACCTGGCCGCGCTCATCGTGCTGCCCCCGGTCGAGCAGACCATGGACGCCTGGGCCGCCGCCCAGCGCTGCTCCTCCCCCGCCACCGGCCACCCCCTGCGCCGCGTCCGGCTGCGCCTGTGGGCGTCCTGCCCGCGGGGGGCCACGCTGCGCCTGTACACGGTGGACGGCGGCGGCCACACCTGGCCCGGCCCCATCGAGGTGCCCCGGCTCGGCGACACCGCCCGCGACCTGGACGCCAGCCGTCTCATCCTGGACGCCTTCGACCGCGCCCCGACCCGCTGACCGGACCCGCTCACCGGACCCGGGCCGCCGCATGGAGGAGGCCGGGTGCGCGATCAGGAGCGGCGGCGGTGAGCCTGCCGGTGAGGGGTCACGGGTTGTGGAAGCCGACCTCGGGGTTGTCCGGGGTCGGGCCGTCGAGCAGGGGCCGCTTGAGGTGGCGAAGGTGCTGGTCGAAGAAGGCGGCGACGTAGGCGCGGGTGAGCGCCAGGCCGCGTGCGGCGGCGATGGCGCCGGGAGCCGGCGGGCCGATCAGGCTCTGCGGGAGGGCCAGGTCGGTGAAACTGCTGTGCTGGGCCTGGGCGACGGTGAGCCAGCGCTTCCAGCCGCGCAGGGCCTGCCAGGCGCTGTCCCAGGTGTCGTCCTTGCCGGGGCTGTGGTCGCGCTGGCTGCCCATCAGCAGGAAGGGGCGATCGCTGGCCGGTGGCGGGGAGGGTCGCGCTGATGGTGCCGTCGAGGTTGATCCCGGCCTTGACCCGCTTGTCGGCTGCCATGGTGGCGGAGGCGGCCTCGCCGCCGAGTGAGTGGCCGGCCATGCCGACGCGCTTGGGGTCGATCAGGCGGGCGCGTTTCCAGGCCGGGTGGCGGCCGGTCAGCCGGTCCAGGACGAAGGAGACGTCCCTGGCGCGGTTCCTGGCGATGGCGGCCTTGCCGCCCTCGGGGGGCTTGGGCTGGTCGCACAGGGGTGCGCAGGTGAGCAGGCCGAGGCCGGGGAAGACGGTCCCCGACGATTCGTAGGCGTGGTCGAGCGAGGCGACGACGTAGCCGCGGCTGGCCAGGTCCTCGCTCAGGGAGGTCAGGCTGGCCCGCGGCAGGCCGAGGCCGGGTGAGAGCACCACCAGGGGGCGGCGGCCGTTCCTGGGGGGCGTGCCGGTGCGGGCGTGGGTGCGGATGTCGCTGACGGTCTCAGCGGGCAGGCCGGCGCCGGGGGCCTTGCGCCGCAGCAACGACGCGGCCTCCTCCACCGTCATGAAGGGGGCCGGGGCGCCGGTGGCCGAGCGGGCGGGGTAGTACATCGAGACCATCAGCCGGCGCGGCCCCGATCGGGGAACCCACGGGTCCTTACGGCTGGTGTCGACCAGGTACAGGACGTCACGGCCGACCGGATCGGGGCCGGTGGGAGGCGGCAGTTCCAGCCAGGCGGGCGCCGGGGAGGCGGTGGCCGGCGTCGTCGTCGCCGGGGAGGCCGGGACGGGAGCCCAGGCCGTCCAGCTCACCCGCCGGCTGCGCCCCGACGTCGTCGTGATGGACATCCGCATGCCCGGCATGGACGGCATCGAGGCCACCAGGGCCATCACCGCCGAATCCCCCGACACGCGCGTGATCATGCTCACCACGTTCGACGACGACGCCAACGTCCACGCCGCGCTGCGGGCCGGAGCCAGCGGGTTCCTGGTCAAGGACATGGCGCTGGAGGACATCCTGACCGCCGTGCACGTGGTCGCGGCCGGCGACGCGCTGATCGCGCCCAGCGTCACCCGCCGCCTCATCGCCGAGTTCGCCGCCCGCCCCGAACCCCGCCCGCTGCCGCGCGAGCCGCTGGGCGTCACCGCGCGCGAACGCGAGGTGCTGACCCTGGCCGGGCGCGGCCTGTCCAACGCCGAGATCGCCGCCCGGCTGCACATCAGCCCCGGCACCGCCAAGGCCCACATCGCCAGCCTGCTCACCAAGCTCGGCGCCCGCGACCGGGTCCAGCTCGTCATCGCCGCCTACGACGCCGGCCTGGTCTCCCCGCAGCACCACGATCGATGAGGGCCAGGCCGGCCGGCGCCGCTAGTCTTGTCGCCCATGAGTCAGGTGGGACAGGTGACGGCCCGCGCGCTGCTGCGCAGGCTGGCCGTCGAACAGGCCGAGTGCAGGGTGCCGTCGCTGACGGCGGCGATCGTCCGCGACGGGCGGACGGTGTGGTTCGGCGGCCGCGGCCGCGTCGGCGACGGCCCGCCGACCCCGGCCACCCAGTACCGGCTGGGATCGATCACCAAGTCGATCGTGGCCGTGGCCGTCATGCGGCTGCGCGACGAAGGCAGGCTCGCGCTGACCGACCCGCTGGAGCGCCACGTGCCCGGCACCGCCGCCGGGCAGGCCACCATCGCCCAGCTGCTGTCCCACACCTCGGGCCTGACCGCCGAACCGCCGACCGACTGGTGGGAGCGCACCCCCGGCCTGGAGCTGCCCGACCTGCTCAAGCGGGTGGGCCCCGACCAGGTCAGACACCGGCCCGGCCGCCTCTTCCACTACTCCAACGTCGGGTTCGCGCTGCTGGGCGAGCTGGTGGCCCGGCTGCGCGGCACCGACTGGCAGCAGGCCGTGCGGCAGGAGGTGCTGGCGCCGCTGGAGATGAACGCCACCACCGCCCGCCCCCGCGCCCCGCACGCCACCGGCTACGCCGTCCACCCGTGGGCCGACACGGTGCTCACCGAGCCCGAGCACGACGCCGTGGCCATGGGGCCGGCCGGGCAGCTGTGGTCCACCCCGCACGACCTGGCCCGCTGGGCCGCCTTCGTCGGCGGCGACACCGGCGGCGTGCTGTCGCCCGACACCCTGGCCGAGATGCGCGAACCGGCCGGCGTGGCCGACGGCGACTCCTGGACCGTCGGCTACGGGCTGGGCCTGCAACTGGCCCGCGTCGGCGGGCGCCGCCTGGCCGGGCACACCGGGTCCATGCCCGGGTTCCTGGCCACCGTGTGGGCCGACCCGGCCGAACGTGTCGGCGTGCTGTTCATGGCCAACACCACCAGCGGCATGACCGGCACCCTGACCACCGACCTGCTCGACATCCTCGACGAGCACGAGCCGCGCCTGCCCGAGGAATGGCAGCCCGCCCCCGCCGACCCCGACCTGCTGGCGCTGACCGGGCTGTGGCACTGGGGGCCCAAGCCGTACGCGCTGCGGCTGCTGCCCGACCGCGGGCTGTCGCTGGCGCCCGTCGACGGCAGCGGCCGCGCCTCCCGCTTCGTGGCCCAGGACGACGGCACCTGGCTCGGGCTGGACGGCTACTACGCCGGCGAGACGCTGCGCGTGGCCGCCGACCACCTCGACCTCAACACGTTCATCTTCACCCGCGAGCCCTACGGCCCGGCCGCGCCGGTGCCGGGCGGGGTGACCGGCTGGCACGCCTGACCCCTCCACCCGCCGCACACGGACCGGCCTGCCTGGGCAGCCTCAGCCCGGCGGGCCGGACAGGGCCCTGGCCAAGGTGGCGGCCGGGCCGGGCGGCAGCGCGCCGTGCACCAGCTCCACACGGTGCACCAGGCGCGGCGCCGCCAGCGGCACCCCCGGCCCGGCCGAGGCCGGCAGCAGCGTCAGCCCGTGCCCGGCGGCCACCAGGTTGAGCACGGTGTGCACGTCGTCGCCCTGGTAGACCAGCGCGGCGGCGAACCCGTCACCGGCCAGGTCACGCAGGCGCGGCAACGGGCACAGCGGCGTCTGCAGCCAGCGGGCGTCGACGAGGTCGGCCAGCCGCAACGCCCGGCGTCCCGCCAGCGGATGCCCCGGCGGCAACGCCACCACCAGGTCCTCCTCGCTGACGCCTGCCGTCGTCATCGGGCCCGATTCCGGCAGGCGCAGCGGGTCGCTGGGCGCGGCGATGCCGTCGGCCAGCCCGAGATCGGCCTCGCCCTCGGCCAGCAGCTCGGCCAGCCGGTGCCGGTCACAGGTGCGCACCTCCACCCGCAGGCGCGGCTGGGCGGCGCGCGCCTGGGCCAGCCGTGCGGCCAGCACGGCGTTGACCGCCAGCGGGGTGGCGGCCAGCCGCAGCCGGTGGGCCGGCTGGGCCGCCGCGCGCAGCACGTCGGCGCGTGCCGCCCGCAGGCGCAGCAGCAGCGGCCCCGCGTGTTCCAGCAGCCGCTCGCCGGCCGGGGTCGGCGCCACCGGGCGGCGGCCGAGCAGCGGCAGTCCCAGATCGGCCTCCAGCGCCGCGACCTGCTGGGAGATCGCCGACTGGGTGTAGCCGAGCTCGTGGGCGGCGGCCGAGAAGGAGCGCAGGCGGGCCACCGTCACGAACGTGCGCAACAGATTCGGGTCCATCAGGAATGCTTATACCAGGTGCAGACATCATCGTTGGTGCTTAAGGGCGGGTGGAGGTCACGATGGGAGGCATGAGAATCGCCCTGGTCGCAGACCGCTCACCCAGCGTCCGGTCCCACGCCCGCGTCCCCCGCCTGATCGAGGCGCTGCGCGATCGCGACGGCATCGCTTTGGACCCCTACTGGATCCCCACCACCGAGGCCGACGACCTTGACGGCTTCGACGGCATCTGGATCATGCCCGGCAGCCCGTACGCCAGCGAGGCCGGCGCGGTCCAGGCCGCCCGCACCGCGCGCGAGCGGCGCATCCCGTTCCTGGGCACCTGCGGCGGCTTCCAGCACATGCTGCTGGAGTACGGCCGCAACGTGTGCGGGCTGGACGTCGCCCACGCCGAGAACAGCCCCGGCGGCGAGGCGTTCCTGCTGGAGCCGCTGTCGTGCTCCCTGGCCGGGCACGAGGGGCTGGTGCGGCTGGCCCCCGGCTCGCGGATCGAGCAGATCATGGGGACCACGTCCATCGTCGAGGCCTACAGCTGCTCCTACGGCCTCAACGACGCCTACCGCGGGACGCTGGCCGAGCACGGGCTCGTCTTCTCCGGCCACGCCGAGGACGGCATGGTGCGGGTGGCCGAGCTGCCCGGCCACCCGTTCTTCGTCGGCACGCTGTTCCAGCCGGAGCTGGCCGGCGACGGACGGCGTCCGCACCCGCTGATCGCCGCGTTCGCCGCCGCCGTGCAGCGCCACGCCCAGCCCGCTGTCGCGGCCCGCTGAGGCCCCGGCCCGTACGGCGGGCCGGGGGCTGGGAGCCGGCGCGTACCGGCTCAGCGCCGGAAGTGGCGTGTACCGGGCCGGCTCTGGAAGTGGGCGCGTGCCGGGTCAGCGCTGGAGGCGGCCCGTGCCGGCCGGCGTTGAAGGCCGGTCCGTACGGCGGGCCAGCAGCGCCAGGAGAGCGGCCGTCACCAGGCCGAGCACCGTGAGCGAGACCCGGTCGGCGGCCGTCTCACCGTTGGCCAGCACTCCGAAGGCGGTGTGCCCGACCAGCGCGCCGCCCGCCAGCGCCAGGCTGTGCCGCTGGCCCCAGCCGCCGCCGGCCGCCCACCGCCGTACCAGCAGCGCGGCCCCCACTGCCAGCAGCGCCGCGGCCGCCATCGGCGCCGCCACCCAGCCGCCCTGGGTGAAGGCCGGATGCCGGGCCCCGCCGAAGGGGAACAGCAGCGCCAGATACCCGAACGCCACGACCCCGGCCCCCACCGCCACCAGCGCCGGAACGGGCACCCCCGCCGATCCCCCGACCGCCGGCGGAGACCCGGCCGACGGCGGTGGGACGACCCGCAACGCCAGGACGGCCAGCGCCGCCACCGCCAGCAGCAACCCCGCCTGCACCGGCCACGGCGCCAGGTAGCCGGGGTCCATGAAGGCCGCCGTCCAGCGCAGCAGCAGCACACCCAGCACGAACACCACGCCCGCCACCACCAGCCCGGCCCGTCCCAGGTAGGGGCGGTGACGCAGCGCCGGGAACAGCAGGTCGGCCAGCAGGATCGGCAGCGCCACGCTGAACACCGCGTGGTAGGGGATGTTCAGCTCGGTGTAGGCGCTGTTGAGGCCCAGGACGCGCGGCGCCCACCCCGCCGCGCCGTACAGGGTGGGGCTGGTCAGCGCCTGCAGCGCCAGCCCCTCCTCCACGATCCCGTACGCCGCCCCCAGCAGCAGCACCGACCCCCACCCGCGACCGGCACGGCGTACCAGCTCGCGGATCAGGACGGTGCCCGCGCCGTAGATCGGCGTCCACACCAGCAGCAGCCACGCCTGGCGCAGCGGCGGATTGCCCAGCGTGAGCTCGGCGACGACCGGCGTGAGCCCGGCCAGTACGAGCGCGGCCCACCGGCCGCGTGCCTGAAGAGAGACCATGCCCCCACGTTCCCGTCCCGGGCGGGGGTGGCGCTGCTGGCTTGCGGCCGGTCTGTGGCCACCGCGGTCGTGCACCGGTTGCGACTTTGGTTGCCACGGCCGGTGACCACGGTTGCCGCCCGGCACGGCGCCCCCGGGCTACGATCGGCCATGGTGTTCGGGGCGCGCAGCCCGCAGACGGGCGAGCAGAAACAGGCCGGCCAGGCTGGGCGAACATGGCGGGCCTGGTGGGCCTGGTGGGCCGGCAGCTCCGGCGACGGCCAGGACGACGGCCAAGACGGTGAGCGAGCCGGTGAACGAGAAGGCGGGCGAGCCGGTGAACGAGCCGGTGAACGAGCCGGTGAACGAGAAGGCGGGCGGTCGCGGCGGGGGCGGGCCGCCGTTGCCGGAGGGGTCGTGCTCGCCCTGGCCGGCGCCGTCTCGGTGGTGTGGGGAGACCTCGCGCCCGGCACGCCCCGCTGGTACCTGTGGGCCGACGTGATCGGCGGAGCGGCGGCGTGCGCGGCGCTGTGGTGGCGCCGCCGCCGTCCGGTGGCCGCCGGGCTGGTCGCCGTCGCGCTGGCGATCCCGGCCGCCGCCGCGTCCGTCGCCGCCGGGATCGCCACGCTGCTCGTCGCGCTCCACCGGCGTCCGCCTGCGGCCGTGGCCGTCGGGGTGGCGTGGGTGGCGGCGTCGCTGACCAGGTTCGCCCTGCGGCCGCCGGGGCTGGCGCCGTACCCGGTGTGGGCGCTGGTCGCAGTGCTGTTCGGCGGGGCGGTCACCGGCTGGGGCATCCTGGCCAGGACCCGCCGGCAACTGCTGGCCTCGCTGGCCGAACGCGCCCGCCGCGCCGAGGCCGACCAGCGGCAACGCGCCGAGGAGGCCCGCCGCGCCGAACGCCTGGACATCGCCCGCGAGATGCACGACGTGCTGGCCCACCGGCTGTCGCTGCTGGCCGTGCACGCCGGCGCGCTGCGCTTCAACGCCGCCGCCACGCCCACCGAGGTCGCCGAGGCGGCCGAGGTCATCCGCGCCAGCGCCCACCAGGCCCTGCAGGAGCTGCGCGGCGTCATCGGCGTGCTGCGCCGGCACCCCGGCGACCAGCCCGCCCGCGCCCAGTCGCCGTCCGCCGAGCAGCCGCCGGCCGGGCTTGAGCCGCTGGTGACGGAGTCACGGCAGGCCGGGATGCGCATCGAATTGCGTGAACACGGCATACGGTTCGCCGACCTGCCCGAGCCGACCCGGCGCACCGCCTACCGCGTCGTGCAGGAGGGCCTGACCAACGCCCGCAAGCACGCCCCCGACCGGCCCGTCACCGTCGAAGTGCGCGGCACGGCCGGCCGGGAGCTGACCGTCGAGGTGCGCAACCCGCCGCCCGCCGGGCCACGGGCCGAGCTGGCCGCCACCGGCGCCGGAGCGGGGCTGGCCGGACTGGAGGAACGCGTCACCCTGGCAGGCGGCCGGCTGGAACGCGGACCGGCCGGCGACGGCGGGTTCCGGCTGGCCGCACGGCTACCATGGCCCCGTGGAGGAGTCGCGGAGTGAGCCCGGCCCGATCCGGGTGCTGATCGTCGACGACGACGCGCTCGTCCGCACCGGGCTGACCCTGATGCTCAAGGGCTCCCCCGACCTGCGCGTGGTCGGGTCCGTGGCCGACGGCGGGCAGGTCCAGGCCGCGGTCGGCGAGCACTCCCCCGACGTGGTGCTGATGGACATCCGCATGGCCGGCCTCGACGGCATCGAGGCCACCCGGCGGTTGCGCGCCCGCCCCGGCGCCCCGCAGGTCATCATCCTGACCACCTTCGACGCCGACGAGCACGTCTTCCGGGCGCTGCGCGCCGGAGCCGGCGGCTTCCTGCTCAAGGACACCCCGCCCGAGGGCATCGTCGAAGCCGTCAAACGGGTGGCGGCCGGCGAGCCCAGCCTGTCGCCCAGCGTCACCCGCCGCCTGATCGCCCACCTGATGCCCGAGGAGGACGACCGGCGGCGCGCCGAGGCCCGCCGCGTGCTGTCGGCCCTCAGCGAGCGGGAGCGCGAGGTGGCGCTCGCCGTCGGGCAGGGCAAGCCCAACGCGGTCATCGCCGGCGAGCTGCACATGAGCGTGGGCACCGTCAAGGGCTACATCTCACGCATCCTGACCAAGGCCGGCCTGGACAACCGGGTGCAACTGGCTCTGGTCGTCCACGACGCCACCTAACGGGCCGGTGCCTCCAGCAGGCGTGCCAGCCTGCGCAGCGAATGCCGGGCCAAAGCCGTCACGATCGGACGCCCCGCCGGCCACAACGCCCGGCCCGCCGCGCCCAGCGGCAGCAGCAGCTCCTCGGCCCAGATCACCCGGCTGCCGCCCCGCCACGGCCGCACCCGGATCGCACCCCGGCCGCGCACCAGCCGCCCGGTGTGCTCCATCAGCACGTACGACGGCGGCTCGAAGGCCACGATCGTCATCGTGTCCAGGAACCCCACCGGCCGCACCCCGGTGTAGGCCTCCACCCGGCGCTCGCCCACCTGCCGCGCCGACGTCATGAACATCCATTCGCGGTGCCGCGGCCAGTCGGTGATCAGCGCGAACACCTCCTCCGGCCGCGCGGCCACCTCCACCGCCGCGCCCGCGTACACCGGTCCCATCCCTGGCCTCCTCGTGTGCCGGCTCATCCCTCAGGACATGAGATACCTGCTCATGATCCGGCAGGACGAACCCGGCACCGGCCGGCGGCCGACATGAGAAGGTCCCGCCGCCGGGCTGAGGACTGGGGAAGTCAGACCCGGCGGCGGGACCGGCATCGGGTTCACGACCCCGGCGAGGAGCTCCCGCCGCGGCCGGCCGGGCCGTACGCGGTGAGGTACGGCCTTGCGCGACCGTCCGGGCGGTACGCGGCTGCGCTGCGGACAACGGCCGGCCCCGCGTCATGGGGGTGACTGTCGGGGTGACCGTGGTGACCGCAGCGGCTCGCGGCCCTGACCGGGGACGTGCCCGTGCCCGTCGCGGCCCGAGCCGCGACGCCGCCGCCGGCGAGCCTGACCGTCGGCACCTCGACGACGGCCTCCGGCCCGCTGACGGCTGTGCCTGTCATGCGCTCCTCCTCCCTGCCCGAGCGGGCGACTCTTGCACCGTGACTACCCCATGTCACTCTCCGTGAAGCTCGATCGCCGGGTAAAATCCCCGGTCAGCAGCCCAAACGCAGGGCGGCGATCACTTTGGGTGAGGGAAACGGCGGCGCGGGAGGCACGTCCGGCGGAACTGTCGGCGCCTGGTGGCACACTCGGCGGGCATGAGCGATGACGTGCGGCTGCGGCCCGTCCTGGAGGCCGATCTGGAGGTGTTCCTGGAGCAGGAGCACGACGAGGAAGCCGTCCGGCGGTCCAGGTTCGTCCCTCGTGAGCGGGCGGCCTTCATGACCCACTGGGCCACTCGGGTCCTCGGCGATCCCACCGTCCTGGTGCGCACGGTCACGGTCGGGGGTGAGGTGGCCGGAACGTGGTGTCCTGGTGGGAGGGCGAGCGGCGTTTCGTCGGCTACTGGCTGGGCCGCCCCTTCTGGGGGCGCGGCGTCGGCACCGCGGCGCTGGGGCTGTTCCTGGCGGAGGAGAAGACCAGGCCCCTGTACGCCGACCCCTTCGCGGGCAACACCGGCTCGGTGCGGCTGCTGGAACGCCACGGGTTCCGGCGCGCCGGCACGGTCCGGCACGGCCAGGACGAGCATCTGCTGCTGGTGCTGGGCGACGACCTGTCCGCCTGACCGGTCAGGCGTGAGGTCAGCGGTGTTCGGGTGGGGCTGGGGTGACGGCTGGGGTCAGCCGCGGCCGCCCGTGAAGGGGGGCTCGCCGTCCTTCAGTGCTCGGAAGCGCAGCGCCGACCACGTCTCGTCCACCGCGACCTGGCCGTTGGGACGCAGCCCGTACTCGCCGACGATGGGCCACAGCGTGTCGCGGTTGATGTCGGACTTGTTGCCCTTGGGGTAGGCCACCCAGACCACGGGCGGTGCGGTGATGTCGTCGCGGTGCTCGTCCAGGATGCGGTGGGCCGTGGCGGCGTCGGAGGCGAAGATCAGCGCGACGTCCGCCTCCTGGACGGACCCGGCCTCGCGGGCGCCCTCGGGCAGCGGCCCAAGGAGCGGCCGATGGGCCGGGTCGGAGAGCCACACGGTGGTCGTCGGCTTGATGAGCAGCTTGTCGGCGACGGTCTTGGCGGCCATGTCATGCCCTCCTGTAGATCAGGTTCAGCACGCCGGTGCTGAAGGTGGTGGACGTGGTCAGGGTGAGCGGGATCTGCTCGCGCACGTCGTCGAACAGCCGCTTGCCCGAGCCGACGACGATCGGGTGGAGCAGCAGGTTGAGCTCGTCGAGCAGGCCCTCGCGCAGCAGCGAGACCACCAGGGTGGCACTGCCGACGACCGAGATGTTCCCGCCCGGGCGCTCCCGCAACGCCGCCAGGTCGGCCAGGCTCACGACCTCGGTGTTCTGCCACGACGGCGAGGTCAGCGTGGTGGAGACGACGTACTTGGTCGAGGAGTTCATCGCCTCGGCCATCGGCTCCTTCTCGGGGTCCTGGTGGGGCCAGTATCCGGCGAACTCCTCGTAGGTGCGCCGGCCCAGCAGCATGGCGTCGGCGGCCTGCATCTGCGCGCCGACCGACTCGCCCATCTCGTCGTTGAAGTACGGGAAGTGCCAGGTGTCGGGGGCCTCGACGACGCCGTCGAGGGAGATGAACAGGCCCGCGGTGATCTTACGCATGGTTGTCGCTCCTTGAGTTCCTGAGGTGCCTCAACCTTCCCACCGACAAATCAAGTTGTCAAGACGACTTCCGTTGTCCGAAGCGCGCGACGGTCTGAGGTCATCGAGCCGGGCGGCGAGGGTGATGCATGACGACGAGCCGCTGTTTGGGCAGCGCGGTAGAACCGGCAGGGCTCGGCGCTGGCCGACTTCTTCGGAGGAAAGGAATCTCCGCCCCCGGGTGGGCGGCTCTCGAACCCGAGGCTGCTGTGGCCGATCTTCCGGCTGCGAACCGCCCCTGCTGGGCGGGGATCCGGTCACAGGTGACGGAAGCTGCTCCCGGCCTGGAGTCCGAGCACGGCCCAGAGGCGGGCCCGAGGGCGGCCCCATGCCGCAGGCCGCTACAGCTTTGGTGAGAATGGGCGGCAGCGGCTTTGGCCGCGGGCTACTGAAAGGCCTCCTGGCCATGAGCTGCCGAGAGCGTCCCGACAAGCGGCCCCTGAGGGCGGCCTCCCTGGTCGCAAGCCGCTTCCGCCACGGATGGGTTCCCGTGGGGCCTGCGGGAACGGCTCTTCGGGCCGGTGAACAGGTTGCCGGTGGCGGGTTGCCTCGGAACGGCTGTGACTTGTCGCGTGGAGCGCCTCTGGAGGCTGTGGTGGGGGCTTCTGGGGGGGCTGCGGGTGACGCTGGGGGTGGGGGTTAGAGATGGGCGGTGCGGTGGGGGTTAGGGATGGGGCTGGGCGGTGGAGGTGGACAGGAGGGTCAGGGCGGCTTGGCGGGCGTGGTCGGCGGCGGCTGCGTCCTCGTGGTGGGCCGCGACGACGGTCGCGCCCTCGACCAGCATCAGCAGTTGCCGTCCCACAACCCCGGGATCGGCGGCCCCGGCGCGTTCGGCGATGCCGGTCAGCAGCTCGAGGTAGCGGTCCAGGTGGCGGGCGGTGATGGCCCGTACGGGGTCGGCGTGGTGCTGGGCGGCGGCGTTCAGCAGGGCGCAGCCGCGGAAGGCCGGGTCGGCGTACCACTGCCGCAGGGCGTCGAACACCGCGGCCAGCTGGGCGCGCGGATCCTCGCCCGCGGCCTGGACGCGGCCGGCCAGCCAGCGGGCGACCCGGTCGCTGCGTTCCCGGAGCACGGCCTCGACCAGGCCCTCCTTGGTGCCGAAATGGCGGTAGAGGGTCTCCTTGGAGATGCCGATCGCGGCGCACAGCCCGGCGACGCCGATGCCGTCGAGGCCGCGCTCGTACAGCAGGTCGGTGGCGGCGCTCAGGATGGCGGCGCGGGTGCGGGCGGGATCGATCGTGGAGCCTTTGGCCACGGGCATGGCTTGGATAGTACCGGTCGGTTCGATCGGCTGCTAACGTCTCGGGTCGTACCTATCGGTTCGATCTAGGGGAGTTCGCCCGTGTTTGATCCGCTTGCCGCCGACCCGCCGCGCGACCCCGACTTCCCGGCCACCACACCGCGGGTGACGTTCGACAGCGGCGGCGAGCGCCTGCTGGGCGTGCTGCACCTGCCCGCCGGACGCGGCCCGCACCCCGTCGTCGTGCTGCTGCACGGATTCCCCGGCAACGAGCGCAACTTCGACCTCGCCCAGACGCTGCGCCGCGCCGGCTACGCCGCCCTGGTGTTCCACTACCGCGGATCATGGGGCGTGGGCGGCGCCTGGTCCTGGGGACACGTGCTGCAGGACGCCGCCGCCGTCGTCGCCGCGCTGCCCGGCCTGGCCGCCGCCCACCGGCTCGACCCGCGGCGACTGGCACTGGTCGGCCACAGCATGGGCGGGTTCGCGGCCCTGATGACGGCCGCGGCCGACCCCTCCGTGACCGCCGTCGCCTCCGTCGCCGCGTTCGACCTCGGTGTGGCCGCCGCGCTGTGCCGCGCCGACGCCGAGGTGCGGGCCGGGTACGTCAAGGCGTTCGACGGCGAGCTGGCCCCCCTGCGCGGCACCAGCGGGCAGGCGCTGGTCGGCGAGATGGAGGCGAACGGCGACGCCTGGCGGCTGGCCCGGCTCGCGCCCCGGCTGGCCACCCGCCCCGTGCTGCTCGCCGGCACCGGCCACGACGTCGTCACGCCGCACGAAGTGCACCACGATCCGCTGGTCGCCGCCTACCGGGCACACCCCGTCGAACGCCTCGAAGACCACCTGTTGCCCACCGACCACGCCCTGTCGGACCACCGGGTCGCCCTGGCCCGCATGATCCTCGGCTTCCTCGAACGCTCCCTGTGACGGCCGCGCCCCGCCCAGGCGGCGGCCCGTCAGGAGGGGCGGGCCACGTACGCGCGCTTGGCGCCGCCGGAGAAGCCGCAGGCGCGGGAGAAGGCGTGGGTCGCAGGCCGGCGCGAGCTCGTCATCAGCATCGCCTTGTAACAGCCGGCCTCCCACGCGGCCTGGAGGGTGGCGGCCATGATCTGCTTGCCCAGCCCGGCGCCCCGCCGTGACGCCTCGACGACGACGTTCTCGATCACGACGTTCTCGATCACGACGTTCTCGATCACGACGTACGGCGAGGCCGACCGGGTGAGGTTGGGGATCACGTTGAGATAGGTCGTCGCGACGACGGCGCCGTCCAGTTCGAGCACGAAGAGACGCAGCGCCGGGGATGCGAGGATCTGCCGGAAGACCGCCGCGTCGGAGCCGTCCGCGACCTCGGGGTCGTCCGGCTGCAACTGCCGGTAGAGGCGGACGATGTGCTCGAAGTCGTCAGGCCGGGCCTCGCGGACCATGCCGGGAGCATGACAACCTGCCGATCACGCCATGGGCCCCGCCTCAGCGGGGCAGCGCGGCCCGGATCAGCGCCGCGTCCTGGTCGAGCCGGGCGCGCGAGCGGCTGCGCCACTCGGCGCCGACCACCACGCCGTCGCCCGCGAAGCGCGGCACCACGTGCAGGTGAAGATGGAAGACCTCCTGGCCGGCGGCCTCGCCGTCGGCCAGCGACAGCCGCACCCCCTCGCACCGCAGCCCCGAGGCCCGCAGCGCGGCCGCCACCCGCCGCGCCGCCCGCCAGATCGGCCCGCCGATCGCGTCACCGGCCTCGGCCAGGCCCGCGACGTGCGCGCGCGGGATCACCAGGACGTGACCGGGGGTGGCCGGGTGACGGTCGAGGATCACCAGGACGTCGTCGTCGCCGAAGACCACGCTCGCCGCCGCCCGCCCGGCGACGATCTCGCAGAACGCACACGTTTCCATACCGGTCATGATCGGCGGCGACGGGCGGCTGCCGCACCCGGATTTCCGCGCGGCCCGTCAGCGGCTCACGACGGTCTCGTGTCCGATGCGGGACAACTTGCCGGGATTGCGCACGGCGTACAGGCCGCTGATGAGGCCGCCGTCCAGGCGGATCGCCACGACGCTGTCGATCTCGCCGTCGAGGTCGACGAGCAGCGCCGGATGACCATTGACGTGGGCCGGGCGCAACCGGGCCGGGCCGGCGAGCCTGGCCAGCACCCCGGCCACCGTGACCGCGCCCTCGATCGGCGCGAGCGCCGCCCGCACCACGCCGCCGCCGTCGGTCAGCAGGACCACGTCAGGAGCCAGCAGGTCGAGCAGACGCTGCAGGTCGCCGGTCTCGATCGCGCTCTGGAAGGCCGCCAGCGTCTGACGCGCCTGCTCGGCCGAGACGCTCGCCCGGGGACGGCGTGCGGCCACGTGCCCCCGGGCGCGGTGGGCGATCTGCCGCACCGTCGCCGGGGTCTTGCCGACGGCTTCGCCGATCTCGTCGTACTCCAGGCCGAACACCTCGCGCAGCACGAACACCGCGCGCTCGGTGGGATGGAGCGTCTCCAGCACCAGCAGCATGGCCATCGAGACGCTCTCGGCCAGCTCGACGTCCTCGGCCACGTCCGGCGAGGTCAGCAGCGGCTCGGGCAGCCACGGCCCGACGTAGGACTCCTTGCGGCGGCGCATCGTGCGCAGCCGCGTCAGCGCCTTCCTCGTCACCATGCGGACCAGGAACGCGCGCCGGTCACGCACGGACTCCAGCTCGACCGACGCCCACCGCAGCCAGGTCTCCTGCAGGATGTCCTCGGCGTCGGCGGCCGAGCCCAGCATCTCGTAGGCGACGGTGAACAGCAGGTTGCGATGCTCGACGAAGGCCCGGGTCGCGCTGTCGGCCTGGTCCGCCGGTTCGGCGCTGGTGTCCATCATCTGCTCCCGCCTGTCGGTTCTCGACCTTGCCACACGCACCAGACGCCGGTCGCCGCCGCCGCGTGACATCCGGGAGCAGTGGCGCCCGTCACATCGCGCGGGCGGTCAGCGGGACTCCGCGGCGGCCTTCAGGTCGCGCAGCCATGCCCGCAGCCCCGCGCCGAGGAGCTCGGTGGCGGTGGCCACGTCGGCCTCGACCTGACCGCCGGTCCAGGTCTCCTCGGTGTGCACGCGCACACCGCCCTTGACCTGGGTGAACGTCCACAGGTGCACGCCCCGGTCGATGCGCACGCCCGTGCCGGCCGCCGGCCCGCTCCACAGCAGGCAGGCCTCGCGCTTGACGCGCCGGAGGGTGGAGGTGATGTGCATGGTGGTGGCCGGGGTGGTGGCGGTGGCCGGAGCGGGCGTGCTCCACCGCCACGACGAGCCGGGACGCAGCGGGCCGCGGTCGAGGCGCTTGCTGGACAGGACCGGCTGCTGCCAGTCGGGCCACTGCTCCACCCGCGTCTGCAGGCCGAAGACCCTGCTCAGCGGGGCTTTGATCACGATGTCGGCCCGGTAGCGGATGCGGGCGGAGGCGTCGACCCCCTCCCCCTGGCACCGGGCCGCGCCGGCGGCGGCGTGGGCGGCGGCGGTGGCGGTGGCGGCCGGGACGTTGCCCGCCAGGACGCCGGCCACGGCGAGCGGGATCAGCATCGAGGCGACGCGGACGTTACTGGACATGGTGTTCCTCTCGTTGAGGGATCGAAGAAGGGGGCCGGCCGGGGAGACCGTCAGCGCCGTCCGGTCCGCACGACGGCCGCGACGAGCGCGGCGCAGGCGGCGACGATCAGCACGGCGAAGGCGGGATGCATGTCCTTCGACAGGCTCGGCGCGCCGCCGGGCCGGACCACCCACACGGCCAGCGGCGCCGCGTAGGCCAGGGCGACGAGCACGGCCGCCCACCGAACCAGCCGGTCCTGGGCGTGACGCAGCGCGCCGACCAGCACGACCGTGACCGGAACGATCCCCAGCAGCGCGAACTGGCCGACGATCAGGACGGGGACCGCCCAGGCGGCGACGCTCACCGCCACCGGCGTACGACGACGGGCGGACGGCTGGTACGTGGTCATGACGTTCCCCTTCACCTGGACGAACACGACAGATAGATGCTCATGCGTTCGTTAGAAGTTATAACCGGACGGCGGAGGGAGTGTCAACAACGTTCGTGATAGCCTCTAACTAAATCTCCTGGGTATAGCGGCGGAAGGCGGCAACGCATGGCGGACACCGGCACGGCGACCCCGCGCGAGCGCTACCGCGCCCAGATCCGCGCCGAGATCAAGGAGCGCGCCTGGCAGCAGATCGCCACGACGGGAGCCTCTGCGCTGTCCCTCAACGCGATCGCCAAGCAGATGGGCATGAGCGGCCCCGCGCTCTACCGCTACTACGCCAACCGCGACGAGCTGATCACCGAACTCATCCGCGACGCCTACCGCAGCCTCGCCGACACCCTCCGCTCAGCCGCCGAAAAGGCCGTCGAAAAGGCCGCCGAAAAGGGCAGCGAAGAGGGGGGTGGGGGGCTGGTCGTGCTGGCTCACGCCGTACGTGCCTGGGCCCTGCGTGACCCCCAGCGCTACCTGCTCATCTACGGCACCCCCGTCCCCGGCTACCACGCCCCCGACGACATCACCGCCATCTCCTCCCAGATCATGACCCTCCTGCTCGACGCCGCCTCGACGACGACCCCGCCCCGGCGCCCCGAAACCCCGCTCGACCACCACCTGGCCACCCACCGCGACTGGGCCGGCGACCACCCCGCCCCGCCCGCCGTCCTGCACCGGGCGCTCAGCTTCTGGACCCGGGTCCACGGCGTGTTGTCCCTGGAACTGGCCGGCCACTTCGCCGGCATGGGCTTCGACCCCGCCCTGCTCTTCGCCGCCGAGCTGGACGACCTGCCGGCCCGCTGACCCCGCGCACACCACAGGCCCGGCCCTCCGGAGGCGATGCCGGGCCTGGGACAGCCGCGTTACCGGACGTCCTGGGGCAGGTGGGTCTTGGCGTCGTCGTAGGAGCCCTCGCCGGCCGCCCCGGCCGGCCGGTAGACCAGGTACAGCACGCCCGTGGTGAACGTCTGCGAGCTGACCAGCTCCAGCGGGATCGAGCTGTCGCCCTCCTCGAACAGCCGCTCGCCCCTGCGCACCGCGATCGGGTGCACCAGCAGGTGCAGCTCGTCCAGCAGCCCGGCGGACAGCAGCTGCCGCACCACCGAGACCGAGCCGCTCATCGCGATCGGGCCGCCCGGCTCGGCCTTCAGCGCCGTCACGCCCTTGACCAGGTCGCCCTGCAGCAGCTCGGAGTTGCGCCAGGTGAACTCCAGCGGCTGGCGGGAGACCACGATCTTGCGCGCGTCGCCGATCGTGCGGGCGAAGTCGGCGTCCTCGCCGCCGGCCGTCTCACGCTCGGGCCACGCCCCGGCGAAGCTGTCGTACGTCTTGCGCCCCAGCAGCAGCGTGTCGGCCATCTGTGCCGTCACCGCCGCGCCCATCTCGTCGTTGAAGTACGGGAAGTGCCACTCCGCCGGCTCCTGGACGACGCCGTCGAGCGAGATGAACAGGTTGGCGCTGATCTTCCTCATGATGGTTCTCCATGCGTCTCGGGATGTGCCTGAAGTCTGGCCGGGCCGGCTTACGGATCTCTTAAGGTCTTCCTTCCCGGCCGATCCCGGCGACCAGGAGCCCGACCAGGCGGCGGGCGTCGTACCGGGGATCGGCCTCGGCCCCGATGCACAGGTTCCCCACGCCGCGCATGAGCTCGAAGGCGTCCAGGTCGTCGCGGATCTCGCCGGCGGCCGCCGCGGCCTGCAGCAACTGGGCGCACACCGGCACCAGGCGGTCGAGGAAGTAGGCGTGCAGCGCCTGGAAGCCGGTGTTGTCCGGCTGCAGCACCGCGGCCAGCCCGTGCTTGGTGACCAGGAAGTCGACGAACAGGCCGATCCACTGCCGCAGCGCCGCGTACGGGCTCGCAGCGGCGGCCAGCAGGGCCGGGCCGGCCTGCGCGCAGGACTCCACCTGGTGCCGGTAGACGGCGATGACGAGGTCGGCCCGGGTGGGGAAATGGCGGTAGATCGTGGCGGTGCCGACGCCGGCCTTCGCCGCGATGTCGCGGATCGGCGCCTCCACGCCCGAGGCGACGAACACGGCGGCGGCCGCGCGCAGCAGGTTCTCCTCGTTGCGCCGCGCGTCGGCACGTTTGGGACGCGACTCCTCCACGCCGTTCCTCCCAGGGTCGGATTGCTAAACGGGACAGGGTCCCGTATCGTCGAAAACGGGACACGGTCCCATTTGCACACATCATGCCAGAGCTGCGGTCCGACGGCCAAGCCCTGCCCTCTCCCGCGCCCACCTGCGGCAACTCACCCGGAAGGCACCACCATGCCCGCATCACCCACCCCCGTCGTGTCGGTCAGGCCGGTCGTCCTGCCCGCCCCCGGACGGGGCCAGGACCTCCAGGTCCGCGTCTCGGCCCCCGCCACCGGCGACCGGCTGCCCGTCGTCGTCCTGTCCCACGGCCATGGCTGGTCCATGGACGGCTACGCCCCCCTGACCGACTTCTGGGCCGCCCACGGCTTCGCCGTCGTGCAACCCACCCACCTCGACTCCCGCACCCTCGCCCTCCCCGCCGACGACCCCCGCACCCCCCACATCTGGCGCACCAGGGTCGACGACCTCAGGCGCGTCATCGACGGCCTCGACGTCCTGGAAAAAGCCCTGCCGGGCCTGGCCGGACGCCTGGACCGCGGCCGCGTCGCCGTCGCCGGGCACTCCTGGGGAGCCCACAGCGCCAGCATGCTGCTCGGCGCCCGCGTCCTGGACGCCCACGGCCGCCCCGGGGAGGACCTGTCCGACCCGCGCGTCACGGCCGGCGTGCTGCTCGCCCTGCCCGGCGCCGGCGGCCAGGACCTGTCACCCTTCGCCGCCGAGCACTTCCCCTTCATGAACCCCGCCTTCGCGTTCATGACCACCCCGGCCCTGCTGGTCGCCGGCGACAAGGACGACTCACCCCTGACGACACGCGGACCCGACTGGTTCACCGACGGCTACCACCACAGCCCCGGCGACAAGAGCCTGCTGACGCTGTTCGGCGCCGAGCACACCCTGGGCGGCGTCGCCGGAGACCACGTCGCCGAGACCACCGACGAGCACCCCGAACGCCTGGCCCTGCTGCAGCAGCTCACCACCGCCTACCTCCGCAGCGCCCTGAACCCCGGCGACCCCGCCTGGCCCGCCGCCCGCGCCGCCCTGGCATCGGCCCCCCACCCCCTGGGCCGGATCGACGGCAAGCAGGCCGATCAGCCGGCCGGACGGCGATAGCCGAAGGTCTCGTGCCGGCGGCGGAAGCCCAGCGAACGGTACAGCTCGCGGGCGGCCACGTTGCCGGCGTCGTGGTTCACCGTCACCGCCGTCATGCTCAGCGCCCGCATGCGGCGCTTCGCGTGCAGCATCGCCGCCCGCGCCAGGCCCCGCCGCCGGAACGCCGGATGGGTGCCGACCGGCTCGAAGTGACCGGTCGCGTTGCGCCCGTCGAGCCAGCCGAGCGCGAAGGCCGCGATCCGGCCGTCCGGCGCCTGGACCACGATCTCGTCGGCCGGGTCGTAGCCGGGCCGCTCCATCACCGCCGAACGGTAGAGCGGCCCGGTCCAGTCATCGCCGAACGCCGCGTTACGCGCCTCACCCAGGCCCGGCGCGTCCTCCGGCACGGCGTGCCGCACCTCGAACCCGGCCGGCGCGCCCGGCTCGGGCAGCGGGCCGCCCACTCCAGCATGTCCAGCTCCGCCGGCCCGCCGCGCAGCCGGGGCGCGGCGAAGACGTCGAAGGCGCAGCCGAACCGCAGCAGGATCGCGATCCCGGCCAGACCGCCGGCGTCCTCCCACAGCCGGACCAGCTCGGCGGCCGGACGGCGGTCACGCAGGTTGTCATAGACGCGGTGCGGCAGCTCACCGGCGTGGTCGTAACCGCACCGCCCGGCCTCGGCGATCCACCCCGACAGGACCTGCCGCAGCCGCGGCAGATCCTCGTGACGAAAGACGCGCGGACGCACGAAGCCCCCCTTCAGGACTTCAGGAAGTGCAGGACGGCCAGCACCCGGCGGCTGTACCCGCTGGCGTGCGACAGGCCCAGCTTGTCGAACAGCGAGTTGACGTGCTTCTCCACCGCGCTCTGCGACACGTGCAACTGCCCGGCGATCGAGGCGTTGGTCATGCCCTGGGCCATACGCTCCAGCACCTCCCGCTCGCGCGCGGTCAGCCGGGCCAGCGGATCGACCTGCGTGGTACGGGCCAGCAACTGCCGCACCACCTCCGGGTCGAAGGCCGCCCCGCCCGCCGCCACCCGCTCCAGCGCGTCCAGGAAGTCGCCCACCTGCGCCACCCGGTCCTTCAGCAGATAGCCCACGCCCTCGACGTCGGCGCTCATCAGCTCGGCGGCGTACCGCTTCTCCACGTACTGCGACAACACCAGCACCTTGACCTGCGGCCAGCGCCGCCGGATCTCCAGCGCCGCCCGCAGCCCCTCGTCGGTGTGGGTCGGCGGCATGCGCACGTCGACCACCACGACGTCGGGGGCGTGCTCGGCCACCGCCGCCACCAGGGCCTCGCCGTCGCTCACGGCGGCCGGCACCTCGTGGCCCTCCTCGCCCAGCAGGCGGACCAGACCCTCGCGCAGCAGCGTGGAGTCCTCGGCCAGGATCACCCGCACGGCAGCCCCGCCGCCACCGTCGTCGGGCCGCCGGGCGGGCTGACCACCTCGAAGGCGCCGTCCAGCGCCGCCACCCGCCGGGCCAACCCCGACAGGCCGCCTCCCGAGGGGCGCGCGCCGCCCGTGCCGTCGTCGCTCACCCGTACGAGCACCCTGTCGTCCTCCTGCCTGACCTCGACCGTCACCATCGTGGCGGCCGCGTGCTTGGCGGCGTTGGTCACCGCCTCGCTCACCACGAAGTACGCCGCCGTCTCCACCGCCATCGGCGGCCTGCCCGGCAGGTCGCACACCACCTTGACCGGCACGCCCGCGCGTTCGGCCACCCCGGCCAGCGCCTCGCCCAGCCCGAGGGAGTCCAGCCCGCTCGGGTAGACCCGCCAGGCCACCTCGCGCAGCTCGGCCAGCGCCTGCTGGGCCTGCTCGTGCGCCTGCTCCAGCAGCTCGGGACGCCCCCGCCGGGACCGTCCGATGAGCATCGACAGGGCCACCAGACGCTGCTGCAGCCCGTCGTGCAGGTCACGCTCGATCCGGCGGCGCTCGGAGTCGACCGCGGCCACGATCCCGGCCCGGCTCTCGGCCAGCTCGGCGATCCGGCGCTCCAGCGCCTCGGTACGGTCGGGCCCCAGCAGCCGCCCGGCCAGCCGCCGCTCCAGCGCGTGCACCCCCACCAGCCCCGACACGGCGATGAACAGCAACACGCAGCCGCCCACCAGGAAGTACAGCACCAGCGGCGGCGTCGGCGTCATCCCGTCGTACGGCTCGCCGCGGGCCCAGGCCCCCAGCAGCAGGATCGCCGTGCGCGCGCCCAGGACCAGCAGCGTCACCACCAGCCCGCCCAGCACCCCGGCCGGGATCCTGGCGGCCAGGTAGCGCGCCGGCCGGGTGTCCCAGCCCGACAGCGCGTCCAGCGCCGCGGTGTCCAGGCGCAGGCGGCGCGCCTCGAAGGCGGCCAGCGCCGCCGCCGTCGCCCGAACCCGCGGCCGGCCCAGGAAGGGCAGGGTGAGCAGCAGGAACAGCGCGCCGGCCACGGCGGTCAGCCCGCCCAGGACCACCGCGCCCAGCACCCTCAGCCCCTCAGCGGCGGTTCGCATGCCTTCCCTTACGCCGTTCCGTCAGCCGTACCGCGACGAAGACCGCGATCGCCAGCGCCACCAGGCCGATCACCACGTAGGTGCCGATCCCCACGTACGCCTCGACCAGCGACCAGTTCTCGCCGAGAAAGTATCCCGCAAGCACGAAGATGGTGTTCCAGATGGCGCTGCCGGCCGTCGTGAGCAGGGTGAACGTCACCAGCGGCATGCGTTCCACCCCCGCCGGCACGGAGATCAGGCTCCGGAAGATGGGGATCATCCGGCCGAAGAACACGGTCTTGCGGCCGTGCCGCAGGAACCACGCCTCGGTCTTCTCGATGTCGGTCACCTTGACCAGCGGCAGCTTGGCGGCGATGGCCAGTGTGCGCTGGCGGCCGAGCAGCGCGCCCACCCCGTACAGGGCCAGCGCCCCGACGACCGAGCCGAGCGTCGTGCACACCAGCACGTCGAGCAGGTCCAGCTCGCCCCTGCTGGCGGTGAAGCCGGACAGGGGCAGGATCACCTCGCTGGGCAGCGGCGGGAACAGGTTCTCCAGCATGATCGCCAGCCCGGCCCCGAAGGCGCCGAGGTTCTCCATCAACGCAATCAACCAATCCGTCATGTCCCCCAGGCTACGAATGATCCGTTATGGCGGTAATGAGGCGGACGGCCGATGTGCTCTGTGGTAAACCACACCCCGATGTACCGTACACTGTACGGCCTATGAGTGCTCTTCCGGATCTGGCGCGACACCCAGCGATCTTCCGTCCCGGCGATCCCCCCAGGTCCGGCCACCTGGTCTTCCTCGACGACCAGGGCGACGGCACGGCCACGGTGATCGAACCAGGCGACGACGGCCGGCCCCGCGCCCGCGAGCGCGCCGTCACGCAGATCCCCGTCGCCGACGCCGTCGCCGTGCTGGCCAGGGCCCGCGCCGACGCCGCCGCCCACCCGGCCACCCGGTTCTGGGGCGCCGTCGCGCTGGTCGCCCTCCAGCTCGTCACCCGCGGCCGCATCCTGCCCGCCGTCTCACCCGACGGCCACGACTCCTGGCGCGCCGGCCCCCTCGACGCCGCCGACGCCCGCCGCGTGCGCGAGCTGGCCGCGGCCATGCCCGTCGCCGCCCGCGCCATGCCCGCCGCCGCCCGCGCCATCCCCGTGGGCGACCTGCTGCTGCCCGACGCCGAGCCCCTGGTCCGCGCCTTCCTCGACGCCGTGGCCGACGCCATGCCGCGCTCGCCCGGAGCCGTACGCGCCACCGGCACCACCGCCTTCGCCGCCGTCAAGCCCGTCAAGGTGCCCCACCTGCGGCCCTGGGCCGAGGAGGTCTCGGCCGCGCTCGACTCCGGCGTGCGGCTCTCGCTCCGGCTGGAGGCCGACGACCTGGCCCAGGCCGAGTTCCGGGCCGTCGTCCAGGTGCACGGCCTGGCCGACCCCTCGCTCGTCGTGGACGCCGCCGACCTGTGGCAGGGCCGCGACCCCGGCTTCGGCGCCCGCGCCAGGATCGAGGTCACCCTCGCCCTGCGCCGCGCCGCCCGCTCCTGGCCCCGCCTGGAACGGCTGCTGGAGCACGCCGTGCCCGACGAGCTCGCCCTCACCGACGGCGACGTGGCGGACCTGCTGACCGGCGCGGCCGACCGGCTGGCCGCCGTCGGCGTCGAGGTCCACTGGCCGCGCTCCCTGGTCCGCGGCCTGAGCGCCCAGGCCGTCGTCGGCGAACGCGACAGCGCGCCCTCCGACCTGCCCTCCTTCCTCGGCGGCCACCACCTGACCAGCTTCAACTGGCGGCTCGCGCTCGGCGGCGCCCCGCTGACCGCCGCCGAGATGGACCTGCTGGCCGAGTCCCACCGGCCCGTCGTACGGCTGCGCGACCAATGGGTGCTCATCGACCCCGCCCTGGCCCGCAAGGCCCGCCAGCGCGACCTGAAGCCCCTGACCGGCCTGCAGGCGCTCGGCGCGGCCCTGACCGGCACCGTCGAGATCGACGGCGGCGACGAACCCGAACAGATCGCCGTCGAACCCACCGCCTGGCTCGCCGACCTGCGCGACCGGCTCACCGACCCCGAACCCGTCCCGGCGCCGCCCGGCCTGGCCGCCACCCTGCGCGACTACCAGCTCCAAGGGCTGCGCTGGCTGGCCAGGATGACCTCGCTCGGCCTCGGCGGCTGCCTGGCCGACGACATGGGCCTGGGCAAGACCATCACCCTCATCGCGCTGCACCTGCACCGCGCCGGCACCGGCCCCACCCTCGTGGTCTGCCCCGCCTCGCTGCTGGGCAACTGGGAACGCGAGATCACCAGGTTCGCGCCCGGCGTCCCGGTCCGCCGCTACCACGGCAACGCCCGCACCCTGGCCGACGACGGGTTCGTGCTCACCACGTACGGCACCATGCGCCTGGACGCGGCCACCCTGGGCGCCCACCCCTGGGGGCTGCTGGTCGCCGACGAGGCCCAGCACGTCAAGAACCCCGCCTCCAGCACCGCCAAGGCGCTGCGCGAGATCCCCGCCGGCGCCCGCGTCGCCCTCACCGGCACGCCCGTGGAGAACAACCTGTCCGAACTGTGGGCCATCCTCGACTGGACCACCCCCGGCCTGCTCGGCCCCCTGACCCGCTTCAGGGCCCGCTGGGCCAAACCGGTCGAGTCCGGCGACGCCGACACCGCCGCCCGGCTGGCCCGGCTCGTCGGGCCGTTCCTGCTGCGCCGCCGCAAGAGCGACCCCGGCATCGCCCCCGAACTGCCGCCCAAGACCGAGACCGACCGGCCCGTCCCCCTCACCACCGAACAGGCCGCCCTGTACGAGGCCGTCGTCCGCGAGAGCATGACCCAGATCGAGAACGCCAAGGGCATGGCCCGGCGCGGCCTGATCGTCAAACTGCTGACCGGCCTCAAACAGATCTGCAACCACCCCGCCCACTACCTGCACGAATCGTCCCCCCGCCTGACCGGCCGCTCGGGCAAGCTGGAACTGCTGGACGAGCTCGTCGACACGATCGTCGCCGAGGACGGCGCCGTGCTGGTGTTCACCCAGTACGTCGCCATGGCCAGGCTCCTGGAACGCCACCTGTCCGGCCGCGGCGTCGCCACCCAGCTCCTGCACGGCGGCACCCCGGTCGCCCGCCGCGAGGAGCTGGTCGCCCGCTTCCAGGACGGCCACGTCCCCGTCTTCCTGCTCTCCCTCAAGGCCGCCGGCACCGGCCTGAACCTCACCCGCGCCGACCACGTCATCCACTACGACCGCTGGTGGAACCCCGCGGTGGAGGACCAGGCCACCGACCGCGCCTACCGCATCGGCCAGACCAGGCCCGTCCAGGTGCACCGCCTCATCGCCGAAGGCACGATCGAGGACCGCATCGCCGCCATGCTCGGCGCCAAGCGCTCGCTCGCCGACGCCGTCCTGGCCTCCGGCGAGGCCGCCTTCACCGAGCTGACCGACGCCGAACTCGCCGCACTCGTGGAGCTCAGATGACCGCCGTACGAGGATTCGCCGCCTTCCCCCCGCAACGCGCCGGCGCCCGCTTCGCCACCACCTGGTGGGGCCAGGCGTGGATCAAGGCCTTGGAGGACACTTCGCTCGACCAGACCCTGCTGCGCAAGGGCCGCGCCTACGCCAAGACCGGCCAGGTCGGCCCGATCACCGTCAGCCCCGGCCGGCTGGCCGCCGTCACCGAGCACGAGTACGACACCGTCGTCCGCGTCGAACAGCTCACCGACGCCGCCTGGGCACGTTTCCTGGACCAGGTCGCCGCCAAGGCCGGGCACATCGCCGCCCTGCTCGACCGCGACGTCCCGCACGACCTGGTCGAGGCCGCCGAGGACGCCGCCGTGCCGCTGCTGCCCACCGTCGGCGACCTGGAGCCCGAATGCTCCTGCCCCGACTGGGGACACCCCTGCAAGCACGCCGCCGCCCTGTGCTACCAGGCGTCCTGGCTGCTGGACGGCGACCCGTTCGTCCTGCTGCTGCTGCGCGGACGCGGCGAGCAGGAACTGATCGAGGCCCTGCAGAACCGCGACCTGCCCGTCCCGGCCCCCGCCCGCGCGCCCGGCGACGGCGCCACCGGGCAGGACGCCGGCGGCGGGGTGCCCGCCGCGCAGGCCTTCGCGCTCGGCGAGCCGCCGCTGCCCGAACCGCCCCCGCGGGAGGCCGCCTTCACCCCCCTCGCCCTCGACCCCGCACCCGGCGTGGACGTGGCCGCCCTGGCCGTGCTGGCCGCCTCCGCCGCCGGCCGCGCCCGCCAGATCCTGCTGCACGGCCGCCTGGAACCGCTGACCGAATACCAGGACCGCGTCCGCCTGGCCGCCGAGCACGACCTCGACCTCGGCCTGGACGCCGCCGTCCAGGCCTGGCGGTACGGCGGCGCCCCCGGCCTCGACGTGCTGGAAACCCCCTGGACCCCGGCCCGCCAGGACCTGGCCAGAGCCCAGGCGCTGCTGGAGTCCGGCTGGGACGGCGACCCGCCGCCCCAGCTGGAGACCTGGCGCAACCGCTGGACCCTCGGCCCCCGCCAGGTCCGCTACGGCCGCGACGGCCGCTGGTACCCCTTCACCGAGCACGACGGCCACTGGTGGCCCGCCGGGCCGCCGGAGCGCGACCCGTCCACCCTGCTCACCTGACCCTGGCGGGCGCGAACCGGGTCAAGAGGCCGACTCCTCGGCCTCGCCCGCCGCGGCGACCACGGCCAGCAGACGGTCCAGGTCGCCCGGCGTGGCGTGCGGGTTGAGCAGGGTGAGCTTGAGCCGGACCCGCCCCGGGCCGGTCCCCGGCAGCTCGGTCCGGCCCACCACCGCCCTGCCCTCCCGCAGCAGCCTGCGCCGCAGCCCCGCGTTCACCTCGTCCGAGCGCGCCGGATCGGCCGGCACGTACCGGAACAGGAACGCCGTCAGCACCGGATCGGCGTGCAGCTCCAGCCGCCGATGGGCGCGCACCGCCGCCGCGCCGTGCCGGGCCAGGTCGTGGCAGGCCTCCACCAGGCGGCCCAGCCCCGACCTGCGCAGCGTCACCAGGATCTTGAACGCGTCGGCCCGGCGCGTGGTGCGCAGCGACAACCCCAGCAGACTCGGGTACCCGGCCTCCTCGTCGTCGGCCGGGTTGAGGTAGGCCGCCCGCCGGGCCAGCGAGGCGTACGTCTCGGCCCGGCGCACCAGGAACACCCCTGCCGCGGCCGGCTGCCAGCCGAGTTTGTGCCAGTCCAGCGACACCGAGTCGGCCAGCGCGAGACCGTCCAGGAGCGGGGCCAGCCGGTCCGACAGCAGCGCGCCACCGCCGTAGGCGGCATCGACGTGCAGCCAGGCGCCGTGCTCGGCGGCCAGCGACGCGCACGCGCGCAACGGGTCGATCGCCCCGGTGTCCGTGGTGCCCGCCGTGGCCACCACCGCCACCGGCAGCTCAC
Organism: Nonomuraea sp. NPDC049637; assembly: GCF_040675235.1. Lineage (NCBI taxonomy): Bacteria > Bacillati > Actinomycetota > Actinomycetes > Streptosporangiales > Streptosporangiaceae > Nonomuraea > Nonomuraea sp. NPDC049637. The sequence continues at coordinate 69,812 of NZ_JBFAOM010000013.1, forward strand.
CGCGCCCGGCGCTCGCCCGCAGCGCCCCGGCCAGCGCTGCGGCGTCCATGCGCAGTTCCCGGTCGACCGGGACGGCGACGACCGCGTCCTCACCCAGCCCGAGCAGCGCCGCGGCCCGCCGGGTGGAGAAGTGCGCGGCCTCGGAGGCGAAGATCCGCAGCCGCGGGCCCCCGCCCGGCAGTCCCGACAGCTCGGCCCGGACGCCCGCCGACCGGCCCACCGCCAGGTCCCTGGCCAGCATCAGGCCCATCAGGTTGGACTCGGTGCCGCCCGAGGTCAGCACGCCGGCCGCGGCCGCCCCGAACCCCACCAGCCGGGCCAGCTCCGCCAGCAGCGACGTCTCCAGCGCGGTCGCGGCCGGCGCCTGGTCCCAGGAGTCCAGCGACGGGTTGAGCGCCGAGACCGCCAGATCGGCCGCCACCGCCACCGCCAGCGGCGGGCAGTGCAGGTGCGCCGCGCAGAACGGGTCGGCCGGATCAGCGCTCCCGTAGGCCAGCAGCTCGCTCAGCGCCCCCAGCCGCTCGCCCTCCGCCGCGAACGCCCGCGCCACCTCGGCGGCCAGCTCCTGGGGCGTGCGGGCGGGCAGCGGACCGCCCCGCCGCCGCGCGCCCTCGGCCAGGGCGGCCAGCACCTCACGCAGCAGCGGCTCCAGCGCGGCCGCCCCGCCCACGCCGCCGGACAGGGCCTGGCCCTTCGTCGCATCACTCATCCGGCCACTGTGCGGCACCGGCGGCGCCGCGGCCAGCAGGCACCGCGACGCAACGCCCCTGAACGCCCCTGAAGTACGCCAGGGAACGCCCCTGAAGGCAGGCCCCGCGCTCAGGCCGGCGGCCAGTTCCTGAGCACCGCGTCCAGGGCGTCCAGGGCCCTGGACCAGGAGGCGTCCACCTCGCGGGGATGGCGGCGGAACCCGCCGGCCATCTCCAGGGTCACGTAACCGTGCAGGGTGCTGCTCAGCATGCGCAGCGCGTCGGTCTGGTCGGGCTCGGACAGGTCGTAGCCGCGCAGGACGGCCCGCGTCAGCTCCGCGTGCCGGCGGCCCGCGCTGACGTCCAGCGCGTCGGAGTCCAGCTCCAGCTGGGTGGCGGCGTACCGGCCCGGATGTTCCTTGGCGTAGCCGCGGTAGGCCGCGGCGAAGGGCACCAGCGCCTCCTTGCCCGACCGGCCGGCCAGCGCGGCGGCGGCCCGGTCGGCCATCTCGCCCAGGGCCAGCTCGGCCACCCTGACCCGCAGCTCCTGGATGTCCTTGACGTGCGCGTACAGGGCCGCGGGCTTGACGCCGAAGCCGCGGGCGAGCGCGGAGACGGTCACGTTCTGGAAGCCGACCTCGTCGGCCAGGTCGGCGGCCGCCCTGGTCAGGCGGTCGACGGTCACTCCCGCTCGGGCCACGGCAGCACCCTTTCTTACAGCTTTTAAGTATTTGCATACTACCGTTAAGAAAAGCTAGCCTCCACACTCATGAGACCCCTGACCGAACACGACATCCGCACGTCGTTCATCAACTGCTCCAAAGGCGAGGCCAAACGCGCCGGCCTGCCCAAGGACCTGGCCGACCTGCCCTGGGACGACCTCGACTTCCTCGGCTGGCGCGATCCCGGCGCCCCCGAGCGCGCCTACCTGGTGGCCGAGGCCGACGGCTGCCTGGTCGGCGTCGCCCTGCGGGTCACCTCCGGCGGCTCGCGCTCCTTCACCTCGCGCAGCATGTGCTCCTTCTGCCTGACCACGCACACCAGCGGCGGCGTCGCCCTCATGACCGCCCGCCGCACCGGCGAGGCCGGCCGCCAGGGCAACACCGTCGGGCAGTACCTGTGCGCCGACCTGGCCTGCCCCCTCTACCTGCGCGGCAAGAAGGAGGCCGCGGGCGCCGGCGTGGTGGAGGAGTCGCTGACGCCGGCCGAGAAGGCCGCCCGCACGCATGCCAACGTGCGGGCCTTCCTGGACAAGGTGACCGCCTGAACCGGCAGCTACTCGTCGTCCCAGGCCATCGAGCTCATCCGCCACCCGGCGGGCGTCCGGACGAACTGGGTGGTCTTGCGGCCCGCCCCCGTGAACTCCACGCCGTCCCGGACGCCGGACTTGCGGTAGTCGCTGAACCGCTGGGCGACCGAGCCGAAGATCTCGGTGCGCTCGGCGACCTCCCACTCGCGGAACTCCGTCAGCGTCCCGTCGGTCAGCATCCGCTGCCGGGGCTCGACGAAACCGTCCAGGTCGTGCACCACAGGCTCCGGCCCGGTGTTGTTGACGATCACTGCCTGCGGCACGAACAGCTCCCGGACGGCGCCGACGTCCGGGCGGCGCCCGCCGGTGTTGGTGAAGGCGTCCAGGAAGGCCGCCATCAGCCGGTCGAGCTCGGCCTTGACGCCGCCGGCGGGCGCCTCGTCGGCCAGCAGCGACCAGACCTCGCTGTCGTGCCGTTCGCCCCGGTGGGGGAAACGCCTGCGCAGCACGCCGTCGCGGGTCATGCCGAGCCGGCGCGCGACCTCGATGCTGCGCGTGTTGCCCGGCGAGACCCACCACTCCACGCGCGCCATGCCGCGCTCGGCGAACGCCCAGTCGATCAGCAGCCGGCAGGCGCGGGTCACCAGCCCCCAGCCCTGGCCGGCCGGCTCCAGCCAGCAGCCGATCTCGCACACCCCCGAAACTGCCTCGAACCGGGTGAACATCACGCCGCCGACCAGCGTGCCGGCCAGCCAGATCCCGTAGATGCGGGCGCCGTCGGCCGCCTGGTCGTCGGCGTAGCGCTGCAGGACGGCCGTGGCCGAGGCCAGGTCGGTGCTGCGCGCGGCCCACGGGATCCACGGGTCGACCAGGGGGCGGGCGCGGTCGATGTGATCCAGGAACTCCTGGGCCCGCCAGGGCTCCAGCGGGCGCAGCTCGGCCTCGTCGCCGAGCGGAAGAGCGAACACGGACACCGTCCCAAGGTACGTAACGAGCGTTCGGTATGTAAGGTAGCAGCATGCCGCCCGCCGCAGGAGACCGTGAAGCCCGCCGCGACGACGTCTCGCAGGCGGTCTGGCAGGTGCTGGCCGACAAGGGGTTCGGCGGGCTGACGCTGCGCGCCGTCGCCGCCGCCATGGGCGTGTCGACCGGCCTGCTCATGCACTACTTCCCCACCAAGCGGGCCCTGGTCGGGCACGCGCTCGACCTGCTGGAGAAGCGCACGGCCGCCCGTCCCCGCCGCGAGCCCCCGGCCGCCGGCCTGGCCGCGCTCAGGGCCGCGCTGCTCGACATCCTGCCGCTGGGCCCCGCCGACGTCGCCCGCAACCGCATCTGGGTCAGCTCCTGGGACCTGGCCCTGGCCGACGACGACCTCGGCGCCGGCCAGGCCGCCCGCTACACCCGCCTGCGCTCGGCGCTGCGCGCGCACCTGGAGACCGCCCGCGACCTCGGCGAACTGTCCCCGGCGGCCGACCCGGAACGGCTCGCGGCCGGCGCGGTGGCCTTCACGCACGGGCTCGTCGTCCAGGCGTTGTTTGACCCCGGCCGCTTCCCCGAGGACGTCCAGATCGCCCTGCTCGACGACTTCCTCTCCTCGATCGTCTAGGTGGCCACCGAGACGACGTGCCCCGCCGAGGCCGGGTCGGCGGCCAGCTTCAGCATGCATTCGGCCAGGTCGGCGCGGGTGGTGGAACGGCCGCCGCGCAGGTTGAGGTCCAGGGCCGTGCGGTAGCGGCCGGTGGGGCCGCCGTCGAGCAGCCGGGAGGGGCGCACGATCGTCCAGTCCAGGCCCGAGGCGCGCAGCAGGCGCTCGGACTCGGCCAGGTCTGTGTAGGAGTTCTTCAGCAGCGGCCGCAGGAGGAGGGGCTTGAGCACGTACCGGGTGAACAGGCCGTCGCCGGCGTCGGCGACCATGCCCGCGGCGCTCACCAGCAGCACCCGCCGCGCCGGGCCCCGCGCCATCGCCTGGAGGATCGAGCGCATGGCGGTCGTGTGCACGGTGGTCGGGCCGCGCCCGCGCGGGCCGAGCGCGATCAGGACGGCGTCCCCGCCCTTGATCGCCGAAGCGACGGCCCCGGGGTCGGCCAGGTCGGCGGTCACGGTCTCGACGCGGTCGCGCAGCCCGTCCGGCAGCCGGGCGGCGTCGCGGACCACGGCGGTGACCTCGTGCCCCAGGCCGAGCGCCTGCCGGACGAGCTCCAGCCCCGTGCGGCCGGTCGCGCCGAAGATGACGAGCCTCATGTCGTGCCCTTCGCGAGAGGGTGGGTGAACACTTACTCACCCTACTCGCCGCAGCCCTCAGACGGCGTCGGCCGGCACGTGCGCCGCCGCCAGGGCTCGCGCCGCCGCCACGACCGCCGCGCGGCGACGGGCCAGCGCCCGGCCCGGGTCGGGCTCGTCGAGGATGAGCCGGCGCATCTGCGGGGCGGCGAAGTTCCAGGCCACCAGGCCCAGCACGGTGAACAGCCAGTCCTGGGCCGTCGCGCGGTCGCGCATGCCGGCCGCCGCCAGGCCCTCGACGTGCTCGACGTAGGACTCCCTGCGCTCGCGTTCCCCCTCGACCGGCGCCTCGCCGACCTCCAGCGCCTCCCACATCAGCAGCCGCACCAGCTCCGGATGCTCCTGATACCAGTCGAACAGCACGCCGACGGCCTCGGGAAGGGTGCGCGGGTCCAGGCTCACCGCGTGGCAGATCTCGTCGAGCTTGTTGCGCACCACCGTGCCGAACAACTTCTCCTTGCCGCCGAAGTAGAGGTAGATGGCCTGCTTGTTGGCCTGGGCGGCGGTCGCGATGCGATCGATCCTGGCACCGGCCAGGCCGTGCTCGGCGTACTCGGCCGTGGCGGCCGCCAGGATGCGCCGCCTGGTCGCCTCCGCGTCATAGCTCATGGCGGCAATTAAACCATCCGGTTGACATTTCGGCGGAGGCACGCCAGGGTTCTCGTAAACCAACTGTCTGGTTTATTTCTGAGGAGCGATCATGACCGTGAACACCCTTGCCCCCGTCCCGGTGAGCCTGCCCCTGCCCGCCGCGCTGGCCGGCCGTACCGTCGTGGTCGTCGGCGGCAGCTCCGGCATCGGGCTCGCGGCCGGCGCGCTGCTGGCCTCCGCCGGGGCGCGCGTGACGCTGGTGGCCCGCGACCGCGACCGCCTGGCCGCGGCCGTGGAGCAGGTGCGCACCCCCGGCGCCACCGTGACGGGCATCGCCGGTGACGGCACCGACGAACACGACCTGGCGCGCGTGCTGGACGAGGCCGGCGGCTCCGTCGATCACCTGCTGGTCACCGCGGGCGGCCTGGCCGGCGGCCCGTTCCTGGACACCCCCGTCGACCGGCTCCGCCAGGCCGTGGACGGCCGGTTCTGGGGGGCCTACGCCGCCGCCCGCGCCGCCGCCCGCGTCATGCCCCCCGGCGGCTCGGTCACCTTCAGCTCCGGCCTCTACCTCCAGCGGCCCGTCCCCGGCGCGGCCGCCGCCATCGCGATCCTCGGCGCCGTCGAAGGGCTCACCAGGACCCTGGCCGTCGAGCTCGCCCCGATGCGGCTGCGGGTCAACGCCGTCAGGTACGGCATCGTGGACACGCCGCTCTCGCGCGGCAGCCTCGGCCTCGACGGCGCGGAGGCGGTCGCCGCGGCCGGCCGGAACACGCCGCTCGGCCGGTTCGGCACCGCGCAGGAGGCGGCCTCGGCCGCGCTGTTCCTCATGGCCAACAACTTCGCGACCGGCACCGTGCTCACCCTCGACGGAGGCCAGAGCCTGGCCTGACCTCCGCCGGGAGCGGCCCTCAGGCCAGGTTCAGCTGCCAGGAGACGCCGAACCGGTCGTTGACCCAGCCGAACCTGGTGCTGAAGCCGTACGAGCCGATCGGCATCAGCGGCCGGCCGCCCTCCGCCAGCGCCGCGTAGAGCCGGTCGATCTCCTCCTCGGTCTCGCACGCGACCCAGATCGACATCGAGGGGGTGAAGCCGAACGCGTGCCGCTCACTGCTGTCGATGCACATGTACTCCTGGCCGGCCAGGGTGAACGTGGCGTGCATGACGGTGCCCTCGGGCCCCGGCCCCTCCGGGCCGTAGTGGGAGACGGCCACCACCTTGGAGTCCTCGAACAGCGAGACGTAGAAGTTCATCGCCTCCTCGGCGTCGCGGTTCTGGAACATCAGGAACGTGGTGGTCTTCTGGCTCATGACTGGTCCTCCGTCGGTAGGTAGAAGGCCGTGGTGGCCGCGACCGCGGCGGCGGCGGCCTCGGGCGGCGCCCCGGCCGCCGCGAAGGCCGCGCCCCACGCCCGGCTGCTGGCCGTGATGTAACGGCGGCCGTCGGCGGTCAGCTCGAAGCCGGCCTTGTCGGGCATCGGCAGCCCGGAAAGATGCAGCCGCAGGCCCAGGAGCCCGAGGTCCCAGCCCACGCCGACCGCCCCGGGCCCGAACCGGCCCCACATCTCCGGCGGCACCTCGGCGGTGTGGCGCAGCTCGAACCTGGTGCCCTCGCCCTCGGCCGACAGGCGCACCTCGACCTCGGAAAAACCGGGGTCGGGCCCGAACAGCCAGCTCACTCTGAGGTAGGAGGGCGGCTCGCAGGCCAGGATCTCCCCGCCCGCGTTGCCCTCCAGCTGGTACGTGCCCCCCAGCCGCAGGTCGCCGGAGACCGGCATGAACCAGCGGGCTATGCGCTCAGCGTCGGTGCAGGCGTCCCAGACGTCCGCCACCTCCGCGTCGTAGTGGCGGGTCAGGGTCACGGTCTTGCGCTCGCCGTCCGTCAGCTCGCGCCTGATCCGGGATATCTCGTCAAGGCTGTCCATCGTGCTTCTTTCTTCTGCCCCGCGCCAGCTCGGTGGCCAGCGCGTCGAGGCGCTGGTCCCAGAAGCCGCGGAAACGGTCGAGCCAGAGGTCGACCTCCCGCAGCGGCGCGGGCTCCACGGCGTAGAGCCGTCGCGTGCCCTCGGCCCGCACGCTGGCGAACCCGTTGTCGCGCAGCACCTTCAGGTGCTGGGAGACCGCCGGCTGTGAGACGCCGAACTCTCGCTGGATGACTGCGGTGACCTCGCCGGAGCTCTGCTCGCCGCCGGCCAGCAGCTCCAGGATCCGGCGGCGGACCGGATCCCCGAGGACGTCGAACGCGTGCACGACCTCAGTGTTTCAGGATCGGCTTATATAAGTCAAACCTGAGATAGGTGGTGGCGGATGAAGTCCAGCTCCAGCAGCAGCAGGTTCTCGGCCACGTCCTCCTGGGGGGCCATGTGCGTCACGCCGCTCAGCGGCAGCACCGTGTGCGGACGGCCCGCGGCCAGCAGCGCCGCCGACAGGCGCAGCGTGTGGGCGGCGAAGACGTTGTCGTCGGCCAGGCCGTGCACCAGCATCAGCGGACGGCTCAGACCGGGCGCGTCGGCCAGCAGCGAGCAGCGGTCGTAGGCCTCGGGATGCTCGTCGGGGTGACCCAGGTAGCGCTCCTGCCAATGGGTGTCGTACAGGCGCGGATCGGTCACCGGGGCGCCCGCCACGGCCACGTGGAAGACGCCGGGATGACGCAGCACCGCCGCCGCCGACAGGTAACCGCCGTAGGACCAGCCGCGGATCGCCACCCGGCCCAGGTCCAGGTCGGGATGGCGGGCGGCGGCGGCCTGCAGCGCGTCGGCCTGGTCCTCCAGCGCGGCGCTCAGCTTGTCGAACCGGACCGCCCGCTCCCAGGCCGGCCCCCGGCCCGGCGTGCCCCGGCCGTCGGTCACCAGCACGGCGAAGCCCTGCTCGGCGAACCACTGCTCGATCGCGAAGCCGTCCAGGCCACGCAGCACCCGCGCCCCCATCGGCCCCCCATAAGGCGACAACAACACCGGCAACCGCCCCGACCCCGGCACGTGCCCCGAGGGGAACAGGACCGCCGTGCGCAGGTCGCGCTTGCCCAGCGACACCAGCTCCACCCGCGGCCGCAGCACCGGGACCGCCCCGTGGGAGGCGATCGTCCGGCCGCCCACGCTCACCCGCACCCCGTGCTCCTCCAGGGAGCGGCGCACCACGACCGTCGCCCCGCCCGCGCGTGTGCCGGTGTGCACGCCGGGCTCGGCGGTCACCCTGACCAGGCCCTCGGCCCTGGACCAGGTCCACAGGTGCCGTTCGGTGGGCTCCTCGCAGCAGTGGAGGAGCACGGTGTCGCCGTCGACGGCCAGCACCGCCAGCACCTGCAGGCCCGGCGGGGTCACCACGTCCCGGCCCACCATCAGGCGCCGGGTGTCGTCGCGGTCGACCGTCCAGACCAGCTCGCCCGCGGCCGTGCGCGACGGCACGCCGGGCACCAGCTCCAGCCAGGCGTCGTCGGTGTCCTCGCGCACCGGCGTGGTCGCCCCGGTGGCCGGATCGACCTCCAGGACGCGGGTCGTGCGCTGGTCGCGGCTCTGCACCAGCACCAGCAGGCCCTGGACGGTCCACGACACCGCCGCCACGTACTCGAAGGCCGCGCGGTCCCACACCACCCGGGTGCGCCGGCCCTCCAGCGTGACCAGCCACAACGACACGTCGGCGTTGGCCGTGCCGGCCGGCGGGTAGGCCATGGTCCGCGGCGGCCGGCCCGGCTCGGCCGGCTCGGCCAGGCACCACTTCTGCACCGCGGCGTTGTCCACCCGGGCGGCCAGCAGCCGGGTGCCGTCGGGCGCCCACCAGTAGCCGCGGTGACGGCCCATCGACTCGCCCGCCACGTGCTCGGGCAGCCCCCACGTCACGTCGGTGCCGTCGGGGACCAGCAGCGGCCGCTCCCCGACGTGCAGCGCCCCGCCGGAGACGAACGCGACGTGCTCGCCGGTGGGGTCCAGCCGCGGGTCGGAGCCGGTCAGGCCGAGCGCGGTCACCTCGCCGGTCAGCAGGTCGACGGTGTGCAGCGCGCCGTCGGCCGCGTAGACGGCCTTGGTCACGGCCGCGTCGGTGGCGTAGTCCACGATGCCGCGGGCGTGCTCACGGGTGCGCTCCCGGCGGGCGCGCTCGGCCTCCGACAGCCGCTCGCCGGGCACGGGCGCGCCCGGCTCGGCCAGCAGGCGCTCCTCCCCCGTCGCCACGGTGAACGACCACAGCCGGTGCACCGGGTCCTCGCCCGACGACGACCGCAGGAAGATCACCCGCGCGCCGTCCGGGGAGATCGTGAAGTTCCGCGGGACGCCGTAGGTGAAGCGAGCCGTGCGGGCGTGCTGGCGGGGAAGCGTCAGGGGAGGCATGGCGCGATCATAGGCACGGCCCGTCGAGGCGGCGCAAGGCAGGCCAAGGTGGCGGCGCGGGCACGCTCCCGCGCCGCCGCGCGAGGTCAGCGGTCCTCGAACCGCACGTCGTCGAACAGCGCCTCGTCGCCGGCCGGAGCGGTGCCCGCGCTGCTGAAGGCGTAGCCGTCCATCGAGGTCACGGCGGCCGTGCGGGGCAACGTGGCGAGCTGCCGGTCACCGGCGTACAGGGTGGCGGAGGAGGTGGTGGCCTCCAGGCGGATCCTGGTCCAGCCTTCGCCGACCGTCCCGGCGGGGGCCAGGGTCGTCCACTTCTTGGCGGCGGCGTCGTAGCGGCTGACCGCGCCGGCCCTGCTGATGCTCAGGTGGTAGGCCGACGTCGTCCCGCTGGTCACCGTGAACAGGAAGGAGTTGGTCACGCTGACCGGCTTGTAGCGGAACTCCAGGGTCTTGCGTGCGCTCGCGGTCGTGGTGCGGGCCGCCTTGGCCATCAAGGTGGTGGACTTGTCGGACAACGTCAGCGCCCGGTCGGCGCCCACCTCGTACGGCGACACCCACGCCGCCGACAGGCTCTGGTAGCCGCGCGGGCGCAGCCAGATCGGGTCGTTGTCGAAGGTGTCGGTCGTGGAGTAGAGCTCGACCTCGTTGAGCATCGCGCAGCTCGGGCCGATCTCGGCGTCGCAGTCCGGCGTGGCCTCGACGACGATCTTGACGTGCCGGCCGGTGGCGTTCACCGGCTGGTGGCGCAGCGCGTAGTCGGTGCGGCCGGTGACCGCGGCCACCGGGCGGCCCCAGTCCGCGCCGTCTTTGGAGACGTAGACGCCGGCCGAGGCCGGGTGCCCCGGGCGCAGGCTGAGGCCGATCCGGTTGAAGGTCTGCTCGCGGTCCAGGTGCAGGACGTACTCGCCGGGGCCCTGGGAGACGGCGCTGGACCAGTACGCGGTGCTGCCGTCGAAGGCGCCGTCGGGGCGCACCCGCGGCCGCCGGGCGTCGGCCCAGGTCATGTTGGTCTCGACGGTCAGCTCGCCGGCGCGCTGCTTGGCGGCCAGGTCGATCCGGCCCGCGCCGGGTGCCAGGACGTCCAGGTGGCGGCGCTTGACGGCGTACCAGCCGCCGTTCTCGAACCTGCCGCTCGCCGGGCAGGCGGTCTCGTTCAGCGTGCCGTCGGCCTTGACGCCGGGCAGCTTGCAGTTGTCGAACAGCTGGACCAGCCGGTTGGCGCCGACGGCGGCCAGCGCCGTGTACCCGGACGAGCCGTGCGTGTCGTAGACGCCGTCGCGGTTGTGGTAGGTCACGCGCTGCTGCGTCCAGGAGTCGCCGCGGCCGTCGGGAGAGATCGCCAGCCAGTCGTCCGGGCGGCCGGCGCTGAGCACCAGCACGCCGTTGGGCATGAGCAGCAGGCGCGGGGCCACGCCGCGCACCGTGCAGCTCTGGCCGGACAGCTGCAGGTCGCGCACCGCCGACCAGGTGCGGCCCTCGTCGGTGGAACGGCTCCAGGCCAGCGTGGAGTAGGTGCCGCCGTCCTTGCGCAGGACCGCCAGCAGGCTGCCGTCGGCGGTCTGCTCGACGGCCGTCTCGTTGTACGTCGCCTCGCCGGCCGGGCGGGCGATGACGCCGCGGCGGGCGAAGGTCCGGCCGCCGTCGGCGCTGGCGTACAGCTCGGCCTGGTTCTTGCCGCCGGTGGCGGTGTAGCGGGCGTAGACGGTCACCAGGACGGTCCCGTCGGCCAGCTGGATCGGCACGCCGTGCGCCACGCCGCCGCCGACCAGCTCGTCCGGGCTGGTGAAGGTGGCCTTGGCGGTGTCCCAGGTCTGGCCGAGGTCGGTGGAGGTGTGCACGTCCAGCTCGTTGGTGTGGGCGTCGACCTTCGACAGGTAGTAGGCGGTGCCGAACAGGCGGCCGTCGTGCAACTGCACCGGCGCCTCGCGCAGCGGCGTGCTGCGCGCCGGGCCGAAGGTCAGGCCGCCGTCGTCGGAGACGGCCATGCCGCTGGTCTGGGCCATGACCGCGTCCACGTTGGTGGACCAGGTGGCGATCAGCTTCTGGCCGGGCGTGCCGTCGGGCCTGACCACGTCGATCGCGGTGAGGTTGGGGAAGCCGGCGTAGTCGCGGCGCTGGGCCGCCGTCGGCTCCTTGGCCGCCGGGCGCGGGCTGGGGTAGACCCAGTCCACGAAGGCGTCGCTGCCCGATCCGGCCAGGTAGCCCTCGCGCGGCCCCGACTCCTGGGCGGTGAGGGCGGGCGTGTCGGGAATCGAGCAGTACGCGGCCGCGTGCGCCGTCCCCTGCAGGACGACGGGAAGGGGGGCCAGCAGGCAGGCGGCGAGCAGCGCTCTGGTGGGCAGCACGGGGGAAGGACTCCTTGCGCAACGAACGATCGACGTCCGTTTTGTCGTTTATTTACGCAAGAAGACTATATTTGGCCAAAAGTGGAGGTGTAAGTTGTAACTGCCTTATGTCCGCTTTGTGATGAAGTGGGGGTCAGTCGTCGAGCCCGCGGGCCGACAACGCCTCGCCCAGCGCGTCCGCATGCCGCAGGGCGCCCACCACCAGCGGCACCGCGAAGGCCCGCACGCTGCGCTCGACCCCCCGCGCCCGCTGCGCCTCCCTGATCCGCACCGCCAGCGACGCCACCACCGGCACGCTGCGCACGGTGAGCGAGAGCAGCAACGACAGCCGGAACGGGTCCAGCCCCACCAACCTGACCGGCGACAGCACGCGCTCCAGCGCCGCCAGCATGTCGGCCGTCCGCGTGGTGAGCGTCACCAGCCCCGCCAGCGCCACGGCCAGCACCACCCGCAACGTCGAGGACACCGCCGCGTCCAGGTCCGCGAACACCAGTTGCAGCACGAACAGCATGACCGCGAACCAGCGCACCGGCCGCACCTGCGCCCACGCCGCCCGTCCCCCCACCCGCGCCGACGCGTACGACGCCGCCACCACGAGCGCCGCCCCCGCCAGCGCCAGCGGCGGCCGCAACAGCACCAGCACCGTGCAGGACACCGCCAGCCCCGCCAGCTTGACCCCCGGCGGCAGCCGGTGCAGCCACGAGCCGCCCGGCACGTACGCCCCGGTGAGCCCGTTCACGCCATCAGCCTGGTGTAGTGGCCGATCGCCTCGGCCGGCGGGCCGTCGGCGACCACCCGGCCCTCGTCCAGCACCAGCACCCGGTCGAACCCGGCCAGCAGCGGCAGGTCGTGCGTCACCGCCACCACCTGCTGCGGCATCTCCCGCAACAACGTGGCCACCTGCCGCGAATGGCGCAGGTCGAGCAGCGTCGTGGGCTCGTCCATGACCAGGATGTCGGGTTCGAGCACCATGACCGCGCACAGGGCCAGCAACTGCTTCTGGCCGCCGGACAGGTGGTGGGCGGGATGGTCGGCGTGTCCGTCCAGGCCGTGCCGGGCCAGCACCTCGTGCACCCGGCGCTCGACCTCCTCGCGCGGCAGGCCCTTGCGGCGCAGGGAGAAGGCGACGTCCTCGGCCACGGTCGGCATGACGATCTGCGCGTCGGGGTCGGTGAACAGGAACCCCACCCGCCGCCTGATCCGCGCCGCCTGACGGCGGGTGTCCAGGCCGAGCACGGTGACCTCGCCCGAGGTGGGCACCGCCAGGCCGTTGATCAGCCGGGCCAGCGTGCTCTTGCCCGAGCCGTTCGCGCCGACCACGCCCACCCGGCGCTCGGTCAGGCTCGCGGTGATGCCGCGCAGCACGTCGCGGGCGCCCAGCCGGACGTGCACGTCGGCGAACTCGATCACGCGACCACCTCGAACAGCGCGGCCACGCCCAGCCCGCCGCCCACCGCCGCGGCCGCCAGCCCGAGTGTGCCCGCGGGCGCCCCGGCCCGCACCAGCCTGGAGAAGAGCCTGGTCACCACCACCGCGCCGGTCGCGCCCCACGGATGGCCGAGCGCCAGCGCGCCGCCGCCGGCGCACACCCGCTCGCGGTCGGCCTCCAGCGGGTCGAGGCCGAGCGCGTCGGTGACGGCCAGCACCTGCGCCGCGAACGCCTCCACGATCTCCACCGCGGCCACCCGTCCCATGTCCACCCCCGCACGTGCCAGCACCCGGCGGACCGCGGGCACCGGCCCCCACCCGGGCAGTGCCGGATCGCAGCCGATGACGGACCCGGCCAACAGCCGCAACCCCGGCAGGCCGGCCCGCTCGGGGGCCAGCGCCACGGCGGCCGCGCCGTCGCTGACCGGGGAGGAATTACCGGCGGTCACTGTACCGCCCGGCACGAACGCCGCGGGCAACCGGGCCAGCGACGCCGCCCGCAACGCCCTGGGACGCTGGTCCTCCGCCCGGCCGCCGACCGGCACGATCTCCTGGTCGAAGGCGCCCGCCGCGCGGGCGGCCAGCGCCTTGGCGTGGCTGAGGCGGGCGTAGTCGTCCTGGCGGTCGCGGCTGATGCCGTACGCGCCGGCCAGGGCTTCGGCGGCCGGGCCCATGTCGGGGTCGGGATGGCCCTCGGGGGCGAAGGGCGCCCGGTCGTAGGGACGGTCCGCGCCCCGCGGCGTGCGCAGCGGCGCGGTCGAGGCGCTCTCGGCTCCCCCGGCGATCACCAGGTCCATCTCCCCCGCGGCCACCGCCTGCCCGGCCACCAGGATCGCGGCCAGCCCGCTGCCGCACTGCCGGTCGACGGTCAGGCCGGGCACGCCGTGCCCGAGCCCGGCGGCCAGCGCCGAGACCCGGGCCACGTTCCCGCCGGGGCCCATGCAGTTGCCGAGCACCACGTCCTCCACCGGCCGACCGGCCTCGGCGGCCACCGCCTCGATCACGGGGGCGGCCAGCCGGTCGACGGTCACGTCCTTGAAGGCGTGCCCGGCCGTGCCGATCGGCGTACGGCGGGCCGCCACGACGACGGGTCGTCCGCCCACGTCAGACCAGCCGCCGCAGCTCGGGGTCGCCGCCGGCCAGCCGGTCGGCCACCAGCCCGCGCGCCGGCTTGCCCGACCCGGTACGCGGCAGCACGGGGACGGCGTACCAGCGCCGGGGCCGCTGCGCCGAGTCCAGCCCGCTGCGCGCGACGGCCTCCAGCAGCGCGCGCGGCGGCGGCGAGGCCCCCTCGACCACCGCGGTCACCACCGAGCCGAGCGACGGGTGCGGCGACCCGATCACCACGATGTCCCCCACCCCCGGCACGTTCCGCAACACCGCCTCGACGTCCTCGGGCACCACGGTCGCGCCGCCGGTCTGGATCGCGCCGTCGCCGCGCCCGCGCACCCGCAGCACCTGCCCGGCCCGGTACGGCTCGGCCAGGTCGCCGACCGTCATCCAGCCCGCGCCGTCGCGGCGCAGCGGACCCCGCGCGCCGCCCAGATAGCCTTCGGCCAGCCACGGCGAGCGCGCCCACACCTCGCCCAGCGCCCGCCCCGGCTCGGCCCTGACCTCGATCTCGACCTCGGGAAAGGCGCGCAACCCGCCCCCGTCGGCGTCGAAGGCCACGAACGACAGCTCGGTCGCGCCGTAGTAGGACATCACCCGCACCCCCGCCCGCCCGGCCAGCTCCCGGGCCTGCCCGCTCAGCGCCGCGCCGCCGACGACGGCCGTCCGCAGGCGGGGGGCCTGCTCCAGCACCTCGGGCAGCCGGTGGGGCACCAGGTGGATCGCCGTCGCCGCGCGCAGCGACGCCGCCGTGGGCCGCCCGCCCGGCACCACGGCCGTCGCGCCCACGGCCAGCGTGTGCACGGCGGCGAAGGCGTACAGGGAGGAGACCAGCGGGCCGGGCACCAGGACGACGTCGGCCGGGCCGATGCCGGTCAGCTCGGTCAGGTGCGGGAAGGACCGCGTCCAGGACGCGCGGGTGCGCGCGACCGCGCGCGGCCGGCCCGTGCTGCCGGAGGTGAAGCACGCCCACGCCTGGTCGCCGGGACGGGGCTCGGGCACGAGCGGCGCGCCCGGCACGGCCGGCAGCGGCTCCTCGACCCGCAGGTCCGCGCCGGCCGACCCGGCCACGCGCGCCCAACGCTCCGCGCTCCAGGCCGGATCGCCGACCAGCGGCGTCACCCCCGCCAGATCGGCCGCCAGCACCGCGATCAGCAGCTCGACCGGGTCATGCAGGGCGATGGCGGCCAGCGCGCCGCGCCCGCGCAGATGCCGCGCCCCGCCCTGGACGCGCCCGGCCAGCTCACCGTAGGTCAGCGAGCCGCCCGGACCGCGCAGCGCGACCTGGGACGGACTGTCGGCGGCGTGCCGCAGGACGTGCTCGGCGACCGGCATCAGCGCACCCGTTCGCGGTGGACGGCCGGAACGGCGTCGGGATAGGCGCGCTGCGTGCCCCTGGCCACCAGGGCGGCCACCACCGCCTTGAGCGCGTCGCCCGGCAGGAACACCGCGCTGAGCGCCAGCGCCTTGGTCAGCGGCAGCCCGGTGACCAGCGCCTGCACCGGCACGCCGACCAGGTAGACCACTCCGATCCCGCCCACCGCGCACGCCACCAGCAGCCGCAGCACGCTCGGCGTCCGGCCTGCCCGCTCCACCAGCAGCCCGGTGACCGCGGCCCCCGGGACCCAGCCGAGCAGGAACCCGGCGGAGGCGGCGGTGAACACGCCGAACCCGCCGCGCCCGCCCGCCAGCAGCGGCAGCCCGGCCGCGACCAGCACCAGCAGCACGACCACCGCCAGCGCCCCCCGCCGGCTGCCGAGGATGGCCCCGGCCAGCATGACGCCGAGCGTCTGGAGAGTGATCGGCACCGCGTTGCCGAGGACATTGACCGCGCCCGGCGCGCCCAGCACCGCGATCAGCGCGGCGAACACCGCGATCCTGGCCAGGTCACCGGTGGGGAACCGCCGCCGTCTTCCTGCGTTCGTCATGAGGACGATCCCACACCAGAACGGGTCGATCCCGCATGCAGGGTTCCCACAACACCGGTGGCTACGCCTTGTCAGAGGCGCTCATGCAGTGCGCCGTCCGGAACGCGTTGGTGATCTTCGTGTGCCAGGAGTCCAGCTCACGGGCCGACAGGGTGGCGTTCGGGAAGGTCACCGTGACCCGCCGGGACACCCCGGAGATCGTCGCCGACATGGAGACGTGGATGCGGTCGGGGATCACCGTCGTGCCGTCGGGATAGTGCACCTCGACGCGGTAGTCGGCCACCGCGCCGCCCTTGGCCTCCAGGCAGGCGCGGGCGCCGTTCTCGACGCGCAGCATCAGGCCCTGGTTGATCTGCCGGCCGCGCATGGGGACCAGGTTGTAGCGCAGGCTGGCGCCGGAGAAGGAGGAGGCGATGAGATGGCCGCCCTGCCAGTCGCCGCTGCCGCCCCAGTTGCCGACGGTGGCCTCGCACCCGCTGCGCGCGGCCGCCTTGCTGGCCAGTTGCGGGGCCAGGGCCCGCGCGGGCCGTCCGGCGCCGTCGGTGGTGTAGGTGCGGGAGCCGTCCTTGTAGGTGTGGTTCCTGGCCAGGTGCCGGATGCAGGCGGCGGCGTCCGTGGTGGGGCCGGCCGCCTGCGCGGGGACGGTGAGGGTGGCGGCCGCCAGCGCGGCGGCGCACAGGACAGGGGGGAGCCGGGTCATGGGCATGAGAAGGCATTCCTCTCGCGGGGGACGCACGACGGGCCCGCTTCGGCAGGCTGCCTCGCCCTGTCGGCGAGCGCGTCGGCTTTGTCGCGATAGTGATGCCCCGAGGAAGTTGTAGCGGAACGTTGCCACAACGCTACTGTTCGTAGTGATTACAGGTAGGTCGCCCTGTTCAGGGCTCGACGACGGCCCAGCCGTGCGGGGGCAGGGTCAGCGACGAGCCGTCCAGGACGCCGTCGCCGGCGGCCAGGCTCCCGGAGAAGGGCAGGCTGACCTGCGACGGCTCGTCGGAGGTGCTCAGCGCGACGGCCAGCGCGTGGCCGCCGGAGCGGCTCTCGTAGGCGTAGAGCTGGTTGGACAGGACCAGGTCGGTGGTGTGCGCGCGGGCCAGCCACCGGTGCCGGCGGCGCAGCGCCACGAGCCGCCGGTGCAGGCCGAGCACCGGCAGACCGGCCGGCGGCATCTCCAGCGGGGAGCCGGGGAAGGCCGGGCGCACGGCGTCGTCGCCGCCCTCGCGCTCCTCCTTGACGCCGCGCAGGGCGTACTCGTCGCCGGCGTACAGCGAGGGCGTGCCGGCGACCGTCATCAGCACGGCCAGGGCGTGCGGCAGGTGGCGCTCGTCGGCCAGGCGGCTGGCCAGGCGGGTGACGTCGTGGTTGCCGACGAACGTCATCGGCACGAAGGACTCGGCGAAGGCGGTGTGGCGCTTGAGCGCCCAGGCCAGCTCGAAGGCGTTGCGGTCGTTGAGCGAGCTCCAGATCGCCTTCCACAGCTCGTACTGGGTGACCGCGTCCACGCCGGTCTCGGCCACGAACGCGGCGTAGTCGCCGTGGATGACCTCCCCCACCACGTACGCCTCCGGCCGCCCGCGGCGCACCTCGGGCAGCACCCGCGCCCAGAACTGCGGCGGCACGGCGTAGGCGGCGTCCAGCCGCCAGCCGTCGGCGCCGCGGTCGAGCCAGTGGGCCATCACCGCCGCGACGTGCTCGGCGACGGCCGGCTCGGCGTGGTCGAGCGCGACCAGCGACTGGTGCCCCTCGAAGTCGTCGTGCGCCGGAGCGCCGCCGCCGGCGGGCCAGCGCAGCCGGAACCAGCGCGCGGCCGCCGAGCCCGGCCCCTCGCGCAGGGCCTGCTGGAAGCGCGGGAAGCCCTGGCCCACGTGGTTGAAGACGCCGTCGAGGAGCACCCGCAGCCCGCGCTCGTGCGCGGCCGACACCAGCGCGTCGAAGTCGCCGTCGTCGCCCAGGCGCGGATCGATGCGGAAGTGGTCGAGGGTGTCGTAGCCGTGGGTCTCGGCGGCGAAGATCGGGCCGAGCTGCAGCCCGTCGGCGCCCAGCGCGGCGGCGTGGTCGAGCCACGGCGTCAGGCCCGCGAGCCGGTGGGTGACCCGCGGCACGGCGGCCCGCTCGGCGCCCAGGAAGCCCAGCGGGTAGACGTGCCAGAAGATCGCCTGCTCTGCCCAGGACGGCACGTCAACCCCCCGATGAAGATCCGAAGCTCATTCTAGGCGGGCCCCCGCCGAGAGCCGCCCGCCGGGGCCCCGACCGGCTCACGCGCCGGCCGTGAGGCGCTTGTAGAAGAAGCTGCAGTCGAGCAGGGTGCCGTCGGGGGCCCCGGCGTAGCCAGGCACGACGCCGTAGCGGGTCCAGCCGCCGGTGCGGTAGACGTGCTCGGCGGCGCTGCCGGTCTCGGTGTCGAGCACCAGCAGGCCGGCCCCGGCCGCGACGGCGCCCTCCTCGGCGGCGGCCAGCAGCAGGCGGGACAGGCCGCGCCCGCGCGCCTGGCGGTGGACCAGCAGCTTGACCAGCTCGGCCCGGTGCCGCGAGTTGGGCTTGCGGGCCAGCACCAGGCTGACCGTGCCGGCCAGGAAGCCGCCGGCGTCGCGGCAGGCCCACACCGCCATGCCGCCCTCGGCCACCGCCGCCGCCTGTCCCCGCCACCAGGCCGCGGCCTCCTCCGGGCCGAACGGCTTGAGGAAGCCGACCGAGGCGCCGCCGTCGACGGCGTCGGCCAGCAGCACGCCCAGCTCCTCGACGCTGCCGGCGAACTCCTGCGGGGACATGCGGGTGACGGTGTGCACGAAAGGGCTCCTCACGGCAGGACGACGAGCAGGGC
Organism: Nonomuraea sp. NPDC049637; assembly: GCF_040675235.1. NCBI lineage: Bacteria > Bacillati > Actinomycetota > Actinomycetes > Streptosporangiales > Streptosporangiaceae > Nonomuraea > Nonomuraea sp. NPDC049637. The sequence continues at coordinate 88,571 of NZ_JBFAOM010000013.1, forward strand.
GTAACGGACCGGCGAGGGCCCCGGGCAGCGGAACCGCGACCGCCCCCACAGGCGGAAGCGCAGGCAGTCGCCCGCCTCCAGCCGGTGGACGCGGCCGTCGGCGGTGATCTCCACGACGCCCTCCAGCACCCAGACGTGCTGCTCGAGCCCCGGAACCGGCGGCTCGTCGTAGGCGATGTCGGCGCCCGGCCGCAGCCGCCCCTCGACGACCTCGCCGCGCAGCCCCGGATGCGGCGGCGAGACCGAGCGTCGCTCGAAGCCCGAGCTCTCGTCCCGCCACACCGCCTGGGCCGCCGCCCGCACCACCTGTGCAGGCTCCGGCTCCACCTCGGCCAGCAGGCGCGACATCGTGCGTCCGTAGACCGCGCAGAGCTTGTTGAGCAGGGCGGCGGTGGGGCTGATCTCGCCGCGCTCCAGCCGGGACAGCGTCGAACGGCTGATGCCGGCGCGCCGCGCCAGCTCGTCGAGCGACCAATCGCGCTCGACCCGCAGCTCGGCGAGCCGCCCGGCCAGCCGCTCGTCCAAATCCTGTCCCATATTCGAGACGATATCCCAGATGTGGGATCAGTGGCGACCCTTGCGGCGGATCCTGATGTCCCGCATGTCCGTCACCGCGATCTGCAGCGCCTGGTACGGCACCCCGTAGGCCTCCAGCGCCGCGACCGCCCGCCCGGTGGCCTCGGGCTCACCGTCGTCCGGCCCGGCGGGCACCTGGCAGCGGAAGGTGAACGCCGACACGGTGCCGTCGTGGGTGAACGTGCCCGCCTCGGTGAACGCGATGTCGTGCGCCGCCAGCACCGCGGCCCGCCCCTCCTCGTCGATCCCGTCGAACTTCCCGCGGATGGTCACCCGGAACAACGCTCAGCCCTCCCGTACGGCATAGGTCAGCAAGGGCTCGCCGAGCAGGCCCTCGGTCACGTCCAGCAGCTCCAGCACGGCCGCGGCGATGGCGTCGGGCCCCTGCCCGGCGGCCACCCGCCTGCCGACCTCGGCGTACACCAGCGAGTGCAGGCCGCCGATCTGCCAGGCGACGGCCCGCGGCAGCGGATCGCCCGGCTCGGCCCCCGTCTCCTCGGCCAGCACGTCGGCGAGCGCGTCGGTCATCTGCCCGGCCAGCTCCTCCAGGCGCGCGCGCAGCGTGGGAGCGGCCAGCATCATCTCCAGTACCTGGCCGAACCCGGCCGTCAGCCCCAGGCTGCGCTCCCGGCCGCGCACCTCCTCGCGCAGGCGGGCCAGCACCGCCCGCGCCGCCGACACGCCCGGCGCGCGCTCGCGCACGATGTCGGCGAGCCGCTGCGGCGAGGCCTCCTCGGGCGGCAGCACGAGATCTTCCTTGGCGGTGAAGTAGTTGTAGAGCGTGTTCACCGACACCTCCGCCGCCGCGGCGATCTCGGCGATCGTGACCTGGTCGAAGCCGCGCTCGACGAACAGCCCGATCGCCACGTCGGAGAGGTGCCGGCGGGTCTTGCGCTTCTTGCGCTCGCGAAGCCCTTCGGTCATGGCAGGACTTTACTGCAAAAATGAAGTGGATTGCAGTTTTGGGGCCGTCACCGCAATTCGACGTGGACGGCGAACCGGTCCCACGCCGCCTGGCGGGTGATGCCGAGAGCCTCGCCAATCCTGGCCCACGTCACGTTGCGGTCGCGCAGGATGCCCACCCAGGCGCGCAGGTCGCGTTCGGCCTGCTCCAGGGTGAGCGCCTGGCGGGGCAGGGAGGCCAGCACGTCCTCGTCGGACATGCCGGACACGTACTTGTCGTCAGGGGCGGGGCCCCAGTGGACGCGCGACCCGCCGTCGCCGGCCGGCGCGGGCTCGCCCTCCCTGCGGAGCTCGGCCTGGACGATCTGCTGGCTCAGGTCGATGCAGACGTCGCAGATGTAGACGCCGGGCCCGGCGACGACCTTCCTGGCCTCCTCGTGCGGCTTGCCGCAGAACGAACACCTCGTCGCCAGCTGCTCGACGGGCGCCGTCTCCCGGATGCTCTGTCTGTGTGTCATCATGCTGTCAGCCTTCCCTTGACGAGGCGCCGTGTCAAGGACATCCTGACGATCGCCGGGAGCGCCGTCGGGGCCGCCGGAGAACGCGCGGCGGGCGTGCGGCAGCAGCGCCCGCACCGCCGGGCCGCCGCCCTCCCGCCAGACCAGGGCGAGCAGGGCGGGCGTGCGCACGTCGTCGATGAGCAGCGCGGTGAGCCGGTCGCGGTGGAGCGCGGCCATCGACTCGCTGAGAATCGCCACCCCGAGGCCGCGCACGGCCAGGCCGGCGATGGCGTCGGCGGCGCCGGCCTGCAGCGCGATCGGCGGCCGCAGCCCCTGGGCCGCGCACGCCTCGTCGAACACCGCCCGCAGCCCCGTGCCGCGCGGCATGCACACGATCGCATGCTCGCCCAGGTCGCGCAGGGCGATCCGCCTGCGCCCGGCCAGCGGGTGCTCCGGCGGGACGGCCGCCACCAGCCGCTCGCTGACGATCGTCAACGACTCCAGGCCCTCGGGGACGCCGTTCGCGGCGCCGATGAGCGCCAGGTCGAGCGCCCCGCCACGGACGCCCTCGACCAGCTTGTCGGAGTTGTCCTCCAGCAGGGACAGCTCCACGCCCGGATGGGCCCGGCGGAAGGCGGCCAGCGCGTCGAACAGGGGCGTGATCGTGCAGCCGAGCACCATGCCGACCGTCAGCGTGCCGCGGATGAGGTCGGTCACCTCGCCGACCGCCTGGCCCACCGCGCCGGCGGCGGCCAGCGCGGCGCGGGCGTGCTCGAGCGCCGCCTTGCCCGCGACGGTGAGCGTGGCCACCCGGGCCGACCGGTCGAACAGCTCGGCGCCGAGCTCGCGTTCGAGCTGCCGGATCTGGGCGCTGACCCCCGACTGGCTGATGTGCACCCGCTCGGCCGCACGGGTGAAACTGCGCTCCTCGGCCACCGCGACGAAGTACTCCAGCTGCCTCAGTTCCATAACCTCAGATTGTAGAGGACATAAGAACCATCTGTTGGACTTCTGATGCGGCAGTCGGCAGGCTGGCACCATGACCACATACGAGAAGGCCATGCAGCCCGAGGACATCACCCGCCTGTTCGTCGAGCGCTCCAACGCCGGCGACGCGGCCGGCGTCGCCGCGCTCTACGAGGAGGACGCCGTGCTGGCCTACCCGCCCGGCAGCCGCACCGTCGGACGGGCCGCCATCCAGGAGCTGTGGGAGAAGGTGCTGGCCGGCCGCCCGCACTTCGAGCCGGAGCAGCCGCTGCCGACGCTGGTCAGCGGCGACCTCGCCCTCACCTCGACCCCGCCCAAGGACGGCTCGGGCGCCCGCGCCCAGGTCGTGCGGCGTCAGCCCGACGGGAGCTGGCTGCGCGTCCTCGACCAGCCCGAGTTCGTCCAGCCCGGCGAGCGCGCCTAGACCGGGACGGTGCCGCTGACGGTCGTGCCCTCGCCGGGCACGCCGCGCACCGACAGGCGCCCGCCCAGCTCGGCGAACGCCTCGCGCATCCGGCCGACGCCGCCGCCCGGAGCTGAGCCCTCACCCGGGCACGATCGTCGAAGCGTAGCACCACGGCCCGCCGGTCACCCGGAAGGCGTGCGGCCGGGCGCGAAGGGATCGAGCCCGGTCAGCTCGGCGCTCGCGGCCCACAGCCGGGCGGCGAGCTCGGGGTCGGCCAGGTGCCCGCGCACCGGCTCGCGGGCCGGCAGGCCGCGCATCCCCAGCACCCTGGGCCCCCACAGCTCCCCGCCGCGTACGGACGGATCCAGCACGGCCCGCACCGCCGGCCACGCCGCGGCCTCCTTGCCCTGCAGCAGCAGCCCGGCGGGCAGGCCGCGCAGCCGCTCGCCGGCGGTGCGTGGCCGGACCGGCCGCGAGGGCGTCAGGGAGTCGAGCGCGCCGCCGGGGTGGGTGACCACGCTCGCCGTGGTGGCGCCCGCGGCGCGCAGGCGGCGGTCCAGCTCGAAGCCGAAGAGCATCTGCGCCAGCTTCGAGCGCGCGTACACCCGTTTGGGCCGGACGTCGCCGCGGCTCTGCAGGTCGTCCAGGTCCAGGGTCTCGGACCTGGCGGTCAGGCTGCCGGTGGTCACGACGCGGGCGGCGGGGGCGGCGGCCAGCAGCGGCGCCAGGTGCGCGACCAGCGCGAAGTGGCCGAGATGGTTGGTGGCGAACATCAGCTCGTGGCCGTCCTTCGTCTCGCGCCGCGGCGGGTGGTCGAGCAGCACGCCGGCGTTGCACACGACGGCGTCCAGGCTCGGCAGCCGCAACGCCGCGACGACGGCCTCGACCGAGGCGAGGTCGGCCAGGTCGAGCGGCACCTGCCGGACCCGCGCGCCCGGGACCCGGCCGCGGATGGAGAACGCGGCGGTCTCCGCCCTGGCGGGGTCGCGGCTGCCGAGGATCACGGTGGCGCCGGTGCCGGCGAGCTGCTCGGCCACGAAGTAGCCGATGCCGGCGTTGCCGCCGGTGACCAGGAAGTGCCTGCCCTGCGCGGACGGCAGGCGCCGGACGTCCCAGGGCGCGGAGGAGGAGGACACGGGCGCGCTCATTTCTGTAGTGGTTATGAATTCAGAATCATTCTAGTTTTTGCTACGATGAGAGCATGACGACAGGACGCCGCGAACGCAAGAAGGCGCAGACCCGCAAGGCCCTGGCCGAGGCCGCGGTGCGGCTGTTCGCCGAGCACGGCTACGACGGCGTCACCGTCGCCCGGGTCGCCGACGAGGCCGACGTCTCCATCGCCACGCTGTTCGCGCACGTGCCCGACGGCAAGGACGCGCTGATCTTCGACGACGGCGACGACCGGCACGTCTGGCTGGCCGCCGCCGTCCGCGAGCGGCCCGCCGGGCAGAGCGTGCTGGCGGCCCTGCGGCGCTGCCTGGCCGAGCGGGGGCCGTTCGCCGGCGACCTGCCGCCCGAGCAGCGGCGCAAACGCGACCTGATCGTGGGCACGCCCGCCCTGCGCGAGTACTCGCGCCGGCTCTGGATCGCCGCCGAGGGCCCGCTGGCCGAGGCGATCGCGGCCGAGACCGGGCGCGGCCCCGCCGACATGACCGTGCGCGCGCTGGCCCGCTACGTGCTGGAGATCCCCGAGCTGGCCGGCGCCGAGCCCGACCCGCGCGCCGCCCTCGACGCCGTCTTCGACCTCCTGGAGTCCGGCTGGGCCGAGCGCGCCTGACGGCGTCGGGGCGTTGACGCGGCGGACCCGCCTCCGGTCCGCTGTACGTCACTGATCATCCACCGTGGACGCCTACCGCGCCGCCCAGCTCGACGCCGTGCTGCCTGTGCTCCGACCACCGCGCGCTGGTCGGGACCGTCACCCTGTCCTGAGGCGCCGCTCCACCGCGGGGGCCTGCTGACAGGGGCCTGTCAAACAGCGGCCAGCCACCTTGTCGGGCAGGTCGCGCGGGCGCACAGTCAAGGCACATCACCGCCCAGGAGGATGGATGAACGGAAGACCTGCCCCCCATCGTCACGCCACGACCGCGGTAAGACGTCTCTTAGCCGCCGGTCTGGCCGTGTTCGCCGCCGCCTTCCTCGTCGCGACCCCCGCCGGGGCCCTGGCGCTGCCGACGGCCAAGGAGTTCGTGTCGAACCTCGACCTCGACTGCTTCAAGACCACGACGTACCAGCCGCCGGCCGTCGCGCTGACGCTGAAGCACATCAACCCGGTGCTGGCCAACCAGCCGCCCGTGCAGGTCACGCTCGGCCCGCGTGAGCAGCTCTGCGTGCCGGTGGCCAAGAACAACGTCATCCCGCCGTCTCCCGCGCTCGACTTCGTCAGGTTCGTCGACCTGTCCTGCTACCGGGTGAGCGGCCCGCAGATCAACCTGCCCCTGTCGCTGCGCCACCTCAACCCCGTCCTGCAGGGCCTGCCCGGCCTCAGCGTCACGCTGAGCTCGCCCCAGCAGCTGTGCGTGCCGGTCAGCAAGAACGGCGTCGTCCCGCCGCCGGACGTGCTGAACGTCATCTCGCACATCGACCTGCTGTGCTACGCGCACACGCCGAACCCGTCGATGAACAAGGCGTTGAACCTCACCCAGCTCAACCCCGTCCTGGTCAACCAGATCCCGCCCAGGACCGTGCAGGTGGCCGCCGCCCGCCAGCTCTGCGTCCCGGTGCAGAAGAGCGGCGACCAGATCCCGGCGGACGTGTTCGCCCTGGTCCGCTGGGTCGACCTGGAGAAGTTCGACGTCGTCAGCCCGGCGACCCCCATCGTGTCGCTGACGCTGAAGCACCTGAACCCGGTGCTGGCGAACCTGCCCGCCGAGGAGCTGAGGCTCACCGGCGCCGCGCAGCTCGCCGTGCCCGTCTCCAAGAACGGCGCGGTGCCGCCCTCCTGACGCACCCGGCCGGGCCGGCCCCACCGGCCCGGCCGCCTTCCGCCCTGCCTTCCGCCCTGCCCGCGCAGGACAAAGGATTCCCCAGCTTCGGGTCGTCCGAGAGTGGCGTCCCACTGCAAGCGGTATGACCTGTTTCCGATGAGTCGTGGAGCATTCGGGGGAACGGTGGGAATGTCCTGGCGGGCGGTGGTGACGCTGCTCATCGCCGTGGCGCTGACCGGCGGTTGTGGCGGCGGTGACGGCGGTCAGGACGGCTCCGGGGCGGGCGAGGCCGGGCCCGGCGCGCCCCAGCAGGCCCGGCCCGTCATCACGCCGGACGCCCCGATCGTCCCCGACGACGCCGGCGACCTGCCCGACCCCACCGCGCAGGTGGGAGTGGACTGCCAGCAGGTCCTCAACAACCGGGACTTCGCCGGACCGGCGGCGCAGAAGATCGACCAGGTGGCCGCCGACCCCGGCAGCTCCGACAGCGAGAAGGCGGTGGCCAACGCCTGCGGCGCGGTGATCAAGGCGAACAGCGGGAAATGGGACGAGTCGATCAAGCAGGCCCACACCGCGAACAGTCTCCGCGAGTCCGTTCCCCAGCAGATGCGCACGCAGTTGTTCGCCATGGTCGACCAGGCGGAACTGGAGAGTGCCGCCGCGCTGGGCGACAGTGACAGGGTCCGGCAGATCATCGCCCGCATCGAGCGGGAGGGTGGCCAGGTCCCGGACAAGTACCTCAGGAACGCGTGCGCGGTGGTGTCCGGCACGCAGACCCTTCCGGAGTGCGCGACGCTCACCGCCTCGCCCGGATCCTCGCAGCCTTCCTCCCAGCCCTCGTCCGGCACCTCGTCCGAGTCCACGTCCGGGCCGTCGGAGCCCGCCGGGCCTTCGCCGGGCGAGCCGCCCTCCGAAGCCCCCGGCACCGAGCCGCCCGGCGAGCCTCCGGACACCGGCGGCGAGACCGGGCCGCCCGGCGGCAATCCCGAGCCGCCGCCGGAGGACACCGGCCCGGCGCCGGCCCCGTCGTGACCGCCCCGCCACCCGCCGCCGCACCGCCGGACGACGACGCCGGCACCGGCCAGGACGTGTCCCGCCTGTGGCGGATCCTCGCCCACGTCGTGACGCCGACCACCTTCATCGCCGCCATCATGGTGTACTTCGGGGCGGTCCGCACCAACACCATGTACGCCCGCCTCGGCGTGGACCAGAGCATGCTGGGCCTGTCCCTGCAGGACTACGCGCTGCGCAGCGTCACGCTGGCGGCAGAGCCGCTGATCCTCGTACTGGTGGCGGCCCTGGTCGCGCCCCCGGCGCACGCGTGGCTGACCCGGTCCGCCGAGCGGCATCCCGCCTTCGCCAAGTGGGCGGTCAGGGTCATGGCCGTCCTCGGGGCGGCCGGCGCCGCGCTGGGCATCGGGAGCCTGGCCGGATGGAGACTGATGCCGCCCTACGCCAGCCTGGGCGAATGGAGGTCGCTGCCGCCCTACGCGGGGGTGGCCGGATGGCGGCCGCTGCCGGCCTACGCCATGCCCCTCTGCCTGGGCCTCGGCGTCTTCCTGCTGGTCTACTGCTCCTCCCTGCGGCGACGGCTCGACCCGCGCCACGCGCCCGCCGCCACCGATCAGCTCGTCCGGCGCACGCTCTGCATGGCGCTCCTGCTGTTCCTGCTGCTGTGGGCGATCACCCTCTTCGCGCAGTCCCGTGGAGAGCGGGAGGCCAACCGGACGCTGGCCGGCATGCGCAGGCTGCCGAGCACGGTGGTCTACGCCGCCCGGCGCCTGAACCTGGAGGGGCCGGGCATCACCGAGACCGCCCTGCCCGACCCCGCCGCGATGTACCGCTTCCGCTACACCGGCCTGCGCCTGCTGATCAACTCCAACCAGCGGTACTTCCTCCTGCCCGCCTGCTACATGTCCGACCCGTCGGCGCGGGCGATCGCCCTGCCCGCCGACGACTCGCTGCGCCTGGAGTTCGGCTTGTTCAGGGTGCCCTCCGACTGCCCTCGCTGACCGGCCGCGGCTCGCGGGTCACACGCCGAGGTGCACGTACGGCGCCCAGAACATCGGGCTGCCGAAGCGGGCGGTGCCGCGCAGCCGGGTGACGGCCCGGTGCAGCGCCACCGCGGGCTCGGCGTCGCCCGCGGCGAGGACGGCGTACACGTCCGCGGCCACCTCGGCGGCCGAGGCGTCGTACATCGACCACAGGGTGCCGATCACGTTGCGGTAGCCCGCGAGCTGGAACGCCGCGGCCAGGTGGATGGCCTCGTCGGTGAGCGCGGCGTCGCCCTGCGCGGTCTCACAGGCCGACAGGAAGGCCAGGTCGCCGCCGTCCACGCCGATGGTGGTCAGGTCGAGCACGGTCAGGTCGGCCGGCCTCCCGGGCCGCCGACGCGCATCGCTCGCTCGAACGGCGCGGCGTTCGCGGGCGATACGTCCTGCGGTTCGGCTGACCGCCCCTCACGCAGGTGTGCACCTCACTCCGGAAAGCGCCGCCACCAGCCGTCGCCGCCGTCGAACCGTGACCGGGACGAACGGGCCTCATCAAGTTCAAGCCCCTTCGGTAGATCCATAGGGAAGGTTTCGATATACCGTCGCGCGTGTGGACTTACGCCGATTGCAGTATTTTGTGGTCGTCGCGGAAGAGGGAAACGTGGGCCGTGCCGCCCGCCGCCTGCTCATCTCCCAGCCGCCGCTGAGTCAGCGCATTCGCGAACTTGAGGCGGAGCTGGGATGCGCGCTGTTCGTCCGCACCACGCGCGGGATGATCCTCACCATGGCCGGCGAGGTGCTGCTCAGGGAGGCCCGGGGACTGCTCGCCGCCGCCGCGGGCGCGGTCGAGCGAGTACGGCAGGCGAACGGTGAGCCGGTACTGCGGATCGGCGTGCTGGGCCCGGCCGAGTCGGCCTTGTCGGCCGAGGCGGCCCGGAGCTTCACCCAGCGGTATCCGGCCTCGCGGGTCCAGCTTCGCCAGGGCAACGTGGCCGATCCCACGATCGGGCTGGGTCGCGGCGAGGTCGATGTGGCGATCACGTTCACGCCGTTCGACGAGACCGGGCTGGCGGTTCACGCGGTCCGGGCCGAGCCTGTGTACGTGGCGCTGCCCATGGACGACCCGCTGGCCGACCGGCCCTCACTCGACCGCGCCGAGCTGTACGGCCACCGGACCGTCCGGCTGCCCAGCGAGGCGGACCCCACCTGGGTGAAGTTCTGGCAGATTCCGGGCGACGGTCCGGTGGTGCGATCACTCGGCGAGGCGCTGCACGCGGTCCTGTGGCAGCAGGCCGCGATCTTCGTTCCCGAGCGGACGACGCGGACGAATCCCGTCCCGGGCGTGCGCTACGTCCCGCTGGCCGATCATCCCTCGACCCACCTCGTCCTGGCCAGGCGAAGCACCGATCACTCGCCCCTGGTGACCGGCTACATCGCCGCGAGCCTCGCCTGGCCCGAGAACTCAGAGTCCGCCTGACGGCTGACGGTCAGTCATCGATCAGAGAGATCCAGCCCGCGACACTCCAGGCCGCGGTCGAGGGGCTGTAGATGGCGAAGTCGGTCGCGCCGCCGATGGTCGTGTAGCCGCTCTTGCCCTTCCAGCTCACCCCGACGCCGGTGTCGGTGTTGTTGGCCCAGGCCCAGGGGTCGACCTGGCCCCGGCAGTTGTAGATGCTGCCGCCGACCGAGAACCCGAAGATGCTGACGGAGATGGGCTGCTGCCGGCAGGGCTCGAAGAACTGCGTCCACTTGGGGTCCTGGTCGACGATCCAGTTGCCGGGCGGGACATAGGTCCACTGCCAGGTCTGCTTGATCTCCGTACCCTTCGCCTGGTCGCGGGCGCTGTGCCAGATCTGGCCGAGGACCCCCCAGTTCCCGGCTCCGTCGCTGTTGACCAGCCAGTAGCCGTACGAGGCGTAGACGTGGGCGTTGCCGAACGTGACGTCGGCGACCAGGTACCAGTCCGGGTTCCGGTCCACCGGGGTGCTCAGGGCGGCGACGCCCCCGCTGGTCGCCGGATCCGGGAGGGACCCGGCGTACTTCAGCAGGTCGGACTTGCTGAGGTTCGGTCCGGTGATGGACAGCCCGACCGCTCGGCCGCCGGCGAGCTGTGCGGAAGGGTCCACACCGGGGACCTGGGGCGCCGTGTGGACGACCCGGACGGTGCTGCCGGGCAGCACTCCCTGAAGCCTGAGCTTCACGCCGGTGTTCGAGGTCCAGGTGATGGTCCGGACTCCGACGGCATCCGCCGTGCTGACGGACTCGGTGAAGGTCTCGCCTGCCTGATCGGAGACGATGGCGACCGGCTTGTCCCGACCGGACGGTGGCGACTGAGCCGCCGCCGGGCTCGTCGTCAGGGCCAGCGTCACGGCGACGGCGGCCAGGGTGCGTAACGACCTCATGGTTCTCCTCCTGGTGCCGGAGCGGGGTGACGAGGGGAGGTGCGGCTCCAGCCCCTCCAGAAAACGATTTCAGTAACCGCTCGTCCAAGACTTTTTTGGGATCACCAGGACAGTTCTCGATATGGCTCCCTTCCGGGTGACCGAGACCAGGTCGCGGTCAGCCCGGTCGTCGAGCCGTTCGACGTGGGTGCGCCGGTGCTCGCCGGCAGAACGCTTCCGCCACCCCTGTTCGAGTTTTCGGCAAAACAATGCTGACGCATGAGCCGGAATGAACCCGGGAAAAATGCCGGCTGTCTGAGAAAATGCGGACGCGGCGCCGGGATCGGCGAAAGTGCGCGGTCCCGGTGAACCGAGAGTGGCGTTGTGCGATGAGGCCGATGACGACGGGGATTTCCCCATGAAAACGCTCAGGGAGTACGTCGAGGCGCGCATTCTCTCGCCGGACGACCTCAAAGGCGCTCTGGAACTCGCGATGCGGCTGGAGTTCGCCACGATCCCGCCGTATCTGTGCGCCGAGTGGTCGGTCACGAATGATCCGGACCACACCCGGACCGTGGTCCACCGAGTGGTGGTCCAGGAGATGCACCATTTCGCACTGGCGGGAAACCTGCTGACCGCGGTGGGCGGCACGCCGTCGATCGCGCACGCGGACTTCCTGCACGTCTACCCGGCGAACGAGCTGCCCGGCGGCATCGCCCAGGAGCTACCGGTCGATCTCAAGCCACTGAACAAGGACCAGCTTGCGGTGTTCATGCAGATCGAGCATCCGGACTTTCCTCCGGTCGCCCTCCTGGACACAGCGCCCCCGCCGACGATCGGCGCCTTCTACGACACGATCATCGCGACGTTCCGGGAGACCGAGCCGGCGATCGACCAGGACGCCCTCGCGGTGGAGGTCCCCCTCGCGCCGCCGATCCAGACCGTCGACGACGCGATCGCGACGATCGACCGGATCAAGCGCGAAGGGGAAGGCGTTCCCGGCTCGCCCGACGTCCCCACCAGCGCGGGGACGAACCATGCGCACTACTACCTGTTCAAGGAGCTGTTCGTCCAGAAGCGGCTGGTCAAGGTCGACGGGGTGTGGAGCTTCAGTGGCGCGCCGATCACCCTGCCGGACGTGCAGGACTTCCTGCCCTCGACGGCGGAGCCGGAGCTGTCGCTGGAGTTCCGGCGCGTTCTGAGCGGCCTGCTGACCAGCCTGGAAGCCTGCTGGACGACGCCGGGCACCGAACCGGACCTGTCGGCGATGTTCGATCTGAGCTCAACGGGCCAGGACCTCATCGGACGGGGCATCCGCCCGGACTTCACCTGGCTGGACCCGTCGCAATAAACGCTCGCCCAGAGGCGGCACACAAACGCACCACTGCGAGAGAGATGTGTCCGGCATGCCGAATACGCCAGCCCTTGGCAGCCACCTCCGATGACGCAGCATTTCCGGGTTCGGTCCCGGCCTCGCGCTCAGCCATGACTCGACGGGCCCCCGGCAGCGCCTTCGCGAGCCGCGGTGGCCCGGCTGATCGCCATCGTGATCCGAATGCAGCCGCATTACTCCGGCTCAGGGGCATGCTGCAGCCCTCGCATTGCCGGGGTGCGAGGGCTGCTGCTTGTTCGTGTCAGGCGGAGAAGCTGCCGATGGGGGCTGTGTTGACGCCGTATTGCCAGCCGCTCGCCCCCACAGAACGGCCCCCGAAGCTACAGAAAAGAGCCGACGAGCTCGGCGAACTCCTCCGGCGGCACGATCCGCACCCCCAGGCTCTCGGCCTTGGCCCGCTTGGAACCGGCCTTCTCTCCGGCCACCAGCAGCGACGTCTTGGCCGAGACGCTGGAGGACGCCTTCCCGCCGGCCCGCTCGATCAGCTCGTTCATCTCGTTGCGGCTCAACGCCTCCAGCGTGCCGCTCATCGCGCCGGTCACCACGACCGACATCCCGGCCAGCGGCAGCCCGGACGCGTCGCCGGTCTCCGGGGAGCCGGGCTCGGCGGGGGGCGTCCAGCCCGGCTCGGCCATGTTCACGCCCGCCCGGACCAGCTTGTCGATCAGCGGCCCGACCTCGATCAGCTCGGCCACCACGACCGGCGCCTTCTCCGGGCCGATGCCCTCGACCGCCTGGATCGCCTCGGCGTCGGCGGCCCGGATGGCCTCCATCGAGCCGAAGTGGCGGGCGATGCGGCGGCTCATCGACCGGCCGGTGCCGCGGACGCCGAGCGCCGCGAACACCCGGCTGAGCGGCCGGCCCTTGGCCTGTTCGAAGGCGGCCAGCAGGTTGTCGGTGCTGGTCTCGCCCATGCGCTCCAGGCTGAGCAGCTGCTCGCGGGTCAGGAAGAACAGGTCGGCGAAGTCGGCGATCAGACCGGCGTCCAGCAGCTGCTTGATGCGGTTCTCGGCCAGGCCCTCGATGTCGAGCTGGTCGCGTCCGGCGGCGTAGACGATGGAGGCGATCGCCCGGCAGGCCCGCCCGCGCACGCACCGCCACCGTTCCTGCGAGCTGTCGATGGCGTCGCCGCAGGACGGGCAGACCTGCGGGATCGGGATCGGCTGCTCCTCGCCGGTGCGCAGGTGCACCACCGGCGACTCCACGCGCGGGATCACGTCGCCCGCCTTGTAGACCACCACGCTGTCGCCGAGCATCAGGCCGCGCCGGGTGATGTCGGCGACGTTGTGCAGGGTGGCGTAGGTGACGACGCTGCCGTCGAGCTCGACCGGCTCCAGCACGGCGCGCGGGGCGATGATCCCGGTGCGGCCGGTGTTCCACTCCACCCCGACCAGCTTGGTGATCTTCTCGGTGGCGGGCAGCTTGTAGGCGGTCGCCCAGCGCGGCGCGCGCGAGCTGAACCCGGCCTCGGCCTGGTCGGCGGCCAGGTCGCACTTGATCACGATGCCGTCGATGCCGAACGGCAGCCCGGCGCGGGCCGCGGCGATCTCGCCGACGCGCTCCTGCACCCGCTCCAGCGTGTCGGTGACGATCCCGGCGACCGCGGTGGCGGCCGTGGTCTGCACGCCCTGCCCGGCCACCCACTCCATGACCTGGCTGTGCGGCAGCTCGCGCAGCCGAACCGCCAGCTCGGAGTCGTCGCCGGGCGCGGGCAGCGCGCCGTAGCCGAAGAACGTCAGCTCGCACACGTACGGCCGGTCCTGGGCGCGCAGCGTGCCGGCGGCGGCGCTGCGCGGGTTGGCGAACGTGGTGCCGTCGTGCGCCGAACGCTTGGCGCACGCCTCCTCGAACTGCGACGTCGTCATCATGACCTCGCCGCGCAGCTCCACCGTGACCGGTTCGGCCAGCCGCTCGGGCAGGCCGACGATGGTGCCGATGGCGTGCGAGACGTCCTCGCCCGCGGTGCCGTCGCCCCGGGTGACGAGCTGGGCCAGCCGGCCGCCGCGGTAGCGGGCCGAGATGGCCAGGCCGTCGAGCTTGGGCTCGACGCTCCACGCGGTGACCGGACGGCCCAGCCTGCGCTCGACCGAGGCGGCCCAGTCGGCGAGCTGCTCGGCGCCGAAGACGTTGTCCAGGCTGAGCATCGGCACGGTGTGCGGCACGTCCCCCACGATCGCGCCGCCCGCGACCTTGCCCGTCGGCGAGGTCGGCAGCACCTGCTCGGGATGGGCCTCCTCGTACGCCTGGATGCCGCGCACCAGCCGGTCGTAGGCGTCGTCGTCGAGGGTGGAGGTGCCGTCGGCGTAGTAGGCGGCGGAGGAGTCCACGGCGAGCTGCACGGCCTCGGCGTAGGCCGTGTCATCAGCGAGGACGGTGAAAGGGGGCGTCTCGGTCATGCCATAACAATGCCGTCCGCAACCGACAATTCCGAACCGTGGTTCAGCGGGCGAGGGTGAGCTCGGCCAGCTCCCGGAAATCGCGGCGGCGGCCGTCGAGGTCCGCCGCGGCGAACGCGGTCTCGCCGAGGCGCTCGCGCGCCTGATCGGCGATGCGGGCGGCGTCCGGCAGCGAGCGGTCCGGCGTGCCGCGCACCGCCTCGCTGGCCGCGATCAGCCGGACGGCCTGCTCGTCCTGGCCCTCGCGCAGCGCGACGTCGGCGATCCCGACCAGCGCCTCGGCGATGGTCGGCGGGAACATGTTCTCCACGGCCGCGTCGAACGCCCTGCGCCGGTACGCCCGGGCCTGCTCGACGTCGTCGGCGAGGTAGCCGTACAGGTCCATGATCGTGGAGCGGACCGAGCCGACCATCTCATCGTTGGACAGCACCGCCTGAACGGTGGCCAGGTGCTCGCGCGCCTGGTCCGCCTCGCCGCGCCAGCGCGCCAGCTTCGCCTGCCCCAGCGCCAGCTCGGCGAGGGAGTCCGGCCAGACGATCCCGTCGGCGTGCCGCTGGGCCTCGGCCATGGCCGCGGCGCTGGCCCGCTCGTCGCCGAGCAGCCAGTGCAGCTGAGCCAGCCGGGCCCACACGCCCACGACGTCCTCGGTCGCGCCCACCTCGGTCTGCGCCACGGCGCCCTCTTCGTAGTACTCGCAGGCACGGGCGAACTCGCCGCGCATGGCGAGCCGATCGGCCAGGAAGGTCAGCGCCAGGGAGATGCCCATGCGGTCGCCCAGCGCGCGGAACTCGGCGAGCGCGGTCTCGGCGTCGAGGTCGACGTCGGTCTCGTCGCCGCCGAGCGTGAGCCGGAACCGGCCGCCGGCCAGCCTGCCCTGCGCCCGCACCCAGGGATCGGCGTCGGCGATCAGCGGCTCGAACGCGGGCAGGAACGCCGCCGGACCCTGCAGCGTGCGCTCCAGCAGCGCGGCGAACCCGAGCAGCGGCTTGCGGGACCCGCTGCTGCGGGCCAGCCGGTGCGCCTCCTGGATCCATTCGCGGGCCTGGAACTGGTCGCCGCCCACGCCGGACGTCACGAACATGGTCACCATGAGGTACGCCATCGCCCGCACCTCGTCGGGCACCTCGCCCTCCAGCCCGGACGCGGCGATGCTCAGCTCGGCGCCCTCGGCCCGGTGGCCGCTGAGGAACCAGTAGTAGCCGGCCGCCCCGGCCAGCCGCATCGCCTCGTACGCCCACCCCTCGGCGATCGCCCCGCGCAGGGCCGTGATGATGTTGTCGTGCTCGGCGTCGAGCACGGCCAGCCACTCCAGCTGCTCGGCCCGCCGCAGGTGCGGGTCGGCGGTCTCGGCCAGCTCGGTGAAGTGGGCCAGGTGCGCCCGCCGCGCCGCCTCGGACTCCCCGGCCTCGGCCAGCCGCTGGGCCGCGTACTCCCTGATGGTGTTGAGCATGCGGTAGCGCGGGGCGCCCTCGTCGTCGGCCAGCAGCAGCGACTTCTCGGTCAGCGCGGTCAGCACGTCGAAGACCAGCTCACCGGCGGACGCCTCGTCGCCGCACACGCGTTCGGCCGCCTCCAGGCTCGCCCCGCCGGAGAACACCGACAACCGGCGCAGCACGCCGCGCTCGGCCTCGCTCAGCAGGTCCCAGCTCCAGTCGACGACCGCGCGCAGCGTCCGGTGCCGGGCGAGCGCCGTACGGCTGCCGCTGGTCAGCAGGCGGAACCGGTCGTCGAGACGGCGGGCGAGCTGGTCGACCGACATCGTGCGCAGCCGGGCCGCGGCCAGCTCGATCGCCAGCGGGTTGCCGTCGAGCGCCCGGCAGATCCGCGCCATGGCCGCGAGGGTGGGGGCGTCGGAGCCGATGTCCTTGCGCACCAGGTCCGCGCGGTCGCGCAGCAGCCGCACCGCGGGCGAGGACGCGCTCTCGGCCGGCGAGGAGCCCTCGGCGGGCAGCGTGAGCGGCTCGACCTGCCACAACACCTCGCCGGTGATGCCGAGCGGCTCGCGGCTCGTGGCCAGCACGCGCAGGCCGCGGCACTCGCCCAGGAGCCGGTCCGCGAACGCCGCGGCGGCCTCGATGACGTGCTCGCAGTTGTCCAGGATGAGCAGGATCGAGCGGTCGCGGATGGCGGTGATGAGCCGGTCCATCGGGTCGCCGCCGCGTCCGCCGCCGAGCATGCCCTGGTCGCGCAGGCCGATCGTGGTCAGGGCGGCCTGCGCCAGCTCGCCGCCGGCCCGGACCGGGGCCAGCTCGACCAGCCAGGCGCCGTCGGGCAGCTCGGGGAGCATCGTGCGGGCGGTCTCGGTGGCCAGCCGCGTCTTGCCGGAGCCGCCCGCGCCCGTCAGGGTGACCAGGCGGTACCTGGTGGCCAGGTCGGCGACCGCGGAGACGTCGTCCTGCCGGCCGACGAAGCTCGTCAGCTCGGCGCGCAGGTTGGTCCTGCGGTTGTCCGTCCGCTCCCCCACCTCGCCGCGCAGCAGCGCGGTGTGCAGCTCCGACAGCTCGGCCGACGGGTCGGCGCCCAGCTCGTCGGCCAGCCGCTCGCGGGTGCGCTGGTAGAGGGCCAGCGCCTCGTTCCCGCGGCCCGCCTCGGCCAGCGCCCGCATCAGCGCCGCCACGAATCCCTCGCGCAGCGGGTACGCCGCCACCAGCCCGGTCAGCTCGGTGACCAGCTCCGCGCCCCGGCCGAGCCGCAGGTCGGCGTCGATGCGGTCGCCGAGCGCGGCGACGTGGAGGTCGTCGAGCCGGGTGACCACGGCGTCGAAGGTGTCGCTGTCCTGCATCGCGATGTCGGCCATGGGGGCGCCGCGCCACAGCTCCAGGGCGCTGCGCAGCAGGTCGGCGCGGGCGGCGGGCGCGGCGGCGCGGGCCTGGACGATCAGCTGTTCGAAGCGGCACACGTCCACGGCCTCGCGCGGCACGGCCAGCCGGTAGCCGCCGGCCTCGGCCTCGATCACGCCGTCGGGCAGCACCCTGCGCAGCCTGGACACCAGCGCCTGCAGGGCGTTGACCTCGTCGGCGGGCGGCCGCTCCCCCCAGATCCAGTCGATCAGCCGCGCGCGCGTGACGATCCGGCCGGGCTCCAGGGCGAGGGCGGCCAGCAGCGCGCGCAGCCGGACACCGGGAACCTCGACCACGGCCCCTTGGGCGTTCCGGACCTCGAAGGGCCCCAGCAATCCGACTCGCACACCGCAATTGTGCCGGAACCAGGACAACGCCCGGCCCATCCCCGCCCGTCCGCCCCCTGGAACCCGTCCCCCGAGGTCAGCCGGCGGCCTTGCGGCTGAGGTGTTCCCAGGCGCGGTACTCCGCGGTGCGGGCCTCGTCCATCTGCTGGACGAGGTCGTACGAGCGGCTGCCGACGATCAGCCGGCGCGGCGGCTCGGGCAGGTCCACGAGCTCCATGACGACGGGCGCGGCGTTGCTCGGCGGAGGGCCGGCGTCCTCGCCCCACATGGCGGCCAGCTCGGCCCGCAGCCCGTCGTAGACCGGGTCGGGCTCGGTGGCCGTGGTGCCCAGCGTGAACAGGCCGGTGTCGTAGCCGCCCATCTGCAGGTTGGTGACCTTGACGCCGAACGGCGCGAGCTCCATGGCCAGCGCCTGGGTGATCGAGTCGAGCGCCGACTTGCCCGCCGCGTACAGGCCGACCGAGGCCATGCCGCCGCCCGCGCCCATCGAGGTGACCTGGAGGATGTGCCCCGACCCCTGGGCCCGCAGGTACGGCGCCACCGCCTGGGTGACCCAGATCGCGCCGAACAGGTTGACGTCGAAGTGCGCCCTGATCTGCTCCTCCGTGGCCTCCTCCAGCATGCCGAACAGCATGCCGCCGGCGTTGTTGACCACGACGTCGAGCCGGCCGAACGCGGCCGCCGCCTGGTCCACGCCCTCCAGCACCGCGGCGCGGTCGGAGACGTCGAGCGGCAGCCGGACGAGCGAGCCCGGGTGCCGGGCCTCCAGCTCGGCCAGCGGGCCGACGTCGCGGGCGGCGGCCACGACCCGGTCGCCCCGGTCCAGGGCCGCTTCGGTGAACGCCCGGCCCAGCCCCCGGGACGCACCCGTGACGAACCATACGCGCATGCGCTCTCGCCTCCTCCATCTCTAAGACGAGACGGTCCGTCTCGCCGCAGGTCCCTCAGTGTGCCAGCAAGACCGGGCCACTTGTCAAGACGGACCGTCTCGTCTCGTTGATGCGCTATGATGGCCGGCGTGAAGCAGCCCGATCCCGCGCGCCGCAGCGAACGCTCCCGGCAGGCGATCCTCCAGGCCGCCAGGGAACTGGTGTCCGAGGTGGGTTACGCCAAGGTCTCCGTCGAGGCGATCGCCGCGCGGGCCGGCGTCGGCAAGCAGACGATCTACCGGTGGTGGCGGTCCAAAGGGGCCGTGGTCTTCGACTCCTTCCTCGCGCTGAGCGAAGGCGGCCACGACCAGGGGGTGACGCTCCCCGACACGGGCGACATCGAGGCCGACCTGAAGACCGTCATGCGGGCCACCGTGGCGGAGTTCGCCGACCCCGCGTTCGAGGCGCCGATACGGGCGCTCAACCTGGAGATCGTCGCCGACCCCGAGCTGGCCGCCCAATACCGCGAGAAGCTGGCCGGCCCGGTCGACGAGGCCAAGAAAGCCCGTCTGCGCAGCGCCCGGCAGGCCGGCCAGCTCGCCCCCGACGCCGATCTCGACCTCGCGCTCGAACTGCTCTACGCCCCTCTCTACCAGCGCTGGCTGCTGCGCACCGGCCCGCTCACCCCGCAGTACGCCGACGCGCTGGTCGACCTGGCGCTCAAGGCGCTGCGCCCCTGAGCCGGGGCCCTGGATCTCACAGGGCCCGAAGCAGGTCGGCCAGCGCCTGGAGCACGGCGTCGCGCCGCTCCTCGTGCAGCCAGCCGTGCCCGGCGTCGTCCAGCACCCGGTGCTCGCCGCGCGGGAAGGAGGCGGCCAGCTCGGCGTGCAGGGCGAGCTTGCCGGCGTTGATCTCCCGCAGCACGTCCTCCGGCCACAGCTGGGACTGGGTGGCGTCCGCCCCCATGGCCGACAGCACGATCACCGGCACGTCGGGGGCCGGCGGCGCGGCCCTGAACTCCGCGGAGACCTCGTCGTAGAGGTTGCGGCCCTCCAGCCAGCCGGTGCGCCAGGCGGTGAGGTGGTGGTCGACCAGCGCCTCGCGCACGCCGTCCGGCCAGGCGGCCAGCAGCCGCTCGACGGCCGGGCGGGCGGCGTCGAGCTGCTCCGGGGTCGCCTCCGGGAGCGCCTGCTCGCGCATCCGGTCGAGCGTCTCGCGCGCCTGCCGGGGCGCGCGGGCGGCCATGTCCTCGTGGAAGGGGTCGAGCAGCAGCAGCGCCGCGACGTCGCCGGGGAAGCGGCGGGCGTAGTGGCGGGCGTACGCGCCGCCCAGGGAGTGCCCCGCCAGCACGTACGGGCCGCGCACCTCCGCCGCCCGCAGCGCCGCGCGCAGCTCGTCGGTCACCTCGGCCGCGGTGCGGGGCAGCTCGGCCGGCTCGCTCCAGCCGGTGCCCGCGCGGTCGTAGAGCACGCTGGTCGTCAGCTCGGCGGCGCGGTCGTGCACGTTGAGGTAGTCCAGGCCGACGGCCCCGGCGCCGGGCAGGAACACCACGGGCGGGCCGCCGGCGCCCGAGCGGTGCAGCATGATCCGGCGGCCGGCGACGTCGTGCAGGCGGCCCAGCGGAGGTGCGTCCAGGGCGTGGTCGGTCATGATCCGTCCTTTCTCAGGTTTGAGAAAGGTAGCAGGTGTGAGATCGTACGTCCATGGACACGGTGGACCTGCTTCTGCACCCCGTACGGCTGCGCATCGTGCACGCCATGGCGGGCGGCCGCACGCTCACCACCTCCGACCTGTGCGACCTGCTGCCCGACGTCTCCAAGGCCACCGTCTACCGGCACGTCGGCCTGCTGGCCGAGGGCGGCCTGCTCGACGTGGAGGGCGAGCAGCGCGTACGCGGGGCCGTCGAGCGCCGCTACCGGCTACGCCCGGCGCGGGCGGCCATCGACGCCGACACCGCCGCCTCGGCCTCGCGCGACGACCACCGCCGCGCGTTCGCCGTGGCCATGGCGGCGCTGCTGGCCGAGTTCGGCGCCTACCTCGACCGCGACCAGGCCGATCCGGCCGCCGACCTGGTCGGCTACCGGCAGCACGCCATCTGGCTGAGCCCCGACGAACGCGCCGCGCTGATCGCCGACCTGCGTGCCGCGCTCCTGCCCAGGATCGCCAACCCGCCCACGCCCGAGCGCACCCGCCACCTGATCAGCCCGATCCTGTTCCCGGCCGAGGAGCCGTCCGCCTGAGCCCCGTTCTCCCGGAGGAGGTCAGCGGTAGCCGGTCAGGCCGTCCGCGAGTTGTTCCTCGTCGCCGTCCCGATGCGCGGACAGAGCCTGCTGCAGGGCGAAGGACGCGCGGATCACGGCGATGCGGGTGGCCATCGCGCCGTCCGGCCGGCCTCCCAGCGCGAGCACCCGATCCAGGAAGGGCCTGCCGTAGCCGGCCTCGACGGCCGCGAGGTCCTCGGCGGGATCGCCGATCGTCACCTCGTCCCAGTCGATCACCCCGCTGAGCACCGGCAGCCCGTCGTCGTGCTCCCACAGGACGTTCTCCGCGCCGAGGTCGCCGTGCACCACGGCGTCGGTGACGTGGGGAAGGCCGTCGAGCGCCGCGAGCTCCCGCTCGGCTCGCCGGCGCCCGCGCTCGGCCATGAGCCCGAACAGCTCGGCGCGCACGCCCGCGGTGAACCGCCGCCATCGATCCCGTGGCGCCGGCAGCGCCGCCCGCACGTCGTCCTCGGCCCCGATCCTGGCCAGCTCGCGCAGCAGCGTGACGTACTGCGCCGCCGCGGCCTCGGCCACCTGCGGGTCTTCGAGTTCTCCGGCCTCCAGCGGGGCTCCGGGAACGCGGCTGAGGACCAGGAACCGCGGCTCGTCCGTGCCGGGATCGCCGGCCTGCGGCAACGGCCGGGGCGTGCGGAAGCCGAGGTCGAACCCGGCGAGCAGGCGCAGGACAGCGGCCCGCTGCGGCAGCCGGGCGGCCGCGGCCTCGGTGCGCGGCAGGCACACGACCCGATCCGGGCCGATCACCACCTGGTGGAACTGCCCTTGGCGAACGGTGAGCTCCTCCGCCGCGACGCCCGGCAGCAGCCGGCTCAGCAGAGCACGATCCATCTGCGGGACCTGCATGAGGGGCGAACCGTCCTTTCCGCGGCACGGGCGCGATACCCGCTGCCCTGGTCACCGTACAAGCGGGGCGGCACGGGCGCGGTACCCGCTGCCCCAGGCACCGTACAAGCGGGGCGGCGCAGGGCGGTACCCGCTGCCCCGGGCACCGTACTAGCCGGGCGGCGCGAGGGCGGTGAAGCGTTCGTGGGCGGCCCGGTCGCCCAGCCGGTCGAGGGCGGCCAGCCAGCACGCCCCGGCCGTCGCGTCGCGGGCGGTCGTCACCCGCCGCCCGGCCAGCCGGGCCAGCACGGCGGCGCGAACCGGGCCGTCCGCTGTCAGCACGCCGCCCGCCAGCACCAGCGGCCCGTCGCCGGACAGCCGGGCCGCCGTCGCGGTCAGCCGCCGAGCGGCCTCGGCGACGATGCCCGCCGCGCGCTCGTCCCCGGCTTCGGCCGCCCGCGACACCAGCGGCGCGGCGGCGGCCACGAGCATCCGGTCGGCCTGGGCCAGCCGGACGATGCGGTCCGCCCGCCGCCGCGGCTCGCCCGTCACCCCGAAGTGCGCGCTCACCAGATCCACCAGCGGCCCGTACGGCAGCCCGGCACCCGGAGCGCGGCCCATGCCTCCCTCGGGACGGCCGTCGTCCACGGCCTCGCCGGGGCGGTCCAGGGCGCGGACGGTCGCGCGCACCCCCGCCCGGCCGATCCAGAACCCGCCGCCCTCGTCGCCGAGCAGCCAGCCGAGCCCGTCGGCCACCGCGGTCACGGTCCGGCCGGAGAAGCGGGCCGCCGCGGCGCCCGTCCCGGCCAGCAGCAGCGTGCCGGACGGCGCGGCGGTCCCGGCCGCGTAGGCGACCTCCACGTCGCCGACCATGCGCGGCGGCGCGGCGATGCCGCACTCGGCCCACGTCCGGCCCAGCGTCGCGGCGAAGGCGTCGTCGCCGCCCGCGACGCCGGCCACCGAGGCGGCCACCAGCGAGGGGTCCACGCCGTCGAGCGCGCGGCGCAGGGCCTGCCCGATCGCCAGGCGGGCCGCCTCAGGGCCGTGCGCGGCCGGGTTGCCGGGGCCGGCGGCGCCGTGCCCGAGCCTGGTGCCGTCCGCCGCGTGCACGGCGGCGCGGGTGGTGGTGCCGCCGGCGTCCACCCCGGCGAAGAGCGTCACCGGACCAGCCGCGCCGCGCCGGGCGCGAGCATGACGGTGGCGCCGCACGCCTGGTACGAGCCGGTCGCCGGGTCGAACGCCTGCGTGATCCCGTCGAGCGTGACCTCCGCCGGCCGGTCGAAGCGGGCGTTGCAGACCAGCCGCCGCTCGCCGTAGTGGCCGATCAGGACGTCGCCGGCGTGCTCGGCCGACGTCCAGCCGGTCAGCTCGGCCGCCACCGGGCGCAGCCAGCGGGTGTTGAGGTCGCGCACGACGCCGTAGCGCTCGGTCGGCACGCCGTCGCCGCCGATGAGCGCCGGCTGGAAGCCCTCGCCGCGCGCCGGGTCGGGCGTCCAGTAGGTGAAGTACTGGATGCCGGTGTACCCGTAGGCCAGGGCGGTGTTGACCTGCCAGGCCAGCTCGGCGGCCGACGGCTCGCGGTGGCCGTCGTAGGCCAGCGTCTGGACGTACATCCAGGCCGGCAGCCCGGCCCTGCGGGCGTGCTCGCGCACGGTGGTCAGGTCGGCGAGGTAGCCCTCGTCGAACCTGCCGGCCAGGAACGGGTACCGGTCGAAGGACAGCACGTCCGGCCGGACGACCCGGGCGAACTCCCCCACGTACGCGTCGTAGGGGCCGGTGGCGTGGCTCGGCAGCAGGTTGGCGTAGGCGAACGCGCCGGCCGCCCGCGCGGCGGCGACCCCGGCCGCCAGCCGCGGGAACTGCTCGGCCGTCGGCTCGTCCATGAGGCTGAGGCCGCGGAAGGAGCGGAACGGGCGGTAGTCCTCGACGACCTGGGCGATCAGCGGCGCCGGGTCCACGTCCAGGTCGCGCATGAGCACCTCCACCCGCGGGTCGGAGGCGACCAGCACGCCGAGCCCGGCCTCCTCGGCGCGGGCCAGGGCGTGCCGCAGGATCACCTGGTCGCCCAGGTAGTTGCCGGTGATGACCAGGTCGATCCCGGCCTCGGCGATCTCGCGGTAGCGGGCGGCCGTCGTCTCGTGGGGCGGGGGCGGCCAGAAGGCGGCGATCGTCAGGCTCACAGCGCGCCCGTCCTGATGCGGCCGGCGTAGCGGGCCACCAGGGCGTCGTTGTGCGCGTCGGAGCCGGGGATGTTGGCCGACAGGTAGACCGGCGGGACCGTGCCGTCCGCCTGCAGCTCGCCGATCGCCTCGGCCACCATGAGCTGCACGATCAGCGCCGAGGTGATCGAGGAGATGCCGCAGACCGGGCCGTGCCCGGTCGTCAGGACGGCGTCCCCGTAGGGGGCCAGGTTGTCGATCACGATGTCGGCCAGCTCGAACAGCCGCTCCCCCGACGGATGCCGCGAGGTGATGGCGGTCGAGTGGGCCAGCGAGGTGATCGCGACGAGCGGCAGGCCGCGCTCCTTGACCAGCCGGGCCATCTCCACGGTCGAGCCGTTGCCGCCGGAGTTGGAGGCGATCACGAACGCGTCGGAGTCCTCCACCGTGTGCAGGGCCAGCACCTGGTGGGCGGTGCGCGGGTCACGCTCGGCCAGCGGGTCGAACGCGCCGGGATCAGCCGAGCCCAGCACCACCGGGTCGCGCAGGGTGAGCCGGTTGGTCGGGATGAGCCCGCCCGCGCGCCCCGCCACCTCCAGCGCCACCGCCTCGGAATGTCCCGTGCCGTAGGCGTGCAGGACGCCTCCGGCGCGCACGGTCGCCGCGACCAGCGAGCCCGCGCGCCTGATGGCGGGCAGCTGCTCGGCCATCAGCCGGTCCAGCCGCGAGCGCGTCTCGTCGGCGAAGGCCATCACAAGATCCATCAAACTGTCCTCAACGGTTCATGCCGGCGGTGAGCCCGGCGACGATCTGGCGCGTGGCCAGGATGAAGAGCACGACCAGGGGGATCGTCGTCATCACCAGGCCGGCGAAGAGCGTGCCCCAGTCGTTCTGGAACTGGCCGAAGAAGTGGGTGAGGCCGACCGGCAGGGTCAGCTTGCTCTCGTCCCGCATCAGGACCAGGGGGTAGAAGAAGTCATTCCAGATCGGCACGAACTGGAAGACCACCACGGTCGCCAGCGCGGGCCGTACCAGCGGCAGCAGCACGTGCCAGAAGGTGGCGAAGGGGCCCGCGCCGTCCAGGGCGGCGGCCTCGTCGAGCTCGTGCGGGAGCTGGCGGAAGAACGCGGTCAGCACGAACACGTTGAACGGCACCGACCCGGCCGCGTAGACCAGCACCAGCCCGGCCAGCGAGTCCACCAGGCCCATGCTCTCCAGCAGGTAGAACAGCGGCAGCACACCCAGGTGGGCGGGCAGCGTCATGCCCGAGACGAAGTAGGCGGCGAACAGCCCGCGCCCCCGGAACTCCCGGCGCCCCAGCGGGTACGCCGCCAGCAACGACACCACCGCGCCCAGCAGCACCGAGCAGACCACGACGATCGCCGAGTTCACCACGTACGTGGAGAAGGAGGCGTCGGTCCAGGCCCTGGCGTAGTTGCCGAGCCCGCTGGGCCAGCCGAGCGGCTGGTCGAAGATCTCGCTGGTCGGCCGGAGCGAGCTGAGCAGCATGACCAGCAGCGGCGACATGGAGAAGACGGCGTAGCCCCACAGCAGGACCCGGATCGCCGCGGCCTTCACGGCTTCCTCCTCAGGACCCGTTCCAGCAGCAGCGTCGAGCCGAAGATGAAGGTGAACATGAAGACCGCCAGCGCCGAGGAGGTGCCCAGCGCGTTGACGTCGCCCGAGGCGAAGGCGGTCCGGTAGAACAGCAGGCCGAGCACGTCGGTCGCGCCCGCGGGGGCGCCGTTGGAGCCGCCCAGGGCGTAGACCAGGGCGAAGGTGCCCATGCTGCCGATGAAGCTGAGGATGGTCACGGTGGCCATGGCCGGCTTGAGCAGCGGCAGCGTGACGCGCCAGAACACCTGCCAGGAGCCGGCGCCGTCGGTCCTGGCGGCCTCGGCGTACTCCTGCGGGATGCCGCCGAGCGCGGCGCTGAACAACAGCATCGGGAAGCCCACCCACTGCCAGCTGGTGATCAGGATGACGGTCGGCAGCGCGGTGCCGGGGTCGCCCAGCCACGGCATCGCCAGGCCCATCGGCTTGAGCAGCGTGTTGACCGGGCCGAAGGCCGGGCTGAGCAGCAGGGTCCACAGGTAGCCGATGACCAGCGGGTTGACCAGGTACGGCAGCGCGAACATGGTCTGCAGGGCCCGCTTGCCACGCCGTACGCGGAACAGCGCCAGCGCGAAGGCCAGGCCCAGCGTGTTCTGCACCAGCATGGTGCCGGCGAACAGCAGGAAGTTGTGCCCGAGCGCCGGCAGCAGCTGGTCCAGGAAAGCGCCGGACAGCAGGTGCGCGTAGTTGTCCAGCCCGGCCGGCTGGTCGCGCAGGGTGCCCTTCCAGGAGAAGAAGCTGTAGGTCAGCCCGGTGAACAGCGGATAGACCACGAACGCCGAGTACAGGAGGAAGGCGGGGACCAGGAACACGTACGACGATCCCCGCCGGGCGGCTAGAGCCATGTGGCCACGCTCTTGTCGAGCTGCTCGGCGGCCTCCTCGGCGCTGATGCGGCCCAGCATCATCTCCTGCAACGCCTTGGAGAACACGGTGGCCGAGGTCGGGTTGCCGTAGGCGAACTCGTTCATGAAGTAGGTGCCGCCGTGCTGGGCGAAGGTGGCGGAGACCTCGTTGAGCAGCGGGTCCTTGGGGGTGACGCCGGGCACGGCGGAGAAGATGCGCAAGGTGTCGGTGTAGAGCTGGCCGTAGTCCTTGGAGGCCAGCCAGGCGGCGAACTTCAGCGCCTCGGCCTTGTGCCTGGTCTTGACGTTGACGCCGTACGAGCCGTCGGTGAAGCCGGGCATGACGCCCTCCCCCTCGGGCGCGGGCGGGGTGAAGACGCCCAGTTCGACGTCCTTGGCGTGCTCGCCGAAGAAGTTCAGCTCCCACAGGCCGCCGGGGAACATGGCCGCCTTGCCGGAGGAGAACAGGATCTGCGCGTCGGTGTAGGAGACGCCGGCCACGTCGTCGGGGAAGTACGGCTTGAGCTTGTTGAGCTGGTCGATGCCCTCGACGAAGCGGGGGTCGGCGAACTTCTTGCGCTTGGCCTTGACGTCGGCGATGAACGCGTCGCCGCCCCAGTGGGCGGTGCCGAAGATGCCGGCCACGATCGGCAGCATCCAGTCGTCCTTGCCGCCGAAGGCGAACGGCACGATGCCCCTGGCCTTGAGCTTGTCGGCCGCGGAGATCATGTCGGCGTACGTCTTCGGCGGGGTGAGGCCGTTGTCGGCGAAGATCTTCTTGTTGTAGATCACCTGGAGGGTCTGGACGGCGAACGGCACGCCGTAGACCTTGCCGTCCTTGTCGCCCTTGGCGTAGCGCAGGACCTTCTCGTCGTAGGCGGCCAGGCCGGGCACGTCCTTGGTGTCGAGCGGGAGCAGCCGGCCGGCCTCGACCAGCGGCTGGAGGTTGGCGCCGGCGCGCAGCCAGGCCAGGTCGGGGCCGCTGTCGCCGGCCAGGCCGGTGGACAGGATGGTGTCGTACTCGGTGGCCGTGGTGAACGAGCGGGCGTCGACGTCGATGCCGGGGTGGAGCTTCTCGTACTCGGCGAACATCTTGTCGTAGTTCGCCTCGGGGCCCCAGCCCCAGACCGAGAGGGTGATCTTGCCGGAATCGGCACTCGTCGTGGCGGAGGGGGCACAGGCGGTGACCGCCATCGCCAAGGCGACAGCGGCGGCGGCAAGGCGCATGGGGACTCCTAGCGTGGGGGCAGGCGGTGCTTGCTGACCGCGTCGGTGGCCGCGGTGAGCAACTGGTCGCTGGTCTCGTGGGTGCGCTGGACGACGCCGATGTAGAGGCAGTCCAGGACGAGCATCTGGGTGTGGCGGGCGGCCACGCCGCCGGCGCGGAAGGGGGTGTCCTGCGCGGCGGTGGTCAGCACGATGTCGGCCACCTCGGCCAGCGGGCTGCGGGGGAAGTTGGTGACCGCGACGGTGGTGGCGCCGCGTCGCTTGGCGATGGCCAGCGGCTCGACCACTTCGGCCGTGGTGCCCGAGTGGGAGATGCCGAGCGCCACGTCGTCGCGGTTGCGCGCGTTGGCGCTGCAGACGGCGCTGTGCACGTCGGTCCACAACGCGCCGGGGCGGCCGATGGCGTGCAGGCGCAGGTGCAGGTCCATGGCCACGCCCGCGCTGCCGGCGACCGCGAAGAAGTCGATGAACCGGGCCCGTACCAGGGCCTCGGCGGCCCGGTCCACGGCCTGGAGGTCGAGTTGGGCCGCCGTCTCCTCCATGGCGCGCAGGTCGCTGGCCAGCAGGCTGCGCAGCACCAGGCTCGCGGGGTCGTCCGGGGAGAAGGCGATCAGGCCCTGCTCGCGCGGGGCGGCGTCGTTGCGGCCCAGTTCGGCGGCGAGCGCCAGCCTGAGCTCGGGGTAGCCGGCCAGGCCGAGCTGCCGGCAGAAGCGGGTGACGGTGGTGAGCGAGGTGCCGCACCGCTCCGCCAGCTCCCCGATGGTCGAGGCGGCCACGGTGGCGGGCTCGGCGAGGATCGTCTCGGCGATGCGCCGGTGGGTGGCCGTGAGGGTGGGCTCGATCCCTCGGATTCTGGCCAGGATCGGTGACATGGGAGGAACCCTCCCGCTTCCCGCAAGGTATGTCAATAGTTCACATTCGACGTCCAATGTTAGAAAATTTCCCTCTTGTGTGACTCGATGGGACTATGTCACTTTCGTGGCCATGCGCAACCTCCTCATGGCGCTGGTGCTCGGCAGCACCAGCCTGCTGCCCGCCCGCGCCGACGCCGTGGACATCCAGTTACTGGCCTTCAACGACTTCCACTCCGGCTTCCCGACCAGCTTCGCCATGACGCCGTCCGGGCCGGTCGAGGCCGGCGGGGCCGAGTACCTGGCCGCCCACATGGACCGGCTCCAGCGCGACAACCCCGACGGCACGCTGCGGCTCTCGGCCGGCGACAACTACTCCTCCAGCACCATGAACGCCACCGCCCTGCACGACGAGCCGGGCGTCCAGGCGCTGAACATGATGCGCCTGGACGCCTCCAGCGTCGGCAACCACGAGTTCGACGAGGGCATCGCCGAGTTCCGCCGGATGGAGAACGGCGGCTGCCACCCGATCGACGGATGCGCGCTGCCCGGCTTCAAGGGCGCCGCGTTCCCCTACCTGGGCGCCAACATCGTCGACACCACCACCGGCAGGCCCGCGCTGACGCCCTACATCGTCAAGGAGGTCAAGGGCGTCAAGGTCGGCATCATCGGCGTCGACTACAAGAACGCGCTCAACGAGGCCCCCGGCCCCACCAAGCCGCTGGAGGGGCGCGACGAGGCCGAGGCGGTCAACACCTACACCGCCGAGCTCAAGGCCAAGGGCGTGCGCACGATCGTCGTCCTGATCCACCAGGGCGGCGGGCAGACCGGCGGCGGCCTGCCCAACGAGTGCAACAACCTGGCCGGGCCCATCAAGGACATCGTGCAGCGGTTCGACCCCGAGGTCGACGCCGTGATCTCCGGGCACACGCACAACCCGTACAACTGCCTGGTCAACGGCATCCCGGTCACGCAGACCTCCGCCCACACGCGCGAGCTCACCAAGGTCGTGCTGACCGTCGACCGGGCGACCGGCAACCCGACCTCCGCCAAGGCCGAGAACATCACCGTCACCCATGACATCAAGCCCGACGCCCGCATCGCCGCCCTGCGCCGCCGGACCGACGAGCAGGCGCAGAAGCTGCTCGACCGGCCGGTCGGCCTGCTCGCCCGCGACCTGACCGCCCAGCGCAACGCCGCCGGCGAGTCCACCGTCGGCCACGCCCTGGCCGACGCCCGCCTGTTCGCCACCTCCGCCGCCGAGAACGGCGGCGCCCAGATCGCCGTCCAGCCGCCCTACGGCGGCGGCATCGGCGGCGACCTGATCGTCAATCCCACCGGCAACGAGATGTCGAACCTGGTGACGCACGGCAAGGCGCTGCGCGTCCAGCCGTTCGGCAACATGCTCGTCACCATGACGCTCACCGGCGCCCAGCTCGAACGGCTGCTGGAGCAGCAGTGGTGCGGCCAGGGCACCGCGCGCGTGCTCGGCGTCTCCCAGGGGCTCACCTACACCTACGACAACGCCAGGCCCGCCTGCGACCGGATCGACCCGGCGAGCATCAAGCTCAACGGCGTCGTCGTCGACCCCGCCGCGAAGTACCGCCTGACCGCCAACTCCTTCATCGCGACCGGCGGCGACGGCTTCTCGGTGCTGACCGAGGGCACCGAGCGGGTGGAGAAGGTCCGCGACATCGAGGCGTTCGAGTCCTACATCCGGGCCAGGAGCCCGCTGCCCGCCCCGGCCCTGAACCGGGTCACCCGGGTGAACTGACCGCCTCCCCCGCTCCCGGCGGGCGCGGCTGCCGGCCGGGTGCACCCGTACGGCGGCGCGGGCGGCCTGCGGATGGAACGGGATGGAACGCCGCGGAACGCCCATGGTCTGAGGCGTCGTCGTCCGACGGCGCCCGGACCATGAGGAGGTCAGATGCAGCTCTCCATCCCGAGGAGGCTCGGCAGACGATCGCGGGCCGTCCTGGTGGCGGCCGTGGCGGCCGCCGCGCTCACGGCAGCCGTCCCGGCCCAGGCGACAGCACAGGCGACAGCACAGGCGGCGCCGCCCGCCACGCACGCCATCGCCTGGGGCAAGGGCGGTTTCGGGCAGCTCGGCGACGGCGGGTACGCCGACCAGCAGCTCCCCGTCAAGGTACGCGCCGAGGAGCAGGGCTTCACCGAGGTCGCCGGCAGCCTCACCCACTCCCTGGCCATCGCGGCCGACGGCTCGGTCTGGGCCTGGGGGCAGAACAACAACGGCCAGCTCGGCGACGGCGGTCACACCGACAGCAACGTCCCGGTCAAGGTCCAGGGCCTGACCGGGGTCGTGGAGGTCGCGGCGGGCTGGGGGTTCAGCCTGGCGCGCACCGGCGACGGCCACGTCTGGGCGTGGGGCGTCAACAACGACGGGCAGCTCGGGCTGGGCGCGTTCGGCGGCTCGTACGCCACCCCGCAGCCGGTCGGCGAGCTGCGCGGCATCACCCACATCGAGGCCGGCTGGTTCCACAGCATGGCGCTGCGGAACGACTTCAGCGTGCTGGTCTGGGGGGACAACTCGCGCGGCCAGCTCGGCGACGGCACGAACGCGGCGAAGGCGAGCCCCACCGTGCTGCCCGGCCTGGGCGGCGAGAGCGGGCCGGTCTACGACATCGCCGCCGGGTTCTCCCACTCGCTGGCCGTCCGCTCCGACGGCACGCTGCTGGCCTGGGGCGCCAACAACTCCGGCCAGCTCGGCAACGGCACCACCTCCGTCACCGCGTCCTACAGCCCGGTGCACGTCGTCGGCAGGTACGGCCAGGTGCGCGCGGTGGCCGCGGGCTGCCGGCACAGCTACCTGGTGGACGGGTCGGGCAACGTGTGGGGCTGGGGCGACAACACCGAGGCCCAGGTGGCCTTCACCGGCGCGCTCGTCAAGCAGCCGCAGCTCGTCCCGGGCCTGTCGGACGTCAAGGACGTCGCCGCCGGGTGCGCCTTCGGCCTGGCCCTGACCGGCGGCGGCGAGGCGTACGGCTGGGGGCAGTACAACTCCGGCCAGACGGGCACCGGCGTCCCGGTGCCGATGCCGCCGAGGCCGAACGCGTGGGGGCCGGGGCTCACGTTCATCGCCGCCGGCGGCGACCACGGCCTGGCCATCCGCAAGACCGGCTGAATCGCGGACGAACCCGCCGCCGATCTCCCGGGTCGGCGGCTCCGAGCCGCCGTGGGTCTTCGGCCACGACCTCAGAGCGCGTACTCCTTGAGCGGGACCGCGTCGTCGGCCTCGTCCGGCATGGGCTCGTCCGGCGTGCCGAAGAACCAGCGGGCCGCGGCCCGGCCGTGCCGCTGGTTGCGCTCGACGTAGTCGCGCAACCGGTGCTCGTAGGCGGCCAGGCCCGTGGCGTGGTCGGGCCCCTCGGCCAGCTCCCCGGCCAGCACGTACGCGCCGATCAGGGCTTGCGAGGTGCCGCGGCCGGAGGTCGGCGCCGCGCAGTAGGCCGCGTCGCCCAGCAGCGTGACCCGGCCGTTGGTCCAGGTGTCCATCACGACCTGGCCGGAGGAGTCGAAGAAGAACTCCTCGGCCTCCCGCATGGCCGCCAGCAGCCGGGGCACCTGCCAGCCCGCTCCCGCGTAGTGCTCGGCCACCAGGCGTTCCTGCTGGGCGCGGTCGCGCCGGTCGTAGACCAGGTCGTCGGCGGCGAACGACAGGCCGACCCGCAGTTCGGTGTTGCCGTGGGCGGTGAAGGCCATGGCGCTGCGGCCGGGGGTGTTGTGCATCAGGCCCGCGTCCCGCAGGTCCAGGATGTTGCCGGTGGTGAACAGCGCGCCGTAGATGCCGAGGCCGCGCACGTAGCGCGACTCGGGGCCGAAGGCGAGCGCGCGCACCTTGGAGTGCATCCCGTCGGCGCCGACCACCAGGTCGAACGCGCGCGGCGCGGCCTTCTCGAACCGCACCCGCACCTCCGCCGCGTCCTGGTCGAGGGCGGTGACGGTGTCGTCGAACAGGTACTCGACGGTGTCGCGGGTGGCCTCGTACAGCACCTTCGTGACGTCGGACTTGAGCACCTCCAGCTCGCCGGAGATCGCGGTGGCGGGCAGCACGGCCAGCGCGTCGCCGGCCTCGTCGACCAGCGTCATGGAGGTCATCGTGGTCGCGTGCCGGCGCATCTCGGCCAGCAGGCCCATGCGCTCCAGCACGCCCAGGGCCGAGCCGCGGAAGTCGATGGCCGCGCCGCCGCCGCGCGGGGCCGGGGCGCGCTCGACGAGGGTGACCTGGTGGCCGTGACGGTTCAGCCAGTAGGCGAGGGCGGGGCCGGCGACGCTGCCGCCGGAGATCAGGATTCGCATCGGGATGTCCTCTTTCGTCGGTGAACGCTCCCCACCGTACGCAGATTTTGGGCAAATGCGCAAGACCATCGTCTGATGCGTACGTGCTAGGCTTCCGGCCATGGGAAATCGCGAAGACCTGCTGGCCGGGGCGCGGCGCTGCCTGGAGGAGAAGGGCTGGGGGCGCACCACCGTCCGCGACATCGCCACGGCGTCGGGCGTGAGCATGGCCGCCATCGGCTACCACTTCGGCTCGCGCGAGGCGCTGCTCAACGCGGCCCTGGTCGAGGCCATGGGCGAATGGGGAGAGCAGGTCGGCGCGGCGCTGGCCGCCCTCCACGACCCCGGCAGGTCGCCCGCCGAGAGCTTCGAGGCGCTGTGGGAGCAACTGGTCGGCTCGGTCAACGAGCACCGCACGCTGTGGCTGGCCAACCTGGAGGCGCTGGTCCAGGCGGAGCACTCGCCGGAGCTGCGCGAACAGCTCGTGGCCGGTCAGCGCGAGGGGCGGCGCGGCATGGCCGCCCAGCTCACCGGGGTGCCGGAGGAGGAGATCGGCGACGGCGAGGTGCGCGCCGTCGGCTCGGTGCAGCTCGCGCTGCTGCTGGGGGTGATGGCCCAGTGGCTCAACGACCCGCAGGCCGCACCCTCGGCCGCCGACGTGGTCGAGGGGCTGCGGGCCATCACCACCCGGTTCGGGCTGGTCGGGTGAGCGCGGCGACGATCCCCCGGGCGGCCTTGGCGATCATCGCCTCCGGGGGCTGGGTGCGGTAGCCGGGGCGGCCTCGACAGCGGGACCGACCTGCTGCGCCGCTCCTGGTTCCCGGCCACCTGCCTGCCGGGCTGCGTCACCCGGTCGCCGCCGGGTTCGTCCTGCTCGGCCTGGCGATGTACGGCCTGGGCCGGTGGATGATCAGGCCGCGACCGTCCGAGCAGGTTTTGACACCCCCTACGGCTAACCGCTATCTATTGGCTAACCGTTAGGGGGGTGGGGCCGTGCAGGACGCGGTGCTGGCGATGCTCGCCAAGGAGCCGTCGCACGGCTACGACCTGCGCGCCCGCCTGCGGCACCACCTCGGCCCGCTGGGCGGGTCGATGAACCCCGGCCAGATCTACGTGACCCTGGCCAGGCTGGAGAAGGCCGGGCTGGTCGCCTGCGAACGGGCCGACGGCCTCCCCGAGCGGCCCGACCGCAAGGTCTACGCGCTGACCCCCGACGGCCAGCGCCGGGTGGCCGCCTGGCTCGCCGAGGTCGGCTGGCCGAAACCGGACCTGGCCGAGTTCCACCTCAAACTCGCCGCCGCCGCCGCGGCCCGGCTGGCCGACCCGGTCGAGCTGGTGGCGGCGCAGCGCCGCGAGCTGCTGCGCCGCCTGCGCGAGGTCCAGCAGGCGGCGCTGGACGAACCGCCCGGATCACCCGCCGGCCTGCTGCTGGAGGGGGTCGTGCTCCGGTTGCGGGCCGACCTGCGCTGGCTGGACGCCTGCGAACGCACCTGGTCCCGGGCCGAAGACGAAGACGAGGGCGCATGATCGTGTTAGGGGCCCGCGGCCTGCTGAAGACGCACGGCCACGGGCAGAGCCGGGTCCGCGCGGTAGACGAGGTCGACCTGGAGGTCCCCCAGGGGCAGACGCTGGCGGTGACCGGCCCCAGCGGCTGCGGGAAGTCCACCCTGCTGCACCTGCTGGGCGGCCTGGAGCGGCCCACCGGCGGCGAGGTGTGGCTGGCCGGCCGGCGCATCGACACGCTGAGCGAGCGAGCCCTGGCCCGCCTGCGACGCCGGTCAATAGGTTTCGTCTTCCAGGCGTTCCACCTGGTGGAGGAGCTGTCGGCGGCCGAGAACGTCGAGCTGCCCGCGCTGCTGGCCGGCCGCTCGCGCCGCCAGGCCAGGCGGCGCGCGGACGCGCTGCTGGACCGGGTCGGCCTCGCCGCCCGCGCCCGGCACCTGCCCTCGCAACTGTCCGGCGGCCAGCGCCAGCGCGTCGCCGTCGCCCGCGCGCTGGTCAACGAGCCGCTGGTGGTGCTGGCCGACGAGCCCACCGGCAATCTCGACAGCGCCGCCACCCTCGACGTGCTGAGGATCTTCGGCGAGCTGCGTTCCGCCGGGCAGACCCTCGTGATCGTCACGCACGACGAGCGGGTGGCGGCCACCGCCGACCGGCTGGTCTCGATGCGCGACGGCATGTTCGTCGACGACACCCACCTGGCCGCCGCCCGCCCGCGGGGGCTGGGCGGCCTGATCGGGCTGGAGGACTGAACGTCATGGGCACCGTCGTGCTCGTCACCCGGCTGGTCCTGGCCGACGTGCGGCGGCACCGCGTCCAGGCCGCGATGTTGCTGCTCGCGGTGACCGTGGCCACCGCGACGATGGCGCTGGGCCTGTCCCTGGGCGACGCCGGCCGGTCCCTGTACGCACAGACCCGCGCGGCCACCGCCGGGCCGGACGTGGTGGCGCTGTCCGGCGGCTCGGGCCGCGCGGCGACCTCCGCCCTGGCCTCGCTGGCCGACGCCCCCGACGTGGTCGCCCACCACGGCCCCTACCGCATCGTCTACGCCGACCTCACCGCGCGCGGCTCGACGTCGTCCCAGGTGGTGGTGCACGGCTTCGCCGAGCGGCCGGGCCCGGTCAACCGGCCGCTGGTGACCTCGGGCCGGTGGGTACGGCCCGGCGGAACCGTCCTCGAACGCGGCTTCGCCACCGCCCTGGACGTCGGGGTCGGCGACCGCGTCACCATCGCCGGCCGGCCGTACCCCGTCGTCGGGATCGCCGTCACCGCGGCCACCCCCGTCTACCCCTGGGCGGCGCAGATCGGGCCGGGCGGCGGCCCCAGCGACTACGCCGGCCTGGCCTGGCTGACCAGCGCGGACGCCCGCACGCTGGCCGCCGCCCGGCGCCTGCCGGTCACCACGGCCATCGACCTCAAGCTGCGCGACCCCGCCGCCACCGAGGCGTTCCGCGACGCGCACCGCGACCCGGAGCTGCCGGTCAACTTCCACTCCTGGCAGTTCACGGCCGAG
This sequence comes from Nonomuraea sp. NPDC049637, assembly GCF_040675235.1. Classification (NCBI taxonomy): domain Bacteria; kingdom Bacillati; phylum Actinomycetota; class Actinomycetes; order Streptosporangiales; family Streptosporangiaceae; genus Nonomuraea; species Nonomuraea sp. NPDC049637. The sequence continues at coordinate 124,189 of NZ_JBFAOM010000013.1, forward strand.
CAGGACACCGTCATCCTCAAGGACAGCCAGCCGATCCTGGTGGTCGGGAGCTGGCTGCTCAGCTTCCTGGCCGTCACCGGGGTCGCGGCGCTGGCGGCCGGGCGCGCCGCCGCTCAGACGCGCCGGGCCGGGCTGCTCAAGGCCGTCGGCGCCACCCCCGGGCTGATCGCCACCGTCCTGCTCACCGAGTACCTGGCTCTCGCGCTGGCAGGCGACGCCCTGGGGCTGGCGATCGCCCGCCTGACCGCGCCCGCCCTGGCCGCCCCCACGGCCAGCCGGATCGGTGACGCGGCCGAGCTCGGCGGCTCCGTCGTGGTCACCGCGACCGTCCTCGCCGTGGTGGTCGCGGTGCTGTCCACGCTGCGTCCCACGCTGCGCGCCATGCGCACGGCCACCGTCACCGCGCTGTCGGCGACCGCGCGGCCGCCCCGTCACCGGCCCTGGATCACCGCCCTGTCGGCGCTGCTGCCCACGCCGCTCCTGCTCGGGCTGCGCCTGACCGCCCGCCGGCCCGGCCGGGCGGTGCTCCAGGCCTGCTCCACCGCCACCACGGTGATCGCGATGGTCGCCCTGCTGACCCTCCACGTCCAGCCGGAGCGGGGCTACGGCCTGGACGGCTCCTCCGTGCTGCCCAATCTGCGCGGCGAGCACGACCGCCGGCTGATGCTCGCCGTCACCGTCCTGCTGGTCGTCCTCGCCGTCGTGAACACCGTCACGCTCACCTGGACCACCGCCATGGAGGCGCGCGCCACCATGGCCGTCGCCCGCACGCTCGGCGCCACCCCCGGGCAGGTCGCCGCGGGCCTGTCCAGCGCCCAGCTGCTGCCCAGCCTGCCCGGCGCCGTCGTCGGCGTCCCCCTCGGCCTCGGCCTGCTCTCGCTCTTCGCGGCCGGCAACTCGGTGCAGGCCCCCTTGTCGTGGCTGGCCGGCGCCGCGCTGGCCACCCTCCTGACGACCGCGGCGTTCGTCGCCCTGCCCGCCCGGCTGGCGGCCCGCCGGCCGGTGGCCCAGGCACTCAGCGCCGAGACCGCGTGACCGGCCGCGCGGGAACCCGGTGGACGGCTTGCATGATCTGCGGCTAGGGTGTGGCGCGTGTCCGGTCCCGAGGCGTCAAGACGCTAGCCACCGATCGTCGGTGGCTTCTCGTGATGTCCTGCGGCCGCGCCGTCCCTAAGACCGCGCGTCCTTCCGGCATCCGATCACCTTCGTACGGACCGGTTCCTCCCGGCTGTTCCGCCACCGTCGTGGCGTCGAACCCGGGCCTTTCCTCCTCGCGGTAGCGCCCGCGCCTCGTTGTGCCGCCGGCGCGCCGCGTTCCTTCGTGCTGTTTTTGGAGTACCGCTCGTGCCTTTCGCCATCTACGTTCTCGGGCTGGCCGTGTTCGCCCAGGGAACGTCGGAGTTCATGCTGTCCGGGCTGGTTCCGGCCATCGCCGCCGACCTGGGCGTGTCCGTCCCGGCCGCGGGCGCGCTGACGTCCGCGTTCGCCGCGGGCATGGTCGTCGGGGCGCCGCTCATGGCGCTGCTCAGCCTTCGCTGGCCCCGCCGGCAGGCGTTGCTCGTCTTCCTCCTCGCCTTCGTGCTCGTGCACGTGGCGGGCGCGCTCACCACCGACTTCGCCGTGCTGCTGGTCACCCGCGTTCTCGGTGCGCTGGCCAACGCCGGATTCCTCGCCGTCGGCCTGGCGACGGCGGCCGGCATGGCCGCTCCCGACGCCAAGGGCCGGGCCACGTCCGTCCTGCTCGGCGGGATCACGCTGGCGTGCGTCGCCGGGGTGCCCGCGGGCGCCGTGCTCGGCCAGGCGTTCGGCTGGCGGTCGGCGTTCTGGGCGGTGGCGCTGGTGTCGCTGCCGGCTGTGCTCGCCGTCGTGCGGTCGGTGCCGGCCGGCGGGCAGGAGAGCGCCCGTCCGCGGGCCCGGCAGGAGCTGCGGGCGTTGCGCGAGCCGCGCCTGCTGGTCGCGCTGGCGCTGGGCGCGCTGGTCAACGCCGCCACCTTCTGCACCTTCACCTACCTGTCGCCGCTGGTCACCGAGGTGAGCGGCGTCTCCGACGGGTGGGTGCCGGTGCTGCTCGCGCTGTTCGGGCTGGGGTCGTTCGCCGGGGTGACCGCCGCGGGCCGGCTGTCGGACGCGCGGCCGGCGCTGGTCCTGGTCGCGGGCGGGCTCGCGCTGCCGGCCGGATGGGCGCTGTTCGCGGTCGCGGCGGACGTGCCGGCCGCGGCGTTCGTGCTGGTCTTCGTCCAGGGCGCGCTGTCCTTCGCGGTCGGCTCGACCCTGATCGCCCGCGTCCTGTACGCCGCCGCCGCGGCACCCTCGCTCGGCGGCTCCTTCGCCACGGCGGCGCTCAACGTGGGCGCCACCGCGGGCCCGGCGATCGGCGGCGCGGCCATCGCCGCCGGGCTGGGCTACCGGTCGGCGCTGTGGGTCAGCGCCCTGCTGGTGGTCGTGGCGCTCGCCGTGGCGGCCGTCGTCCACAGGTCGCCGGCGAGCGTCACGCCGCGCTGACCGGGGACGGGAAGATGGTCCGGCGGCAGTGACCAGACGCGGTCGCCGGGCCTGCTCTCGTGAATGCGACGACATGCCCGGTGATCGTGTCGCTGTTGCATAGCTTGTCCGGGCTTCAGGGTCGCATATGCGGAAGGTAGGGTGTGGGCTTGTGACGACGTTCCGGATCAGCGAGGCCGCGGCGCTGCTCGGGGTCAGCTCCGACACCGTCCGGCGGTGGGTCGACGCGGGCCGGCTGGCGGCCGAGCGCGACGAGCACGGCCACCGGCGGGTCGACGGCGCCGACCTGGCGGCCTTCGCCCGTGCGCAGATCGAGTCCGACGGCGAGGGCGGCCGCTCCTCGGCGCGCAACCGCTTCCGCGGGATCGTGACCGAGGTGATCCGCGACGCGGTGATGGCCCAGGTGGAGATCGCCGCCGGGCCGTTCCGCGTGGTGTCGCTGATGAGCCGGCAGGCGGCCGACGAGCTGGGCCTGCAGGTGGGGGTGGTGGCGGTCGCCGTGATCAAGTCCACCAACGTCGTCGTGGAGGTCCCCGGTCACGAGCGCGTGGCCAGTCAGGTGTGAGGAGCCCCCCTTGGTGTTCAGGCGTCTTTCGACGATCGCCCTGCCCGTCGCGTTCGCGCTGGCCGGCCTGGCAGGCTGCGGCTCGGGCACGCCGGCCACGTCCGCCTCGTCCGCTCCCGCCGCGTCGGCCGGCCGGGCCGCCGGGCAGGTGACGGTGTTCGCGGCGGCCTCGCTGACCGGCACGTTCACCGAGCTCGGCAAGAGCTTCGAGAGCGCCCATCCGGGAACGACGGTCAGGTTCAACTTCGGCTCCAGCGCCACGCTGGCCCAGCAGATCGTCCAGGGCGCCCCGGCCGACGTGTTCGCCGCCGCCAGCCCGGCCACCATGAAGACGGTCACCGACGCCTCCCTCGCGGGCGCCCCGGCCACGTTCGTCCGCAACAGGCTGCAGATCGCGGTGCCCGCCGCCAACCCGGCCAAGGTCGACGAGCTGAAGGACCTGGCCGACCCCGCGGTGAAGGTGGCGCTCTGCGCCGAGCAGGTGCCGTGCGGGGCCGCCGCGGTCAAGGCGCTCGGCGCGGCCGGCCTCAAGGTCACGCCGGTGACCCTGGAACAGGACGTCAAGGCCACCCTCACCAAGGTGCAATTGGGCGAGGTGGACGCCGCGCTGGTCTACCGGACCGACGTGATCGCCTCCGGCGGCAAGGTGACCGGCATCGACTTCCCCGAGGCCGCCCAGGCGGTCAACGACTACCCGATCGCGGCCCTGGCCAAGGCCCCGGCCGGCGCCCTGGCCAAGCAGTTCGTCGACCTGGTGCTGTCCCAGCAGGGCAAGGACGTCCTGGCCAGGGCCGGTTTCGAGGCCCCGTGACCGCCCGCCTCCGGCGTCCGGGCCCGGCGGACCCGCCCGCCGGGCGTCCGGCCGCGGGCCGTGAGATCTCCGGGCGGGCGCCGTGGATGCTGGTCGTGCCCGCGCTGGCGGGGCTGGCGTTCCTGGTGCTGCCGCTGGCCGGGCTGCTGATCCGGGCCCCCTGGTCCACGCTGCTCCGGCGGCTGGCCGAGCCGCACGTGCTGGAGGCGCTGCGGTTGTCGCTGCTGTGCGCCACCGTCGCCACGGTCTTCTGCCTGCTGCTCGGCGTGCCGCTGGCCTGGCTGCTGGCCCGGGTGTCGTTCCCGGGGCGGCGGCTGGTGCGCGCGCTGGTCACCGTGCCGCTGGTGCTGCCGCCGGTGGTCGGCGGCGTGGCGCTGCTGCTGGTGCTGGGGCGGCGCGGCCTGGCCGGGCAGTGGCTGGAGTCCGCCTTCGGCGTCACGCTGCCGTTCACGACGGCCGGGGTGATCGTCGCCGAGGCGTTCGTCGCGATGCCCTTCCTGGTGATCAGCGTGGAGGGCGCGCTGCGCGGCGCCGACCAGCGCTTCGAGGAGGCCGCCGCGACGCTCGGCGCCTCCCGCTGGACGGTGTTCCGCCGGGTGACGCTGCCCATGGTGATGCCGGGCGTGGTGGCCGGGGCCGTGTTGTGCTGGGCGCGGGCGCTGGGCGAGTTCGGGGCGACGATCACGTTCGCCGGCAACTTCCCCGGCACCACCCGCACGATGCCGCTGGCGGTCTACCTGGCGCTGGAGACCGAGCCGGAGGCGGCGATCGTGCTCAGCCTGGTGCTGCTGGCCGTCTCGGTGGTCATCCTGGCGAGCCTGCGCGACCGGTGGGTGAGCGCGCCGTGACCCTCGACGCCCGGCTGGTGGTCACCCGGCCGGCCTTCACCCTCGACGTCTGTCTGCGGGTCGCCGCCGGCGAGGTGGTGGCGCTGCTCGGCCCCAACGGCGCCGGCAAGACCACCGCCCTGCGCGCCCTGGCCGGGCTCACCCCGATGACCGGCGGGCACATCAGCCTGCGCGGCGCGCCGCTGCACACGCTGCCCGCCGAGGGCCGCCCGATCGGCATGGTCTTTCAGGACTACCTGCTCTTCCCGCACCTGTCGGCGCTCGACAACGTCGCCTTCGGGCCGCGCTGCCAGGGCGTGCCCAAGGCCGAGGCCCGCCGGACGGCCGCCGCCCTGCTGGAGCGGGTCGGGCTCGCCGCCCACGCCGCCCCCACGCCGCGGCGGCAGTCCGGCGGGCAGGCGCAGCGGGTCGCCCTCGCCCGCGCGCTGGCCGTACGGCCCGAGCTGCTGCTGCTGGACGAGCCGCTGGCCGCGCTCGACGCCCACACCCGGCTGGAGATCCGCTCCCACCTGCGCCGTCACCTGGCCGACTTCGCGGGCGCGACCGTGCTGGTCACCCACGACCCGCTCGACGCGATGGTGCTGGCCGACCGGCTGATCGTCATCGAGCACGGCACGGTCGTGCAGGAGGGCCCGCCGGCCGAGGTCGCCCGCCATCCGCGCACCGACTACGTGGCCCGACTGGTCGGGCTCAACCTCTATCGCGGCGTGGCCGAGGGCGTGCGGGTCAGGGTCGGCGAGGTGCTGCTGCACACGTCGGAGGAGCTCGACGGGCCGGCGTTCGTGGCCTTCCCGCCCGCCGCCGTGGCGTTGTACCGCAGCCGCCCCGACGGCAGCCCGCGCAACCTGTGGCACGCCCGGATCGAGGGCATCGAACGGCACGGCGACAACGTGCGCGTGCACCTCGACGGCCCCCTGACGGCCTTCGCCGACATCACCCCCGCCGCCGTCGCCGACCTCGACCTGACCCCCGGCCAGCGGATCTGGGCCTCGGTCAAGGCCACCGAGACGCACGCCTACCCGGCCTGAACGCCGGCGAGCCGAAGGGCCTTGCCGTTTCAGGAGTGCCGGCCGTCCTGGGACGGGTCGACGTACGTGATCTCCTGGATGGCGGCGACGTCGGCGAAGCCGGCGATCGTCAGGACGGGTTCGAGCACCGGGTTGGCGACGAGCCGGATCCGCGCGGCGTGCGTGAACAGCACGGTCAGGCCCGCGCTGTCCAGGTACTCCACCTCGCTCAGGTCGACCAGCACCATGCTGTCGCCGGTTTCGGCCAGCGCCTCCTCCAGGGCCCCGGCGTTGCTCATGTCGATCTCGCCGGCGGCGGCCAGGACCCGGGTGCCGTCCGGCCGCGTCGAGGCAGCAAGGGTCAGAGGGGTGGTCATGAGCTGATCCTCGCTTGCATGTCGACGGTGGTTCCGGCCGCGCCGGGTTCGATGGTGACCTCGTTCATCAGGGCCCGCATGAGCGCCACGCCCCGGCCCCGGTGCGGGTTCGCCTCCGGCTCAGGCGGCTTCCAGCGGCCGGTGTCGGCGACGGTGAGCCGCAGGTCGCCGGGGGTCGCGACGGCCCGCAGGCGGATCGTCCGGCCGGGGGCGTTGCGGTGGCCGTGCTCGATCGCGTTGGCGCACGCCTCCCCCGCCGCCACGAGCACGTTCTGCGCCAGCAACGGGGTGAGCTGGCAGCGGGCCAGCCACTCCCGCAGCGCCGAGCGCACGGGGGCGAGCTGGCTCGACTCGGCCGGGAAGTCCATCTCCAGCGGGGCGGGCTGGCGGTAGAGCAGCAGCGCGACGTCGTCGTTGAAGCCGCCGTCCGGGGTGAGGGACGACATGACGTCGCCGGCCAGCTCCTCGATCGGGGTGGACCGCCCGACCTGGACGGCGGTGCTGGCCTCGCCGATGCCCGCGGTCAGCGGACGCCGCCGCCGCTCGACCAGCCCGTCGGTGTAGAGCAGCAGGGTGGACCGGGGCGGCATGGTGCACCTGGCCTCGGTGCGCCCGCGGGCCGACCGTACGGCCAGCGGGGTCGAGCGGCCGCCCTCCAGCAGCTCGGTGCTGCCGTCGGCGTGGGCCAGGATGCCGGGGGGATGGCCGGCGCTGGAGTAGACGAGGTCGCCGGTGGCGGTGTCCAGGACGCCGCAGAAGACGGTGGTGCACTTGGCGCCCGGGATGAGCGCGGCGAACCGGTCGAGCGCGGTGAACACCTGGGCGGGCCCGGCGTCCTGGAGCAGCAGGGCCCGGCACGCGCTGCGCAGCTGTCCCATGACGGCCGCCGCCTCCAGCCCGCGCCCCACGCAGTCGCCGACGACGATCCCGATGCGCTGGCCGGACAGCGGCACGATGTCGTACCAGTCGCCGCCGACCTCCAGCGGGCGGCTGGCCGGCTCGTAGCGCACGGCGAAGCCGCTGGGCAGCCGGGACGGGCCGAGGATGGCGCGCTGGAGCGCCACGGCCGCCTCGCGCTGCTGGTCGAGCTGGTGCACCCGGTGCAGGGCCTGGCCCAGGTGGCCGGCCAGCAGCGCCAGCAGGGTCTGGTCCTCCTGGGTGAACGGCCGGTTCTGGCCCAGGTCGATCCAGACGGCGAGCAGGCCCTCGGGGTGGTCCAGGGTGATGCCGGCCCCGTCCGTCTCGGCGGCGACGGCCCGCAGGGGCGGCTGCTCGCGCAGGCCCGTGAGCCTGGCCCGCACCTGTTCCGGCAGGTCCTGCCAGGCCGGGCCGGACGGCGCGGTGACCACGCCGCGCGAGGCGTCCTCGTCCCAGACGACGGCTGCCACCTGGCGGGCGTGCCAGACCTCCTGGAGGGCGTCAAGGCCGCCGGCCAGGGCGTCGTTCAGGTTGTCGGCCTGCGAGACGCGCAGGCCGAGCGCGGCGAGCGCGCTCTCGCGCTGCACGAGGTAGTGCTCGGCGGTCACGTCCCGCAGGGTGCCCACGACGCGGCGCCGCCGGGTGTCGGGGTCGGTGACCGAGTTGAACGTGACCGCGACCCACACCTGGTGCCCGTCGCGGTGGGTGACGGGGATGACCGCGCTGCCCCTGCCCTCGCCGACGAGCCGGCCGAACGCCTCGGCGACCAGGCCGTGGGCCTGCGGGTCGCGCCGCTCGTCCGGCCACCAGGGGTGCCGGGGCCGGTAGGGCAGGCCGTCGGGGCCGTAGCCGAGGATGTCGGTGAACGCCGAGTTGATCTCGATCACCGCGCCGTCCTCGTCGGTCACGAAGAACGCCTCCTGCAAGGAGTCGATCATGGCGTTGCGCCAGCGGGCGTGATGGTTGCGCAGCCGCGCCAGCTCCACGTTGGCCCGTGCCCGCGCCAGCAGCTCGGCCGCGGAGAACGGCTTGACCAGGTAGTCGTCGGCGCCCGCCGCCAGGCCCTCGATCGAGGCCTCCTGCCCCGCGCGCGCCGACAGCAGCAGCACCGGCACGCCGGCGGTGCGCGGGTCGGCCCGCAGGGCCGCGACCAGGGCCAGGCCGTCCAGGCGCGGCATCATCACGTCGCTGACCACGAGGTCGGGCTCCTCGGCGTGCACGGCGTCCAGCGCCTGGAGACCGTCGCCGACGGCGGTGACGTGGTAGCCGGCGCCCTTGAGCAGCCGGGCCAGGTACTCGCGCATGTCCCGGTTGTCGTCGGCGATCAGCACCCGGGCCGGCGGGCCGCCGCTCGGCCCCGGCGCGCCGCCGCCGTCCGCCGAGACGTCCGAGGACGTGCCCGCGCCGGTGACGTCGTCCTCGGGCAGCCAGCGCAGCGCCTCCTGGACGAACGGCTCGGCGCCGGACGAGACCGGCTCCGCCGGGCGGGCCGGCACCAGGCTCCCGGCCGGGAGGTGGTCGGCGCCGAAGGGCAGCCGGATGGTGAAGGTCGTGCCCTTGTCCTCGGCGCTCTCGGCCGTGATCGTGCCGCCGTGCAGGCCGACGAGCTCCTGGACGAGGGCCAGCCCGATGCCGCTGCCCTCGTTGGAGCGCGAGCGGGCGCTCTCGATGCGGTGGAACCGTTCGAACAGCCGCGGCAGCTCCTCGGCCGGGACGCCGATGCCCGTGTCGGAGACGGTCACCACGGCCTGCCCGTCGCGCACGCCCACCTGGACGGCGATCGAGCCGTCGAAGGTGAACTTCAGCGCGTTGCTCAGCAGGTTGAGCACGACCTTCTCCCACATGGTCCGGTCGATGTAGACCGGTTCGTCCAGCGGCGGGCAGTCCACCTCGAAGGACAGGCCGGCCTTGTCGACCGCCGAGCGGAAGACGCTGGCCAGGTCGGCGGTCACCGCCGCCAGGTCGACCGGCTCGTAGCGGGCCTGCATGCGGCCGGCCTCGATCCGGGAGAAGTCGAGCAGCGTGTTGACGAGCCGGCCCAGGCGCAGGGCGTTGCGGTGCACGACCTCCAGGTCCTGGCGCACCTCGGGGGCGGCCCCGGCCAGCGTGTTCCGCAGCTCCTGCACCGGGCCCATGATCAGGGTGAGCGGCGTGCGGAACTCGTGGCTGATGTTGGAGAAGAAGACGGTCTTCGCCCGGTCGAGCTCGGCCAGTTCCTCGGCCCGCCGCTGCTGGGCCTGGTAGCTGCGGGCCGAGGAGATGCCGGTGGCGACGTGCCCCGCGGCCAGCTCGACGAACCCGCGGTATCCGTCGTCCAGGGCGCGGTAGCGGTTGAGCGCGGCCACCAGGAACCCGTACGGCATGCCTCCCTGCTGCAGCAGCGGCATCACCAGCGCGTGCGTGGGCGGCTCCGGCCAGTCCCCCGGCGGCAGCCCGGCGTACGGGGCCGCGTCGAGCGCCACGAGCGCCGGCTCGCCGCGGGCCGGGGCCTGGACCGGCCAGACCGCGTCCGGGTCGCCGGGCGGGAGGACGGCCGGGGCGGCCGGATGCCCGGCGGGCAGTCCGGTCGAGCCGGCCAGCCGCGCCCGGCCGTCGCCGTCGAACAGGTAGGTCAGGGTGAAGGGCAGGTCCTGAAGGTTGCGGCCGAGCTGGCGGCAGGCGAAGGCGAGCATCTCCTGCTCGGTGCGGACCACGCTGGGGTCGGAGCCGAGATCGCGCAGGGTGGCCATACGGCGTTCGCCGATGACCCGCTCGGTCTCCTCGCTGACCACGCAGAGCATGCCGACCACCGAGCCGTGGTCGTCGCGCAGCGGGCTGTAGGAGAAGGTGTGGTACGTCTCCTCCGGGTAGCCGGCCCGCTCCAGGAACAGCAGCAGCGCCTCGTCCCAGGTCGCCTTCCCGGTGGACAGGACGGCGTCGATCCGCGGGCTGATGTCGTCCCAGATCTCCGCCCACACCTCGCGGGCCGGCCGGCCCAGCGCCCACGGGTACTTCTGGCCCAGCGTGTCGCGGCGGTAGGCGGCGTTGCAGAAGAACGTCAGCTCCGGCCCCCACGCCATCCACATGGAGAACCGGGACGACAGCAGGATGCTGACCGCCGTCTGGAGGCTCTGCGGCCAGTGCTCCGGAGGGCCGAGCGGGGTGGCCTCCCAGTCGACGGCGGCCAGGTCGCGGCCGACCTCGTCGTCCACGGTGAAGATCCCGGCACCGGCCGCCGCCGGCCGCCGCTCACCGTGGTCGTCGTGTGTCATCCGGCTTCCCCCTTGTTCGCTGCGGGCGCGTCTACCCCGCCTCGCGCCGGTGATGCGGCCGCGGCCGTGGACCAGCAGGTCAGATATCACCTCGACCGTAGGTAGAATAGGGCAAATGACTCCGGGGGTCGGCCCTCCGCCCCTGCTCGGCGCCTGTGCCGGCGGAGCGAGCGGAAGGAGCCGGACGTCAGCACCGCCGATGACACGCACCGCGGGGCGGCCCTCCAGCGGCACGAACTCCCCGCCGTGCCGGGCCAGGCGACGCTCGACCGGGTGGCCTCGCTGGCGGCGCGCATGTTCCACGCCCCCATGGCGACCGTGACGTTCGCCGGCGACGAGGGGGTGCGCCGGATGGCCGCCCACGGCCCGTTCCCCGGCGGCTGCGCGGAGAGCCTGTACTCCGCCGTGCTCGCGCGGGGCGAGGTGTGCGTGATCCCGGACGTCACGGCCGACCCGGCGACGGCCGCCGATCCGCCCGGCGGGACCGGCGTGCGCTTCTTCGCGGCGGCCCCGATCACCGTCCCCGACGGCAGCTGCGTGGGCAGCGTCAACGTCATGGACGTCCGTCCCCGGCAGGCCGCCGACGAGGACGTCAGCGCTCTGCGGGACCTGGCCGCCCTGGTCACGGACGAGCTGGAGCTGCGCCTGGCCGCCTCGCGCACCCTGGCCACCGAGCGCGGGCTGCGCGCCGACGCCGAGCGCCTGGCGCGCACCCTGCAGCAGACGCTCGTCCCGCACACCCTGCCGGAGGTGCCGGGCCTGCGCGCGGCCGCCGCCTACCATCCCGTCTCGGTGGACGAGGTCGGCGGCGACTTCTACGACCTGTTCCCGCTCGACGGCAACCGCTGGGCGTTCTTCCTCGGGGACGTCTGCGGCAAGGGCGCCGACGCGGCCGTGCTGACCTCGCTCGTCCGCTACACCCTGCGCGCCGCCGCCGTCTACGACCCCGACCCGTGCGCGGTGCTGGCCAACCTGGACGCGGTCCTGCAGCAGGAGCACGCCGGTCAGGTCATGCCGCCGCCGTACTGCACGGCGGTCTTCGGGGTGCTCGACCCGGTGGACGGCGGCTTCGAGGTCACCCTGGCCGGCGGGGGACATCCGCCCTCGCTGGTGGTGCGCGCCGCGGGCGCGGTCGAGGCCGTCCATCCCGAGGGCGGGCAGCTCATCGGCATCCTGCGCGACCCGTACTTCGCCCAGGTGAGCACCCGTCTGGGGCCCGGCGACGCGCTCCTGCTCTACACCGACGGCCTGACCGAGGCGCGCACCGGCACCGGGGCCAGGCTCGACGAGGAGGGCCTGGCCGCCTACCTGGCCGCCGCCGCCCCCACCAGCGCCGACGGCCTGCTGGCCACGGTGCACAAACTGATCACGACCCTCGGCGACGGCGTGTCGGACGACACCGCGGTGCTCGCCCTGTCCGTCCCCGCCCGCTCGACGGGCGTCTCTTCTGAGGAGCCCCAGTGCAGCACGACCACGGTCTGACCATCACCTCCCAGCCCCCTTCGGGGCGCATCCGCATCCTCGCGGTGGCCGGCGACCTCGACCACCACACCTCCCCCCGCCTGCACGAGGCCCTGGACGAGCTCGGCCTCGCGCCGGGCGACGGCCTGGTGATCGAGATGTCGGGGCTGCGGTTCTGCGACTCCACCGGCATCTCCGTGCTGGTCAGCGCCCATCAGCGGGCCCAGGACGCGGGCGCCGGCCTGGCGCTGGCCGGGCTCAGCCCGGAGATCGAGCACCCGTTCAAGATCATGGGGCTGACCCGTCTGCTGTCCTTCCACGACAGCGTCGACAAGGCCGTCGCCGCCCTGCAGTGAGGCCCTAGCTGGTGGCCCGCCAGGCGAGCGAGAGGCCGGTGGCCGCCCGTTCGGTGCGGATCTCCATCATGGTGCCCAGGATGGTGGCGTGGTCGGACACCACAGGAACGCCGTCGGGCGTGTAGGTGATCCGGGTGCTGACCAGCACGGCGCTGCCCTCGGGCTCGTGCAGGCGGCGCGCGGCGGCGGCGTCGAGCAGGCCGGGCCCGACCACCTCCGAGGCGCGGGCGACCGCCACCCCCGCGTCGGCGAGCGCCGCGTAGAGGGAGACGGCGGCGAAGTCGCGGTCGCGGATCTGGTCGGCCACCGGCCTGCGCACCCAGGACACCTGATGGACGGCCGGCCGCCCGGCGAACTCGCGCACCCGCTCCAGCCGCAGGGCCGTGTCGCCGGGACGCAGCCGCAGCTCCGCGGCGATCCGCTCGGGGGCCCGGCGCATCGCCCGTCCGGCCACCACGGTCCGCACGTCGTGACCCTGTTCGCGCAGGTCGTCGGCCAGGCTGCGGAGCGAGCCGAGCTGGTAGGCCAGGTGCGGCGGAGCCACGTACGTGCCCTTGCCGGGCCGCTGCACGATCAGGTGCTCGTCGCTGAGCTCACGCAACGCCTGGCGCAGCGTCATGAGGGTGACCCCGTAGGAGGCGCTCAGCTCCCGTTGCGGAGGCAGCGCCTCGCCGGGGGCGTAATGGCCCGACCGGATCTTCGCGGCGAGGTCGGCGGCGATGGCGCGGTATCTCGCCTCGTGCCCGGCGTCGGGGGTCATCGTGGTGCGTCACTCCTGGTCGAGGGCCTTTCGCAGGGTCGCGACGAAGGCCCGCAGGTCGTCCGGCCCGGCGCCGTCGAGCACCCGCCGCATGACCGCGGCGCCGACCACCACTCCGTCGGCGTGCCGGCCGGCCTCCCGCGCCTGGTCAGGCGTGGAAATGCCAAATCCTAGCAAGATCGGCCGATCGGTGCTGCGTCTGAGCCGCGCGGTGAGCTCCGCCGCCGATTCCGCCAGCGTGGCCCGCTCGCCGGTGGTGCCCATCAGCGACACTGCGTAGACGAATCCGCGGCTGCGGCGCGCGATCTCGGCCAGCCTCGGCTCCGGCGTCGCCGGCGAGGCCAGCAGGACCAGGTCGATCCCGGCGGCGGCGGCCACGTCCGCCAGCTCGTCCGCCTCGTGCACCGGCAGGTCGGGCACGATCAGGCCGTCGACGCCGGCCCGCCGGAGCGCCGCGCAGAACGCCTCGGGCCCGTCGTGCAGCACGAGGTTGTAGTAGGTGCTGGCGATCAGCGGCACGCCCACGTCCCGCACGTCGGCCAGGTCGGCGAGGATCCGGCGGGTGCTCGCCCCCCTGGCCAGCGCCGCCTGGCTGGCCTGCTGGACGGTGACGCCGTCCAGCGTGGGGTCGGAGAAGGGCAGGCCGACCTCGACGGCGTCCGCGCCGGCCGCGGCGAACGCCCGCAGGTAGCGCGTCCAGCCGGGCGTGATGCCGCCGGTGACGTACGGCATGAGCAGGGCACGGCCGCTGTCCCGGCGGGCCCGCAGGTGGCGCTCGACCGCGCCGGGGGTCAGGATGTCGGTCACAGCAGCTCCTTCAGGGCGGAGACGTCCTTGTCGCCCCGGCCCGACAGCGTCATCAGGACGGTCGATCCGGCGGGCAGCTCGCCGCCGGCCGCGCGGATCACCCAGGCCAGGGCGTGCGCCGATTCGAGCGCCGGGACGATGCCCTCGGCGCGCGCCAGTCGCAACGCCGCGGCCACGGCCTCCTCGTCGGTCACCGTGACGTACCGGGCCCGGCCCAGTTCGCGCAGGTGGGCGTGCTCGGGGCCGACGCCCGGGTAGTCCAGCCCGGCGGCGACGGAGTGGGCCTCGACGATCTGGCCGTCGTCGTCCTGGAGGAACAGCGAGCGGCAGCCGTGCAGGACGCCGAGCCTGCCGCGGGCCGCCCCGGCGCCGCCCTCCGCCTCGACGCCGACGAAGCGCGCCGTGGTGCCGGCGAAGCCGGCGAACGTGCCGGCCGCGTTGGAGCCGCCGCCGACGCACGCGACGACATGGTCCGGCACGCCGGTCGGCTGGCCGGCCGCGAACTGGGCACGCGCCTCGTCGCCGATGACCCGCTGGAACTCCCTGACCATCCACGGGTAGGGGTCCGGCCCGACGACCGAGCCGACGCAGTAGTGGGTGTCGCCGGTGACGCCGACCCAGTGCCGCATGGCCTGGCTGGTGGCGTCCTTGAGGGTGCGGCTGCCCGTGGTGACCGGGACGACCTCGGCGCCGAGCATGCGCATGCGGAAGACGTTCAGGCTCTGCCGCTCGATGTCGCGCTCGCCCATGAAGACGGTCGCCTCCAGCCCGAGCAGCGCGGCGGCGGTCGCGGTGGCCACGCCGTGCTGGCCCGCTCCCGTCTCGGCGATCAGCCTGCGCCGTCCCATCCGCCTGGCGAGCAGCGCCTGGCCCAGCACGTTGTTGATCTTGTGGGAGCCGGTGTGGGTGAGGTCCTCGCGTTTGAGGAGGAGGCGCACGCCCAGCTCCTGTGACAGCCGGCGGGCCGGGGTCAGCGGGGTCGGCCGTCCGGCGTGCAGCGCGAGCAGTTCGGTCAGCTCGCCGCGGAAGCCCGGGTCCGCCCACGCCTGCCGGAACGCCTCGTCCACCTCGCGGCACGCCTCCACCAGGGACTCCGGCGCGTACCGGCCGCCGTACCCGCCGAACCGGCCGCGGGCTCCCGGCTCGCCCATCAGCCCGGCCGCCGGCGCGGGCTCGCGCAGTGGCGTCGCTTCTCGCATCCTGCTCACCTCGTTCTATAACTCTTACAAGAGTTCTATAACAGTGAGTGTGGCATGGCGACGCCCCGCCGCGCCACCCCCGGCCCGACTACGTCGCGCCGAACGGGGAATCTGGCACGTTCGAGCCGAGGAGACCGTGATGAGCACTGAGCAGCAGAGCCAGGACGTGCGTCACGCGTGGGTGGACGACGTTCCCGTGGCCTGGATCGAGCCGCCGGCCGGCGCGGGCGGAGCCACCGTGGCGTTGTGGCTCCCGCACCTGGGCGGCGACACGCGAGCCTGCCTGCCCGCCATGCGCGAGCTGGCCGGGCAGGGCATGGTCGCCGTCAGCCTCGACCCGTGGCGGCACGGCCGGCGCGGCGGCGAGAGCCCTGAGCAGCTGGCCGAGCGCGTCCTGGGCGACTTCCGCCAGGAGATGTGGCCGCTGCTGGGCCGTACGACGGTGGAATGCGTCCGAGTCCTGGACTGGGCGGCCGCGGAGCTCGGCGCGGGACCCGGCGCGGTCGCGGGCGGGGTGTCGATGGGCGGCGACTGCGCGGTGGCGCTGGCCGGGCTGGACCACCGGGTACGCAGAGCGGCGGCCGTCGCGGCCACCGCCGACTGGACCCGTCCGGGCATGTGCGCGCTGGACGACCCGGCCCGCCTCCTGCCGCAGGGACACGCGGGCCGCCATGCCCAGTGGTGGTTCGACCGGCTGAACCCGCTCACCAACATCGGCGCCTACGCCCACGGACCGGCCATCGCCCTCGAGTGCGGTGCCGACGACAGCCACGTGCCGCCCCAGGGCGCGCTGCGCTTCCGCGAGACGATCGAGCACGTCTACCCGCGGCACGCCGGCCGGATCAGGGTGACCGTGCACCCCGGAGCGGGCCACCTGGACGCGGCCCGGGACCCTGAGCTGACGCGCCGGTGCGTGGCCTGGCTCGCCCAGCCCGACGACCGGTCCGACAGCTAGCCCGACAGCCAGCCCGACGGGCCGCCCGACAGTCAGTCCGACGGGCCGCCGTAGCCGCGGTCGAGCCGGTGCGGCGCTTCACCCCGGATGGCGGCTTTACGCCGGATCCGGCGCTTCACGCCGGATCGGCGCTTACTCCGGATCGGCGCTTACTCCGGATCGGCGCTTACTCCGGATCGGGGCCTTACGCCGGATCGGCGGCGGGGGCGGCGTCGAGGAGACGGGCGGCGAGGGCGCGGACGTGCCGGACCAGCTCGGGCGGCTCGTGCACCTCGAACGGCACGCCGAGCTGCGCGACCCACATCGCCAGCTCGTCCAGCGAGTGCGACCCGGCTGACAGGACGCAGGAGCCGTCGCCGACCGGCTCGACCACCGCCATGGTCGGCGGCATCCGGGCGGCGACGACGTCCGCCGGCGCCCGCACCGTGAACCGCCCCTGGTAACGGTAGGGATCGACCGAGATCCGCTCGGAGACGTAGCGCACGAGGTCGGCGGCGGGCGGCTCCCTGGGCGTGAAACGCGGGCCGTTCGGGCTGTGCAGCCGCAGCCGGTCGACGCGGAACGTGCGCCAGTCCGCCCGGCCGGTGTCCCAGGCCACCAGGTACCAGCGGCGACCCGAGTTGACCAGCCGGTACGGCTCCGCGGCACGGCGATCCGCGACGCCGTCGTGGGAGCGGTAGTCGAACCGCAGGCTCTCCCGCCGGCGGACCGCCGCGGCGATCGCCGTGAGCGCGGCCGGGTCCACCGCCTCCGCCGCCCCCGCCAGCGGTACCGTCACCGAACGCAGGTCGCCGACGCGGTGCCGGAGCCGGGCCGGCAGCACCTGTTCGAGCTTGGCCAGCGCCCGCACCGAGGTCTCCTGGATGCCGGTCACGCCGGAGACCGCCGCCGTGCCGAGCCCGATGGCGACCGCGACCGCCTCCTCGTCGTCGAGCAGCAGCGGCGGTACCCCGACCCCGGCGCCGAGCCGGTATCCGGCCGTGCCCGGGGTGGCGTCCACGACGTAGCCCAGGTCACGCAGCCGGTCGACGTCGCGGCGGACCGTGCGGGGCGAGACGCCGAGCCGTTCGGCCAGCTCTGCGCCCGACCACTCCCTGGGCGTCTGCAACAACGACAACAGACGCAACAACCGCGCCGACGTCTCCAGCATGCCGCCCATCCTAGGACTGAAGCTGTCCTAGCCCCTTCCTACAGTCATGGACATGAACGACGACCCGCGCATCCGCCCGTTCCGCATCGACATTCCGCAGGCCCAGCTGGACGACCTGCGCGCCCGGCTGGCGGCGACCCGCTGGCCGGACGAGCTGCCCGGCGTCGGCTGGTCCTACGGCGTCCCGGTGGGCTACGCGAAGAAGCTGGCCGAGTACTGGCGCACCTCGTTCGACTGGCGGGCCGCCGAGCGGCGGCTCAACGCCTTCGAGCAGTTCACCACCCCCATCGACGGGCAGAACGTGCACTTCCTGCACGTCCGCTCCCCCGAGCCCGGCGCGCTGCCGCTGATCGTCACACACGGCTGGCCGGGCTCGGTCGCCGAGTTCATGAACGTCATCGGCCCGCTCACCGACCCGGCCGCCCACGGCGGCGACCCGGCCGACGCCTTCCACGTCGTCGCCCCCTCGATCCCCGGCTTCGGCTTCTCCGGCCCCACCACCGAGCCCGGCTGGGACCTGGAGCGCGTCGCACGGGCGTGGGCCGAGCTGATGGACCGCCTCGGCTACGACCGGTACGGCGCGCAGGGCGGCGACAGCGGCTCGGTGATCTCGCCGATGCTCGGCCGCGCCGCGCCCAGGAACGTCGTGGGCGTGCACGTCAACGGCGCGCTCGGGTTCCCCAGCGGCGACCCGGCCGAGCTCCGCGAGCTCGCCCCGGACGAGCTCGCCCGCCTCGGCCAGTACCAGGACCAGGACCGGGCCGGTTACGCGATCATCCAGGCGACCCGGCCGCAGACCCTCGCGTTCGGGCTGCACGACTCCCCCGCCGGGCAGCTGGCCTGGATCGTGGAGAAGTTCAAGGAGTGGACCGACCCCGCCCGCGAACTGCCCGAGGACGCGGTGGACCTCGACCAGTTGCTCACCGACGTGAGCGTCTACTGGTTCACCGGGACCGCCGCCTCCTCCGCCCGCCTCTACAAGGAGGGGCAGAAGGGCTGGGGCGCGGTGGCCGAGTACTCCGGGCTGCCGCACGGCGTCGCCGTCTTCCCCGGGGACGCCGGGGTGCGCCGGATCGCCGAGCGCGAGCACAACGTCGTGCACTGGTCGGAGTTCGACCGCGGCGGCCACTTCGCCGCCATGGAGGCCCCCGACCTGCTCGTCGAGGACGTCAGGACCTTCTTCCGCCCCCTGCGCTGACTCCTCGGCCCGCGCCGTGTCGCCCGTGGTCAGTCGGTCCGTGGTCAGTCGGTCCGTGTCGCCCGTGGTTCGGGGGCGGGGGCTCGTTGTGCGAGTTCGGCGGCGACCGCTCGTTCCCGTAGCAGCGCGGCCTCGGCGCGGGCCGCGTCCAGTTCGGCCCGTACGTCGGCCAGACGCATGCGCTCCAGCCGCAACTCCCCCAGCAGCTGGTCGCGTTCACCGGCCGCAGCCGCGGCCCGCGCCTTCTCACGGGCGTGTTGTCTGCGCTCCTTGGCCAGCGCCGCGGCGGCCTCTTCCTCGGCCGACGCCAGCCTCCGGGCCAGGTCGCCCGCCTCGGCCGCGGCCTGGGCGGCCTCCCGTTGCGCGACCGCCCGGTCCCGTTCGGCCTCGGCGGCCGCGCGTTCGGCGCGTTCTGCCCGCTCAACGGCTCGCTCCCGCTCCTGCGCGGCCGCCTCCTCCCTGGCCGTGGCTGCGATCACCGCCCGCTCGGCCAGCTCGCGCGCCCGCCCGGCCGCCGCCGCCTCCTCCCGGGCGCGGTCTCGCTCCTCCCGCGCCCGGTCCGCCTCCAGCCCGGCCTGTACGGCCTGCGCCCGCGCCTCCTCGGCCCGTTCCTCGGCCGCCTCCGCCTGCTCGGCCAGCTCCTGGACGACCTGATCCCGGGTCTGCTCGGTCAGCTCCGCCTGGCGCGAGGCCTCCTTCACCCGCCGTTCGGCCTGCTCGGCCCGCCGGACCGCCCTCTCGGCGGTCTGCAACGCCTGCCGTTCGGTGCTGGCCGCCTCGCGCAACGCGGCCAGGGCCTGCTCGCGGGCGCGTTCGGCGTCCTGCAGCGCCGTCTCGCGCTCGTTCTCGGCCTCCTCCAGCCGGGCTCGCATCTCGGCCGTCTGCCGGCGCGCGTGCTCGGTGGCCTCACGGGCCAGGCGTACCTGCTCGAAGGCCTGCTCACGTTCGGTGCGGGCGATCGCCACGCGCGTGTGCGCCTCGGCCTGGACGGCGCTCAGCTTGGCCTCGACCCCGGCCGGGCTCAGCTCGTCGGACAGGGCCTTGGCCAGCGGCTCGATGGCCGCGAGCAGCCCGGTCTCCATCCGGTCGTACAGCTGCTCGGCCCTGGCCAGCGCGCCTTCCAGCCCGGGGGTGGCCCGCCGCAGCTCGCGCTCCCGCTTGGCCGCCGCCTGGCACCCCTTCTCCGGACAGTACGACTTCGGCCGCCCGCGCCCCGGCCGCTGCTCGATGGGAGCTCCACAATGCTTGCAAGGCGTCACCACGCCGACCTCCGCAGTCACGGCGACACCCTAACATTTTCCAATTTCTGGAAATTCAAATCCAGAAATTGACCATGAGCATGGGAGGTCGGGACGAAGTCGCCATCGCGGCGACAACGAGAGGGACGGGACCTCGTCGCCGCAGGTCAGCGCCCTACCCGCGTGATCGACCGGGCGTCCCCATCGTGCGCCCACCGCGGCCGCGCCGCATCCGGCCCGCCAGACGGACACGCAGCGTCTCCGGCGTGTCGCATCCTCCACGTCTCCGCCGCTCGCCAGAATGCCGGGCCGCACCGACAGTTCGTTCCTGTCCCCCACCGTGCCTGCGCGTCCGCCGCCGTGCCGGGCACGAGGATCAGCTCCGCGTTCTCGCGCCGTCAGCCACAGGACGATGACCAGCTCGTGTGACCCGCGCACCCGCCCGCGTCAGGCCCAGCGCCACGCCGCACCGCAACGCCGCCGCAAGAAGGGACAACCGGGCGGTGTCCACCGGCCCGCACGGCGCCCACCGGCCTCACGCCGCACGGCGCCGTGCCACTCCTTGACGGCGAGTAGTTCGATGGCCAGCGAGCAGCCACCGCCGGCGTTCGTCCCGGCACGAACAAGGCACGGTCACGCCTCCGAGGTCATGGCGGCGTTCGTTTCCCCGGCCTTGGACCAGCCTGTTGTGACGTCGATCACAACCTGTCACACGCGCGAAGGGGGTTCCGTCTTAGAGCGCATGACGAACACGGAACGCACCACCGCACTGATCACCGGAGCCAACAAGGGCCTCGGCCTCGAAGCCGCCCGCCGCCTCGGCACACTCGGCTGGACGATCTTCCTCGGTTCCCGCGACGAGGGCCGCGGGCAGGCCGCCGCCGCCCGGCTGGCCGAGGACGGCATCGACGTGATCATGATCCCCTTGGACGTGACCTCCGACGCGTCGGTGAACGAGGCCGCGCGGCTCGTCCGCGAGCACACCGACCACCTGGACGTGCTGGTCAACAACGCCGGCGCGCCGGGAAACGCCGTCCCGCCCGCGGACGCCACGGCCGGCGAGATCCACGCCGTCTACGACACCAACGTCTACGGCCCCGTCCGGGTCACCCACGCCTTCCTGCCCCTGCTCCAGGCCGCCGAGAACCCGCGGGTGGTGATGGTGTCCAGCGGCGGCGGCTCCTTCGCCGTCGTCACCGATCCGGACCAGCCCATCTCGAAGATGCACGAGCTGGCCTACAGCTCCTCCAAGGCGGCCCTGAACATGATCACCGTCCGGTACGCCCATGCGCTCCCGCACATCAAGTTCAACGTCGCCACCCCCGGCGAGACCGCCAACCACAAGTTCGCCGCCACCGACATGAACCGTCACACCGGCCTGCTGACGGTCACCGAGGGCACGGACTCGATCGTCCGGCTCGCGACCCTGGGCCCCGACGGCCCCACCGGCGTCTTCGTCGACCGCCTCGGCCCGATCGCGTGGTGACCTCCGTGCACCACCGGACCCGCCCGCCTGGTCACGACGAGGTCCAGCCGCACGGCTACCCTGCTGGGCGTCGTACGCAAGAAGAACCCCAGGACGGAAAGGCCGAGCAGATGAGCCGCGGGACAGGAGCCGACGGGACCGACCCCCTGCCCCGGGCGGAGGAGCCGGACGTGACCGGTTACCGGCCGCTGCTGTTCTCCATCGCCTACGGGATGACCGGTTCCGTGGGCGACGCCGAGGACATCGTGCAGGACGCGTTCCTCGGCCTGACCAGGGCGCGCAACGCGGGGACCGTGATCAGTGAGCCGAAGGCGTACCTGACGACCGCGGTGACGCGGCTGGGCATCGACCACCTGCGC
Organism: Nonomuraea sp. NPDC049637; assembly: GCF_040675235.1. Classification (NCBI taxonomy): domain Bacteria; kingdom Bacillati; phylum Actinomycetota; class Actinomycetes; order Streptosporangiales; family Streptosporangiaceae; genus Nonomuraea; species Nonomuraea sp. NPDC049637. The sequence continues at coordinate 145,437 of NZ_JBFAOM010000013.1, forward strand.
TCGGCGCGGGTGCGACGGGAGACGTACGTGGGCGAATGGTTGCCCGAGCCGGTCGTGGCGCACACCGGCGAGCCGGGTCCGGCCGAGCACGCCGAGCTGGCCGACTCGTTGTCGATGGCGTTCCTCGTGCTGCTGGAGTCCCTGTCGCCGGTGGAGCGGGCGGTGCTCATGCTGCGCGAGGTGTTCGGGTACGGCTACCAGGACGTCGCGCGGATCACCGGCAGGACCGAGGTGAACTGCCGGCAGATCCTCACCCGCGCCAGGCAGCGCGTCGCCGCCGGGCGGCAGTCCCGCGACACCGTGCCGACCCAGGCGCGGCGGGCGACGGGCGAGGAACTGGCCCGCAGGTTCTTCGACGCGGCCGACGGCGGCGACCTCGACGCGCTGCTCGGCATGCTCGCGCCCGACGTCGTCCTGCACGGGGACGGCGGCGGCAAGGCGCAGGCGATGGCCAGACCGGCGGCCGGGGCGCCCCGGGTCGTCAAGATGCTGGTCGCGGGGCTGCGCCGGGTCCGCGCGCTCGGCGTCACGGTACGGACGGCCTGGGTCAACGGCCGCCCCGGCGCGGTCATGTACGACGCCGAGGGACGCGTGGCGGGCGTGGTCGAGCTGGACGTCGCCGACGGCGTGATCCAGGCCATCCACTCGGTGGTCAACCCGGACAAGCTCGCCCATCTGGGCCCGGTCTCCGACGTCGCCCGCCTCCCGAAGAAGTGAGCCGGGCCAGGCGGCGGCGGTGCAGCGGCGGGCCGGCTGGGCGAAGGCGTCCTTGAGCCCGGCGGGGCCGACGACCTCGATGCCGTCGTCGAACCTGCGCCCCCGGCCGGTCGCGGCGCATCTGGGGCAGCGAGAGCAGGCGTGCCGAGGTCTTCTGCTTGTTTCTCATGATGGCGTAAGAAGAGGCCACAACCTGACCGCTTCCTCCGCCAGCATGGGCACCGCACGAAAAGGAGCATCCTGAGACACGGGAAGAGGAGATGACCGTTCTGAGCACCCGGGCGCTCAACCGCGCCACGCTCGCCCGCCAGTTGCTGCTGGACCGCGCCGGCCTGCCGGTCCTCGACGCCGTCGCGCACCTGTGCGGCCTGCAGGCGCAGGAGCCGCAGGAGCCCTTCACCGGGCTCTGGTCACGGCTGCGCGCCTTCGACCCCGCCACACTGTCGGGCCTGCTGACCGGCCGGGACGTGGTGCGCACCCACCTGATGCGGCGCACCGTCCACCTGGTCACCGCCGCCGACGTCCTGGCCTGGCGGGCCCGGCACGACGCGATGTTGCGCCAGCGGGTGCTCGGCGTCTACCGGCGTGAGCTGGCCGGGGTGGACCTCGACGAGCTCGCGGCGGCCGGACGGGCGGTGCTGGCCGACGGCGAGCCGCGCTCGATGTCGCAGCTCGCGCGGGCGGTGGCCGGTCGCTGGCCTGGTCCGGGGCCGCGGGCGCTGGGCGAGATGCTGGTCGCAGCGCTGGTCCCGATGGCGCAGCTCCCGCCGCGCGGGTTGTGGCGGACGCGGGCGGGCGTGCGCAACCTGCCGCTGTCGTCCTGGCTGGGGCGGGAGGTGGACCCGCCGTCCGCCGACGGCTGCGACCCCGTGGGGCAGGCCCTCGTACGGCGTTACCTGGCGGCGTACGGCCCCGCCGCCACGGCCGACCTGCGCGCCTGGTCCGGCCTGGCGGGCCTGCCCAGGGCCGTGGCGGCGGTCCGCGAGGAACTGGTCGCCTTCCGGGACGAGCGCGGCCGCGAGCTGCTGGACCTGCCCCGCGCGCCGCGCCCCGACCCCGGCACGCCCGCCCCCGTACGGTTCCTGCCGGCCTTCGACAACGCGGTCCTCGGCTACGACGACCGCGGCCGGATCATCGACCGCGAACACCGCGGCCTGTCGGTCGCCGGCGCCCGGATGGTCCTGGTGGACGGCCGGGTCTCGGCCACCTGGACCGTCGAGGACGACACCGTGCTGGTCACGCCGCTGCGCGGCCTCTCCCCGGCCGAGCGGGCCGCCGTCGCCGAGGAAGGAGGCGCCCTGGCGTCGTTCCTCTCCGACGGTGCCGGCGACCGCACCCGGATTCTCGGGTACTGAGTAGATCCCCATAAGCTCGGCCATACTGTCAGGACCGCGGGCGTCCCTGGTGACGAACAGGACGGCGGGTAGGAGGTGGGCAGGAGAGGAGCCGACATCATGAACGTGCCCGAGCACGACGCCGGGCCGCACCGGCCGCAGAACGGACGTCCCCGCGGGCTGAGCGACCTGACCCACGCGGGCGCGTACGTCGTGGACGACCGGGGCCGGATCGTCGAGGTCGCCCCGCGCACCGAGGCGCTGCTCCGCCGTCCCGCCGCCGACCTGCTCGGCGCCGACGCCCACGACCTGCTCCACCGCGGCCCGCGCGGCGAGACGCTGCCGCGCAGCCGGTGCGCGATGCGACGCCCGCTCATCACCGGCGGCACCTCCCAGGGCGAGCGGGAATGGCTGGCCCGCGGCGACGGCTCCCTGCTGCCGGCCTCCTGGCTGGTCACGCCCTGCCTGCTGGCCGACGGCAGGACCGGGGCGCTGGTGCTCTTCCACGACGCCGACGAGCCCGGCGCGCAGGTCCCGGAGCCCGAGCACGGGACGTCGATGTCCGAGCTCGACCGGCTGGCCCTGCTGGCCGAGACCACCACGACGCTCACCTCCAGCCTCGACGTGGACGAGACGTTGCGCCAGCTCGTCCGCCTGGTGGTGCCGCTGCTCGCGGACTGGGTGGTGGTGGACCTGCTCACCGAGCACGGCGGCGTGAACCGCGCCGCCGTCGTCCACCACGAGGACGGCGTCCTGGTGCACCACGAGGACCTGGAGGGGCCGATGCCCGCGGTCCCCGAGGAGTCGCCGATGCCGCTGTCGCGGGCCTTGCGCGGGGTCACTGCGACGCTGGCCGGGCCGGAGACCTACCAGGGCGCGCCCGACTCCGGCATCGCGGTCTTCCAGCAGGAGCTGTTCCGCAGGACCGGCATGCACTCTGCGGGCATCGCGCCCATCCGCGGCGTGCGCGAGGTGGTCGGGGCGCTGACGCTCGGCCGCGCCGAGCGGTCCGGCGCGTTCACCACCGCCGACCTGCTGCTGGTGGAGGACATCGCCCGGCGCGCCGGCCTCGCCCTGGACAACGCCCGCCTGTACGAGCGGCAGCGCCGGGTCGCCGAGACCATGCAGCGCCATCTGCTGCCGCGCCTGCCGTCGGTGCCCGGCCTGGAGATGAGCGCCCTCTACGTGCCCGCCCCCCGCGCCTCGCAGGTCGGCGGCGACTGGTACGACGCCTTCACCATGCCCGACGGCGCCACCGCCCTGGTGATCGGCGACGTGGTCGGCCACGACCTGGAGGCCGCCGCCGGGATGGCCCAGGTCTGCAACATGCTGCGCGCCTACGCCGGCGCCGAGCAGGACCGGCCCAGCGCCATCCTCGACCGGCTCGACCGCGCGGTGGTGCGCATGGCGCAGGCCACCATGGCCACCGTCGTCCTGGCCCGGCTGGAGCACACCGACGACGGCCGCTGGGTGCTGTGCTGGAGCAACGCGGGCCATCCGCCGCCGCTGCTGGTCGAGCGCGACGGCCGCACCCGCTTCCTGGAGGAGGGCCAGGGCCTGCTGCTGGGCACCGGCATCCGCGGTGTGCGCGCCGACGCCGTCGTGGAGCTGCCGCCGGGGTCCACCCTCGTGCTCTACACCGACGGGCTGATCGAGTCCCCCGGGCATTCCCTGGACGAGGGCCTGGCCCGCCTGAGCCGGTACGCCGCCTCCCACACCCACCGGCCGCTGAACGCGCTCGGCGACATGCTGCTGGAGCGGGTCCGGCCCGAGGACAACGACGACGACGTCGCCATGCTGACGCTGCGCGTGCCGCCGCGCGTCACGGCCCCGGACGACCTGCGCGGCGGCGTGCTGGACGGCGATCGGGGCCTGCCCGCGATCTGAGGAGCGGCGCCCGTCACGACCGTCCGTGCCGCACGCCGGGGCAGACGTCCCGGTAGGGCACGTCCTTCAGGTGCCGCTGCCACTCCTGCGGGCTCATCGTGCGGCCCGCGCGCTCGCACACCAGGCGGGCCACGGACTCGGCGCCCACCGGGATCCGGATGATCGTCCCTGAGGCGTTGCCCGAGACGTACAGGGTCTGGTCGTCGGCGCTGAAGGCCAGCCGGTCCAGGATGCCGATGGGGAAGGAGCCGATCCGCTCCCGCGAGCCGACGTCCCAGACCTGGACGGTGTACACGTCGTCGAACGTTTCCCCGATGGACCTGCCGATCAGCGCGAGCAGCGAGCCGTCGTGGCTGAACAGCACGGTCTCGACCTGCCCCCGGGCGGCCACGCGCAGCGCGGGCGGCAGCTCGCGGCCGGTGGCGACGTCCCACAGCTCGACCGTGGCCGAGCCGAGGGCGAGCACCTGCGCGGCAGGGCTGAGCGCGATCGCCAGGCCCGACCGGTTGAAGCCGGGGCCGACGGCCTTGCCGGTGCGCAGGTCGTAGACCTTGCCGGTGGCGGTCACCACCGCCGTGCCGTCGCGGGTGGCCACGATGGTCTCGGTGACCGTGGCCAGATGGTGCCGGGCGAGCGTGCGGCCGGTGCCGGCGTCGAGGACGACCAGCTCGTTGCGGGCGTCCCGCTCGCTCTGCTCCTTGAGCGACAGCACCAGCCGGCGGCCGTCGGGGGTGAACGTCTTCGACAACACGAACTGCGTGCGCGGCACGGCGTGGCGCCACAACCGGCGGCCGGTGGCGACGTCCCAGAGGGCCGCCGAGGAGTCCGCGCCCTCGGCGGCCAGCCGGGCGCCCGCCGGGTCGAACAGCTGTCCGGTGACGCCCGCGCTGCCGGCCATCGGCAGGCCGAGCCGGACGCCGTCCCACACGCGGACCGGCCCTGAGTCCTTGGTGGCGGCGGCCAGGCGGCCGTCCCGGCTGAAGGCGTCCAGCTCGTAGCCCTGCGGCAGCCGGGTGGAGGGCAGGCGGGAGGTCAGGTCGGCGGTGATGGTCGAGTTGTCGATTACGTACCGGACGGTGTGGCCGTCGGCCTCCAGCCAGACGTCCTCGGGCTCGCCCTCGGCCCGGTAGAGGGCCAGCTCGTCGCCGTCGTCCGCGTCGAGCAGGTGCAGGGTCCGGCCCTCGACGGCCAGCATGCGGCGGCCGTCGGGGCTCATCCGCAGCCGGCCGTTCAGCGTGTCGTCCAGGGCCGACTCCTGCCAGAACGGCTGGTCGGAGTCGGGCACCTTCCTGGCGGTGGCCAGGTCGAAGGCGGCGATGTCGCCGTTCGCGCACAGCAGCCGCCTGCTGTCCGGCGTGAAGGCCACCACCGGCCCGCACGCCTTCGGCAGGCGGGTGTCCACGGTGAGGCTGGGCAGGCGGATCACCTTGAGCCCGCCCTGGTTGGGGCCGACGCCCGCGATGTAGGCGCCGGAGGGCGCGATCGCCGGAGCGACGCCCGACTCCAGGTCCGGGGTGTAGGACGCGCCGGTCCTGGTGTCCCACAGGAACTCCAGGGTGGTCTCGCGCATCACCGCGGCCAGGTTCTCGTTGCCGTCGAAGGTGACGTGCACGCCGGGGCTGCCCTCGCCGATGCGGTGCTCGCGCAGCTTGGCGCCCGTCCTGGCGTCCCAGGCGTAGGCCGTGTCCCTGCTGACCACCACCAGCGTGCGCCCGCTCGGGCTGAGCGCCGCCGCCGACGGCAGCGCCTCCAGTCCGCGCGGCCACCGCCAGAACGCGGTCTGCCGGCCGGAGGGCACGTCGTAGACCCGGACGCCGTCCTCGCCGGCGATGGCCCGCACGCGCCCGCCGGCCGCCGACGCCGACGCCGAGACGCCCTTGGCGCCGGGGTCGCGGAAGACGGCGCTCTCCGGCATCGTCAGCGAGGTCGTCAGGCTGCGCCGGGTGCCGGGGCCGGGGGCCAGCCGCCAGCCCGCCACGCTGAGCAGCATCGCCGTGGCCGGGTCGCTCGTCCGCAGCCGGTCGGCCTCGGCGGCGGCCTGCCGCCCGACCGCCTGGTCGCGCTGCCGGCCCGCCAGGAGGCTCTGCTCGGTCACCTGCCGGCCGCGCAGCACGGCCAGGCCGCCCGCGGCCAGCGCCACCACCAGCAGCCCGGCCAGCGCGGCCGTGGTCAGGCGTCGGCGGCGCACGCGCCGCCTGGCCAGGCCGGTGCCCGCGGCCAGGAAGTCACGTTCGAGAGGGGTCAGCGTGATGTGCCTGCGGCCGGTGGCGGCCCAGGTCAGCGCCTGGTCCAGGCGGCTGCCCTGGAGCAGGTCGCCGTCCTTGCGGCCGTTGCCGGCCCACTGGCGGGCGGCGTCGCTGAGCTGGCCCAGCACGGCGAGCCCGTCGCGGTCGCCGTCCACCCAGACGCGCAGCCGCGGCCAGGCGCGCAGCAGCGCGGGACGTGACAGCGCCACCGCCTCGTCCTTCTGCGTCACCAGGTAGGAGAACACCTGGAGGATGTGCTCGATCGCCTGCGTCTCCCGCTCGGAGCGGCCGGCGAGCAGGTCCTCCTTCAACGCCCAGCGCACGGCCTCGTGCCCGTCCTCGGTGACCGTCACCAGGCGCAGGAACACCTCGGCGGCCAGCTCGCGCTCCTCGGGCGCGAGCGCGCCGTAGGCGTCCTCGGCGATCGTGCCGAGCGCCGGGTCGGCCTGCTCGGGCACGTGCACGCCCCTGGCGGCGCGGCTGCCCGCCGTCAGCAGCCCGCGGGTGTCGGCGCTGTTGCCGCTGACCAGGGCGAGCAGCAGGTCGCGGGCGGTGGGACGGGCCGCCGGATCCTTCTCCAGCGCGGCCGACACCAGCGAGGCCAGCCGGGGCGGCAGCCCGCTCAGGTCGGGCTGGGCCGACAACACCCGGTGCATGACCCCGCCGAGGTTGTCGGCGCGGAAGGGGTCGGCGCCCGTGGCGGCGAACACGATGATCGCGCCCCAGGCGAACACGTCGGCGGGCGCGCCCGCCCGCTGCCCGGTGAACACCTCGGGCGCCATGTACGTGGGCGTGCCGGCCACCTCGCCGGTCCTGGTCAGCGACATGTCCGCGGTGCGCGCGACGCCGAAGTCGATCACCCGCGGGCCGTCGGCGCCGAGCAGCACGTTGTCCGGCTTGAGGTCCCGGTGGATGACGCCCGCGTCGTGCACGGCGGTCAGGGCGGTGGCGATCGCCGTGGCCAGCCGGTGCAGGTCGTCCCCGGCGAACCGGCGCCCCTGCTCGACCGCCCGGCGCAGGCTCGGGCCCGGCACGTACTCGCTGACGATGTACGGCCTGCTGCCCGACAGGTCGCAGTCGAGCACCCGCGCCGTGCAGAACGACGCCACGCGCCCGGCCGCGGCCGCCTCCTTGGCGAACCGCTCGCGGCCGGCCGGGCTGTCGGCCATGTGCAGGACCTTGAGCGCGACCCGGCGGCCTTCGGGGTCGTAGGCGTCGTACACCACGCCCTGGCCCCCGGACCCGAGCCGTCCGGCCAGCCAGTACTGCCCTATGCGCTGCGGTTCTCCGGCGTTCGACGCTTCCACGGCGTGTTAGATGCCCTCCCCGGTGGCAAAGTTCCCCTCGCGCAGGTAGGCGTCCAGCGCGCCCGCTGCGGTGAGCATGGCCAGGCCCCTGGCGGTGAGCCGGTCGTGCCAGTCGCGCAACGTCGCCTGCAGGGGTTCCATGCCGCCCGCCGCGCGCACCTGGTCCAGCACCTGCCGGATCTGCTCCAGCCCGTAGCCGCCGCGCCGCAGCTGGTGGGCCAGCAGCACGTCGCGGACGTCGGCGGCGGTGTAGACCCGGTAGCCGGTACGCGGGTCGCGCCGGGGCACGGTCAGCCCGGCCCGCTCCCACTTGCGCAACGTCGCCGGTTTGATGCGCAGCCGGCGGGCCAGCGGGCCGATGAACGTCACGCCGGGCTCCGCCTCGCGCGGCGGCGCCAGGTCGCGCAGCGCGCGTTCGACGGCCTCCAGCGTGCCGCGGTCCTCGGCGAGCTGGGCGTGGCCCTCGTCGATCAGGCGCAGCGCCGCCGCGAGGCCGCCGCCGTTCACGGCCCGCATGATCGCGGTCGCGGTGGCGTGCCCGTGGGCGGGGACCAGCGCCAGGAACGTGCGCAGCGCCGCCGCGTGGCGGGGGGTGTAGACGCGGTAGCCGTGCGCGGAACGCTCGGACGGCGGCAGGATGTCCGCGTCCTCGTAGTTGCGCACCGCCTGCGTGGACAGGCCGTGCGCGCGCGCCAGATCGATGGGCCGCATGTTGAGGGTATGCCTCCCTGCCCGCCGGTGGATCGGCCAGAAGTTTACACTAGAAGTTCAACGATACGGTTGAAGGCATGACGACCTCGATCCGGGACGCCGTCCAGGCGTTCACCGGCGGCGCCCTCACCGCGCTGCTGCGCCCCGGCGTCCGCGTGCTCGGCCTGGGCGAGCCCACGCATGGCGTCGAAGCCTTCCTGGAGCTGCGCAACGAGCTCTTCCGTCACCTCGTCGAGCACGAGGGCTACCGGTCGATCGCCGTCGAGAGCGACTGCCTGGCCGGCCTGACCGCCGACGCGTACGTCACCGGCGGCGACGTCACCCTCGACGAGGCGATGAGCCGCGGCTTCAGCCACGGGTTCGGCGCCTCGCCCGCCAACCGCGAGCTCCTGCGCTGGATGCGGGCCCGCAACGAGCGGGGCGCGCCAGGCGACCGGCTGCGCTTCGACGGCTTCGACGCCCCGGTGGAGATCACCGGCCCGGCCGCCCCGCGCCCGGCCCTGACCGCCCTGTACGACTACCTGGCCCCCCACCTCGACCTGCCCCTGACCCGCGAAAGGCTGGATGAGCTGCTCGGCCCCGACGAGCGCTGGACCGACCCGGCCGCCCTCACGGACCCGGCCCGCTCGATCGGCGGCGCGCCGGAGGTCGCGGAGCTGCGCCTGATCGCCGACGACCTCTGCGTGCTGCTCACCGCGCACGCCCCGCACCTGGCGGCCGTCACGTCCGGCGACGACCGGTGGCGCGCCGGCCTGCACGCCCGCGCCGCCGCCGGGCTGCTGCGCTACCACGCCGGCATGGCCGACCCCTCGCCGCGCCGGCTCGGCGCGCTCATGGGCCTGCGCGACGCGATGATGGCCGGCAACCTCGACGCGATCGTCCGGCGCGAGGAGCGCCGGGGCCCTACCCTCGTCTTCGCCCACAACCGCCACCTGCAGCGCGACGAGAGCCGGTGGCGGTTCGCGGGCGAGGAGCTGCGGTGGTGGAGCGCGGGGGCCGTGCTCGCCGCGGGTGTCGGCGACCGGTACGCCTTCGCCGCCTCGACCTTCGGCTCCCGCGGCGCCGACGTCCCGGCCCCCGACACCCTTGAAGGCATCCTGTCGGAGGTGTGTGACGCCCGCGCCGTCGTCGATCCCCGCCGCCTGGCCGGGGCGCTCGACCGCGGGCCGGCGCCCCGCGTCCCGGTGGACCACACCTACCTGGCCCTCGACCCCGCCACCGTCGGCCAGGCGGACGCGATCGTCTTCCTCAAGGAGATCTGAGGCCCGGCATTGTTGTTTATTGCGTTTGGCGAATGATGTCCTCCGGGCGAATTCTTTTTACCTGGCGACGCCGGCCGTGCGCTCGTTAAAGTCGAGGTGACGTCAGAGTCCACGAAGCCCCCGACCAGAGGACTGAGCTGATGAACTGCGGTCACTGCGACAGCCCGAATTCGCCCGATTCCCTGGTATGCGCTAATTGTGGCCGTCATTTCCAAGGTGATCGCCCGGCCGCGACGGAAGTCACGCGATATCTCTGCATCGCCATGATGCTCGACGCGAAAGTGCGTAATTCCACCATTCGCTCGATTCTTCATGACCGCTTCCGGGCCGTCGCCCAGTCCCCCGGCGTCGACCTGGCCACGATGCTCAAGTACGGCCTGATGGCCCAAAGGCGCCAGCAGGTGCGTGACGCCGTGCTGGCCGTGCTCGCCTTGGCCACGCTGGCCCTGCTGTCCAGCCCGCTCGTCCTGCTCCCGATCTTCCTGGCCTGGCTCGTCGTCTTCGCCGAGCTCTACGACGCCCACGAGTCGGTCATCCTGACCAGGCTGACCCGCCACTCCTTCGACCCGGCCGAGGCGCCGCTGCCCAGCTCGCCCGCGCTGCGCGACCATCTGGTGGACATCGCCGACCGCGGCGCCGGGAACGTCACGGTGTTCGCCGACTACTCCCCCTTCGTCGGCTACGGCAGCCGGATCAACAACTGGTCGTTCACCATGAACGTCGCCAAGGCCCGGCCCGGCGAGACGGTCGTGCCCTTCGCGGTCGGCGAGCTCTACGACCGGGTGGCCGCCGAGATCGCCGCCCTCGGCCTGCCCGGTCTCACCGTCGGCGACAAGCTCTTCGTCAACGGCCTCGACCTGCGCTACGAGACCGACCCCGAGCTCCAGGCCGCCGTGCTGCCCGACGCCCTCCTGCCGCCCGTGCCGACGGTGAGCGAGAGGTTCATCCACCAGCTGCGCGACAACCCGCGCACGCGGGCCCGCCCCTATCTCACGGTGAGCGTGACCGGCTGGGAGGGCGAGGTGGTGATCTCGATCTTCCTGCGGTTCGTGCTGCTCGCCGAGAAGGGCATGATGTTCACCGAGGCCGGCTACTCGCTGCTGCCGCCGCTGCGGGAGGCCTACCGCGAGGTCGACCGGCTGGTCAACTGCGCGCCCTCGGAGCGGATGGCCCGCATCGCGCTGTCGGCCCTGCGGCGCACCGCCGCGGCGCTGGTGCTGGCCCTGCCCAACACCCTCGCCGCGCTCTCGGAGCCGAGAAGGCGCAGGCGGCAGCAGAAGGCCAGCATCAAGGCCATCCGCGGCCACACCTTCAACTACGGCGCGGCCTACAACCCCCGCGAGCACGCCACCGACCACCTCTACCACCGCTACTTCCAGCAGCTCGACAAGGAGATGTACGTCAAGGCCGCCGAACAGCGCATCATGGACGCCGTCGCCGACTTCCTGGAGGAGCACAACGTCGACGTGAGCGACCTGCGCGAGCGCCAGACGACCATCCTGAACAACGGCATCTTCGTCACCGGCCAGGCCCAGGTCACCGGGGCCAGCATGGCGGCCGGCACGGGCGCGGTCGCGCGGATGGAGAGCCGCATCAGGCAGGGTGTCGGCCAGGCCGCCGCGGCGGCGCGTCCCGACCCCGCCGGTCGCCGGCAGGTCTAGGAGACAGCCTTCGACCGGCCGCCGTGCTGCGGCGGCCGTAGGTCAGGCGCCGCAGCAGGACCTCCATCGGGCCCCGGCGGCCTGCGCGCTCCAGCCAGTTCGCGAGGACGATCGACACGGCGCCGACCGCGAGGGCGGTGCCGAAGGCGGCGGCGAAGCCCACGTCGTCGGACAGGCCCAGCGTGAACGGGTAGAACAGCACGAGGAACACCGCTGACTGGAACAGGTAGAAGGTCAGGGAGCGCCGGCCGAGTGCGGCGAGTGCGGCGGTGAGGGGGCCGATGCGGGAACGTGTCGCGATGAGCCCCATGAGGGCAGCCAGGCCGATGCCGCCGGCCTGGCCGGTGACGGTGTGCGCGAGCACGGCGACCCAGGGCGCGGGGGGCGTCCACGCGCCGGACAGCAGCAGGGCCCCCGGAAGCCGGCCGTCCAGCACAACACCGAGTCCCGGGCGCGCACGAGCGGGACGAGCAGCAGCAGCGTCAGCCCGTACACCGCGATGATGTCCAGCGGCACGAGCAGTCCGTGCACGAAGCCGATGACGATCAACCATCGGCCCCGGCGCCGCAGGAGCCTCCTGAGCGAGTCCCAGTCCCCGCCCCTGGCCTGATGCCGGTGGGCGATTTGGCCCAGCGCGTAGCCGAACATCAACACGAACATCGGCCGGGCCTGGTTGTGGGCGAGCAGATGATCGAGGAACGCGGCCACGCCGTCGAGCACCCCGAAGGCCGTGCCGGTGGCCAACACCGGCGCGTGCGCCACCGCGATCGCCAGCAACATCACGCCCCGGGCCAGGTCCGGCGCCAGGGACCGGCCGGTCGCCGTCGTGGCGGTCACGGCGCTCACCCGACCCGCCGCAGGGCACGCTCACGGCGTGCCGCCACCGACGAGCCGGACTCCCCGCGTGCCATCCGCCGCAGCACGACCGGCGCCACGAGCACGCCGAGCACCGCCCAGGCGCCCAGCACGCCGGCGGTCTCCAGCTGCCGCCACGACTCGCCGATCTCGACGGCGGCCGCCGAGTCAGGCAGCAGGGCCGACCGCATGCCGAGCCCCATCCAGTAGACGGGGAAGATCTGGGCGAGCCCCTGCAGCCACTCGGGCAGTGCGGTGATCGGGTAGAAGATGCCGGAGATGCCGATCAACGCCAGGAACGGCAGCTGGACCAGCCCCTGGGCGCGTGCGGTGGTGAACACCGAACCCAGCACCGCGCCGATCGGCAGGGTCGCGACCAGGCCGAGCAGCAGCACCCAGGCCAGGCCGGGCCAGGAGTCCGGGCCGATCCGCAGGCCCTCGACGAGGAGCGCGGCGGGCACGAGGAAGATCACCAGGTCGGCCAGCAGACCGCCGGACACCGAGATCACCTTGCCGATCAGGTAGGCGGGCATCCCGTGCGGGGTGGCCTTGGCGCGCAGCAGCGTGCCGTCCTCGCGGTCGGCGGTGAGCTGCTGGCTCATGCCGATCATGCCGGTCGCGGCGTTCATGCCGAGGATGCCGGGCAGGGCCAGGGCGCCGAGCGGGAGGGCGCCGACCGACAGGTCCCGGATGAAGAACAACGTGGCCACCATCAGGGCGGGCCACAGGAAGTGGGAGAACAGCTCGGCGCCGTTGGTGAACGACTGCCGCAGCTCGATCAGGCCCCGGGACCAGCCGGCGCGCAGGACGGTCGCGTTCACCGGGCCGCCTCCTCGGCCTCGCGCACCAGCGCCAGGTACGTCTGCTCCAGCGAGGCCCGGTGGACCTCCAGCTCCTGGATCTCGTCACCGTGGCGGGCGAACAGCTCGCGGGCGAACGCGGTCGAGTCGGGCGTCGTCTCGGCGTACCGCCGCCCGTCGCGCATCCAGCGCACCTCGTCCTCGCCGGCGATCCGCCGGGCCAGCTCGGCGGCGGTGCCGTCGGCGACGATCCGGCCGCCGTTCAGCACGAGGATGCGGTCGGCCAGCTTCTCGGCCTCGTCCAGGTCGTGGGTGGTGAGCAGGACGGCGGTCTCGCGGGCCTCGGCCAGGTCGCGTACGAGGTCGTGGAAGTCGGACCTGGCCTGCGGGTCGAAGCCGGTGGTCGGCTCGTCGAGGAACAGCAGCTCGGGACGCCCCACGAGGCCGATCGCCACGTCGAGCCTGCGCCGCTGCCCGCCCGACAGCGTCCTGAGCTTCCTGCCGGCGTGCTCGGTCAGGCCGACCCGCTCGATCAGCTCGTCGGGGTCCCAGGGCCGCGGGATGCCGGGGACGGCGTAGGGGGCGTAGTAGCCGCCGAGGTGGGCGAGGAACTCGCGCACCCGCCATTTGCCGTGGTCGCGCCAGGACTGCAGCACGATCCCGAGCCTGGCCCGCCACCGCTCGTCGCCGTGGGTGGGATCGGCGCCGAGCACCGAGACCCGCCCCTGCGACCGGATGCGGAAGCCCTCCAAGATCTCGATCGTGGTGGTCTTGCCCGCGCCGTTGGGCCCCAGTAAGGCCACGACCTCGCCGTGGCGGGCCTGGAACGTGACGTCGTGCAGGACGTCGAGCGGGCCGTAGCGCATGCGCAGCCCGTCGACGTCGAGCACGAGACCGTCGCTCTTCGTCATGAGATGACCTCTCTTCGTGATCGGATGACCCCGCGCCTGAGCACCCGCCGGCGCGAGGGCATGACGCGTCGCGGCCCGAACGGGGCCGGAGCGCGGGAACGGGGGGGCCGGTTACCAGCTGTCGCGCGTGAGCGTCTCCTCGACGCGATCGATCAGGCCGGCCCGGTCGACGCCGGCCAGGGCGAGCGCGCGCGGCACGGTGCCGACGCCGGCGGCCAGGACTCCGCGCAGCAGATGCGCGGGGCGCAGGTCCTTCTTGCCCTTGGCGGCGGCGAAGCCGCGTTCGAGCGCGAGCCGGGCGGAGGCGCCGAGCTTGGGATGATCCTTGGCGTGGCGGACGGGTTCCGGCAGGCCGTAGGAGGCGAGGGACACCCCGGCCACGCCGAGGCTGTGCTCGAACTCCCGGTCCAGCGCATCTCTGATCGCCTGCCGCCGGAGCCCCGTGGCCGTCAGCACGCGGTGTGCGGCGGTGCCCTCGATCGCGGTGATGGCCAGCAGGAGGTGGTGGGCCTCGGTGGCGGCGGAGCCGTCCGCCCGCGCCTCGGCCGCTCCCCGCGCGATGATGTCGTTGATGTAGTGGTCGATCGCGCTCACCGTAGTCTCCTCGGCATCGCGCCGGCGGCGATGAGCCGCTTGGCGTGCTTCTTGTGGACCGCCTGGCGGGTGACGCCGAGCGCCTCGGCGACCTGCGGCCAGCCCCACCCGGCGCGCACGGCCTGCTCCACGGCGGCGTCCTCCAGCTGGTCGGCCCGGCGCCGCAGCGCCACGACCGCCGCGAGCGCGTCGGCGGGCCCCTGGGGCACGGGTACGTCGTCTACCGGCATATAAGCAACCCTAGTTGACTAATCGACGTTGGTCAACCGTGGTTGCTTATCGCCTGCGGAGTCCGACGATGTAGGTGGCGGTGAGCGCGACGGCGCGGTCGTCGTCCTGCGCCAGGGCGGCAAGGGCACGTGACGCGGTGGCTCCGGGGATGTCGGCGAGCGCCTGCGTCAGCCGCCGGCGCGCGGACGGCTCGGCGCCAGGCCGGGTGAGGCGGTCCACGAGCCCGGCGGCGATCGGGTCCGCCGCTCCGGGGCGGCCCGCCAGTGTGCTCAGGGCGTCGGCCGCGTCGACGTCGTTCGTCCCCTCGACGATCATGTCGATGAGGGTGGGGATGGCCTCGTCCACGCCGCGGGCCCCGAGCGCCAGGGCCGCGTAGCGGCGGACCACGACGTCGGGGCTGGTCAGGGCGTCCCGGAGCAGGGCGGTCGCCGCGGCGTCCGGCAGCTCGGCGATCGACTGGACCGCGCGCTTGCGCACCTCGGCCGCCGGCGCGTGCAGGCCCTGCGCCAGCAGCGCGGCGGCGTCCTCGCCCGACTGCGCCAGAGCCCATCGCAGGGCTCCGGCGACGTGCGGATCGCTCTCGCCCAGCGCCGCCTCGACGAGCGCTTCCACCGGGACCTCGGCGACCGAGGACAGGGCCGCGCTCTGGCGGCGGCCGGCGTTCTTCGAGCCGAGCGCCTGCAGCAGGGAGACGACCTGGAGCACGTCGTCCCAGCCGGCGGGGTCGGCGGCGTCGATCCGGCGCAGCCGCGTGAGCAGCTCCGTTTCGGCCGCGATGCGTTCCCGGGTGCGCCGGATGAGGTCCTCGACGAGCCCGGACGGCGTGAAGCCGGGATCATCGAGCGCCCGGCCGACGTCACGCAGCGACAGGCCCAGCGACCGCAGGCTCTCGATGTGGAAGATCCGCTGGATGTCCGCGCCGGAGTACTCCCGATAGCCGGCGTGGCTGCGGCCCGTCGGGCGCACCAGGCCGAGCGCGTCGTAGTGGCGCAGCATGCGGGCGCTCACCCCGGACCGTCGCGCGACGTCGCCGATCAGCACAGCCCATCATCCCTCCTGGCCGCCGGCGCCGAGGGCCACGACGCGCTTCGCCTCCTCGATCGCGAACTCGAATCCGGCCTCCGGGTCGCGCAGCAGCCGTTCCGTGGCCCCCGCGTGCGTGCGCACGCCGGGATCCGGGTCGGCCATCGCGGCCCGCAGCACCGGCTCGACCACCTCGCCGAGCGCGACCAGCGCCCGGCTGAGGCTCAGCTGGGTCTCCCGTCGGCCGCGCCCGAGCTGTGTCGACAATACTTCGGCCAGTCCGGGCTTCTCTTCCTCGGGGGCCAGCAGCACCGCGGTCCGCCAGGCGCTCCGCGCCACCTCGTCGTCGGCGTCGGTCAGCAGCTGCCGGGTGATCGCCGGCCACGCCCGCCGGTCGCCGATCTTGGACAGCGTGTGCAGCGCCTGGCTGCGTGCCTGCGCGCGCTCCGAACGCAGCTCGCCGAGCAGCCGCGGGACCGTCAGCTTCGCCGGATGGCGGGTGAGCGCCCAGGTGAGCATGTCGCGCACGTGGAACTCCGGCTCGACCGCGCAGCGCTCGACGAGCGCGCCGACGAGGCGCGGGTCGGGCGTCGTGCCCACCGCCAGGGCCGCCCGCAGCCGTACGGACGGGTCGCCGGCCGCCAGCCCCGCGACGGCGCCGGTCGTGTCCGGGTCCTGTTCCTGCCTGGTCATCGGGACCACCTCCTCGGCGACCAGTGAAGACCTTGTCACAGTGTCAAGGTCAAGCGGCCGGGCCGGCGCGGTCAGTCACGCGGCGCGGTGACCGCGTGCTGCCGTTCGGGCTCCAGGTGCATCGGGCGTTCGTGGAAGCCGCCCTGCGCGCTCCGCACGATCACGCCGCTCTCCGGCCCGTGCTCCAGGTCGTGCCGGTCCTGGAGCCGCAGGCCGAGGCAGAGCCGGTGGGTCAGCCAGAAGGCGACGACCGGGCCGAGGAGGACGGCGTACCTGAAGAAGATCGTCACGGCCTCCACCGAGAGGTGGAACTGGTGGGCGAGCTGGTCGTTGGCCGCGGCGGCCCACAGCAGGCCGTAGAAGGCGACCCCGGCGGCGGCGACGGCGGTCCGCACGGGCGCCTCGCGCGGCCGGTCCAGCACGGCCGGGCCGGTCACCTCGGCGGCCAGGCGGCTCCTGCTCTTGGGCCGGCCGAGCGCGTCCCGCCGGCCGAGCCGCCCCAGGACGAGGCGCTCGGCCAGCGGGTAGCCGGCCAGGGCGGTGAAGAACACCCCGGGGACCACCAGCGTGGGCACCAGGACCGCCAGGCTGAGCGTGTACCCCCCGATCGCCAGCTCCCAGCCCGGCATGATCCGCAGAGCGCCGTCGAGGAAGCCCATGTACCAGTCGGGCACCGAGCCGGCCGAGATCTGGCCGGGCCCGGCCGGGCCGTACAACCAGATGGGGGCGATCTGGAAGGCCAGGCCGAGGATGACCAGGACCCCGATCGTCGTGCCCGCCATCAACGGGCGCACGCTCGCGCGCGCCGGGACCGGCGCGGCGAACCGCGAGTGCCCGTGCCGCCGCACCAGCCGTTCGCGGGCGGCGAGCAGCGCCACCATGGCCGCCGGGATCAGCAGCACGTGCGTCCAGTACATGGTGGGGATGATGCTGTCGCCGGGGAACCCGGCGCCGAAGAGCAGCTGCGCGCCGTACGACCCGACGACGGGAATCGACAGCAGCACCGACTGGATCAGCCACAGGCTGCCGCCGGAGAGCATGTCGTCGGGCAGGATGTTGCCGGTCTCTCCCGCGGCCATCCCGAGCGGCAGCAGCGTCACCCAGATCAGCCACTGCGGCACGCGCGGCCGCCGGAACGCGCCGGTCAGGAACATGCG
Organism: Nonomuraea sp. NPDC049637; assembly: GCF_040675235.1. Taxonomy (NCBI): domain Bacteria; kingdom Bacillati; phylum Actinomycetota; class Actinomycetes; order Streptosporangiales; family Streptosporangiaceae; genus Nonomuraea; species Nonomuraea sp. NPDC049637. The sequence continues at coordinate 162,826 of NZ_JBFAOM010000013.1, forward strand.
CAGCAACTGCATCGCGACCGCCGCCACGAACACCAGGGCCGACCAGTGGTGCACCTGCCGGACGAAGAGCCCGCCGCGCACCTCCAGGCTCAGCCGCATGGTCGAGTCGAACGCCCTGCTGACCGGGACGCCGCTCAGCGGCGTGTACACGCCGTGGTAGAGCACCGGGGACATGTCCGGGTCGAAGAACACCATGAGGAACAGCCCGGTCACCACCAGGACGGCGAAGGACCAGATCGCCACCTCGGCGAACATGAACGACCAATGACCGAGCCCCGACGACTGACGTTTCCGCACCGATGAGCGCATCGGATCCTCCTCGTTTCGCCTTCGCCTTCAAGACGAGATCGGCGGCCGAGATGTGACGTCGAGGAGGGTGAGTTACGTCATAACGGCTCGTTCCCGGAGCGACGGGCTGGGCCGGGACAGGGGGATGGACGGCGGTCGAGGGAGTGTGCACCTTTCGTGCCTGAATCCGCTGGTGTCATCGGTTTTGTCAGGGGCAAGGGGTGGAGGACGCGGGGGCGTCAGCAGATTGGGGCCGCCTGCGGCGCATGCATATTCCACCACAACCTGTGTTAGGACGCATGATGACCGACAGATTCGCCCGTGCGCTCGGGTGGGCCAGCCTCGCGCTGGGCGCGGCGCAACTGGGGGCACCACGGGCCGTGACCCGCCTGTGCGGCGTCGACGACGCCCCGGGGGCCACGGCCGTCGCCAGGCTCGTCGGCGGGCGGGAACTCCTGCACGCCGCGCTGTTGCTGGGCGCCAAGAGCCCCGCCCGGTGGGCATGGACCAGGGTCGCCGGCGACACGATGGACCTCGGCGTCCTGGGCAGGGCCGCCGCCAACCGCACCGGCGCCCGCCGTGCCCGCGCGCTGGCCGCGCTCGGCGCGGTCGCCGGGATCACCGCCCTGGACGCCGCCTGCGCCCGGCGCGGCACCGCCAGGACCAAGGGCCCGCTGCAGGTGCGCGCCTCCATCACCATCAACAAGCCGCGCCAGGAGGTCTACCGCTACTGGCGCGAGTTGGAGAACCTGCCCTCCTTCATGGTCCACCTGGACTCGGTGCGCACCATCGACCAGCGCCGCTCCCGCTGGAAGGCCAAGGGCCCGATCGTCGACCTGGAGTGGGAGGCCGAGATCATCGACGAGCGGGCGGGCGACCTGATCGCCTGGCGGACCGTGCCCGGCACCGGCGTATCCACCGCCGGCCTGGTCAGCTTCACCGACGGCCCCGGCGGACGCGGCACCGTCGTGGACGCCTCCCTGGAGTACGGCGCGCCCGGCCGCAAGCTCGCCGCCGCCGTCGCCCGCATGTTCGGCGAGCACCCCGAGCAGCAGGTCCGCGACGACCTGCGCCGCTTCAAGCAGGTCATGGAGACCGGCGAGGTGCTCCGCTCCGAGGGCAGCCCCGAGGGCCACCGCGCCCTGCGCCAGCTCCACCAGCGTCCCGCACAGCCGATCGGAGGACGGGCATGAAGGCCAACGTGTGGGCGGGCCGCAACCACGTGGAGATCCAGGACGTCCCGGACCCGCAGCTCCTCAACGCCCGCGACGCGATCGTCCGCGTCACCTCCACCGCGATCTGCGGCTCCGACCTGCACCTCGTGGACGGCTACATCCCGACCGTCAAGAAGGGCGACGTGCTCGGCCACGAGTTCATGGGCGAGGTCGTCGAGGTCGGCCCGGGCGTGCACAACCTGCGCGTCGGCGACCGCGTCGTGGTGCCGTTCCCGATCGCCTGCGGCGCCTGCTTCGCCTGCCAGGACGGCTTGTACTCGGTGTGCGAGAACTCCAACCCCAACGCCGGGATGGCCGAGAAGCTGATGGGCCACGCGCCCGCCGGCATCTTCGGCTACTCCCACATGCTGGGCGGCTTCCCCGGCGGGCAGGCCGAGTACGTGCGCGTCCCGTTCGCCGACGTCGGCCCGATCAAGATCGAGGACGACCTGCCGGACGAGAAGGTGCTGTTCCTGTCCGACATCTTCCCCACCGGCTTCATGGGCGCGGAGATGTGCGACATCAAGCCGGGCCAGACGATCGCGATCTGGGGCGCGGGGCCGGTCGGGCAGTTCGCCGCGGCCAGCGCGTTCCTGCTCGGCGCCGACCGGGTCATCGTCATCGACCGCTTCCCCTACCGGCTGCAGCGGGTCCGGCGGACCGGCGCCGAAATTCTCAACTACGAGGAGGTGAACGTGCTGGAGGCGCTGCGCGACATGACCGGCGGACGCGGCCCGGACGCCTGCATCGACGCCGTCGGCATGGAGGCCCACCACCCGACCCCGGCCATGTACGCCTACGACCGCACCAAGCAGGCCACCCGGATGGAGACCGAGCGCCCCTACGTGCTGCGCGAGGCCATCATGGCCTGCCGCAACGGCGGCGTGGTCTCCGTCGTCGGCGTCTACGGCGGATTCGTCGACAAGTTCCCGATGGGCACCGTCATGAACCGGTCGCTGACCATCCGCACCGGCCAGTGCCACGTGCAGCGGTACACCGCCCCGTTGCTGGACCGGATCCGCGCGGGCGAGATCGACCCGAGCTTCGTCATCTCGCACCGGATGCCGCTCAGCGAGGCGCCGCACGCGTTCGACCTGTTCAAGCACAAGCAGGACGAGTGCAACAAGGTGGTCCTCACTCCGTAGGCCGGCTCTCGCGGCCCGCAGCCGGTCCCACTCGTCCTCCGCGGCGGCCCGCCGCTCCGCCAAGGTGGCGGAGCGGGACGCCCGGCGACGATGAGCCGCTGTCGCGGCAGTGGCCCACCGTCGGGCTCACCCCTTCACCGCTCCGCCGAGCAGCCCGGAGACGAACTGCTTCTGGAAGACGAAGAAGATGAGCATCAGCGGCAGCGTGGCCAGCAGCGCGCCCAGCATCAGGCCCGAGTAGTCGACGCGGGTCAGCCCGGTGAGGTGGCTGAGCGCGACCGGCAGCACGTACTTCTCCTCGCTGGTGAGCATGAGCAGGGGCCAGATGAAGGAGTTCCACTGGCTCATGAACGTGAAGATGACCAGCGCGCCGAGCTGCGGCCGGACCACGGGCAGCACGATCCGGTAGAAGATCCGCAGGTCTCCGGCCCCGTCCAGGCGTCCGCTCTCGATGAGCTGGTCGGGGAAGTCGAGGAAGGCCTGGCGCATGAGGAAGATGCCGAACGAGTTGGCCAGGAACGGGATGACGATCGACTCGTAGGAGTCGACCCAGCCGATGCTGGCCATCATCTGGAACAGCGGCACCAGCAGCACCTGGAACGGGATCATCATCGTCGCCAGGATCACCGCGAGCAGCAGGCCGCGCCCGCGGAAGCGGTACTTGGCCAGGCCGTACCCGCCCATGGCGCTGACCAGCACGGACAGCGCGGTGTAGACGAGGGCCGTGCCGAGGCTGTTGAGCACCACGCGGGAGAAGCCGATGGTCTCCTCCAGCGACCGCAGGTTGTCCAGCAGGTGGTCGCCGGGCAGGAACGGAGGCGGGCTGCGGAACAGCTCGGACGTGTCGTGCGTGGAGGCGACGAACATCCAGTAGAACGGCGCGACGCTGACCACCGCGCCGGCCGCCATGAGCAGCCGGAGCAGCAGGCGTTTCATGACTTCTCCTTCCCGAACCACTTGAACTGGGCGTAGGAGAGCACCCCGATGAGCAGCACCACCACCCAGGCCATCGCCGCGGCGTAGCCGAAGTCGAACTGCTTGAAGCCGACCTGGTAGAGCAGCAGGATCGGCGAGGTGGTCGCGTCGTCGGGGCCGCCGTCGGTGAGCAGCTTGTTCTCGTCGAACAGTTGCAGCGTGCCGATCGTGGAGGTGATCGAGCAGAAGAGGATCACCGGCTTGAGCTGCGGCACGATCACGCTGACAAAGGACCGCAGCGGCCCGGCCCCGTCGATGGAGGCGGCCTCGTACTGCTCCTTGCCGATCGCCTGCAGGCCCGCCAGCAGGATGATCATGTTGTAGCCCGTCCACCGCCAGGTGATGGACGCGATCAGCGCCACCCGCGCCCAGGCCGGGTCGTCCAGCCAGGCGATCTCGGCGCCGAGCAGCTGGTTGACCATGCCGCCGTCGGTGCGCAGCAGCACCCGGAAGACCACCGCGTAGGCGACCAGCGTCGTCACGGCGGGCAGGAAGTACGCGATCCGCAGCGTGGCGCGGAAGCGCAGCCACGACTGGTTGAGCACGTACGCCAGCGCCAGCGCCAGCGCGATCATGATCGGGACCTGCACGACCAGGATCAGCCCGACGTTGACCAGGGACTGCAGGAACCTGTCGTCGTGCAGGAGACGCTGGTAGTTCTCCAGGCCGGCCCATTCGGCCACGCCGTCCTCGGTCCGCTGGAGGCTCTGCCAGAGGCTGGCCCCGAGGGGGTAGGCGAAGAAGAGCGCCAGCAGCGCGGCGGCGGGCCCCGCGAAGATCCAGGGGACCAGACGGCGCCGAACGATCATCCGATCTCCCGCTTCGTGGCGGACGCGATCTGCGCGGCCGCCTCGTCCAGCACGGCCTTGGGGTCCTTGCCGCCCACCACCGCACGCTGCAGCAGCTTCTTCAGCAGCTCACTGGCCTCGGCGTCGTCGTCGGTGGACTCCACGGCCGGGATGGCGCGCACCTGGTCGGCGAAGATCTTGTTGACCGGCTGCCCGCCGAAGTAGTCGACCGGCTCGGAGAAGTACGGGTCGGCCAGCGCGGGCAGGTAGGCCGGGAAGAGCGACTCCTGCTTCATCATCGACAGCTGGCTGTCCTTGTTCGCCGTGACGAACTCGACGAACGCCCACGCCGCCTGCTGGTTCTTCGTCTGGCCGGTGACCGCCAGCATGGACCCGCCGTTGGCCGAGGTGCGCACCCCGCCCGGCTCGAACGCGGGCAGCGGGATCACGCCGAACTTGCCCTTGAGCTCCGGCATCTCCGACACCAGCGTGCCCGTCCACCAGACGGCGGTGGGCGCGACGGCCGCCTTGCCCTCCTTGGTGGCGGTGACCCGGCCGTCCCAGCCCTTCTCGTTCTGGAGCAGGCCCTTGTCGTTCATCGTCTTGATCAGGGTCAGCGCCTTGACGGCGGCCGGCGTGTTGACCGCGACCTTGCCGTCCACGAACCTGCCCTGCTTCTGCTGCTGCAACAAGGTGGTGAACAGCGGCTCGCTGTTACCCAGGTCGGAGACCATGAGCTTCTTGCCGGTCTTGGCCTTCAGCGTCTCGCCGGCCTTGATCAGGTCGTCCCAGGTCTGGATGTCCTCGGCCTTGATCCCGGCCTGCTCGAAGTAGTCGCGCCGGTAGAACAGGCCGACGGGCGCGGAGTCCCATGGCAGCGCGAACAGCTTGCCGCCCTCGCCGGAGGCAGTCTGCCACTTGGCCGGGTCGAAGTCGGCCTTCAGCTTGCCGGCGACCGGGCCGAGGTCGGCCAGCCCGTTGGGGAAGTTCTTGGCGTAGCCGGGGACCCGCTCGTCCTCAAGGTGCACGACGTCGGGCAGGCCGGTGTCCGACTGCATGCCGACCGTGACCTTCTCGTAGATGTTGTCGTAGCCGACGTCCGTCACGTCGACCTTCACCTTGGGGTGCAGCTTGGTGAACTCGGGCGCCAGGCGCTTCAGGGCGGTCGCACCCACGTCGAACGACCACACCTTGACCTCGCCGGACAACTCCGCGGAGGTGGACGCGGCGATCGAGGGGGCGGGCCCCTTGGCCGTGCCGGTTCCGCCGGTGGCGCATCCAGCGGCGAGAAGTCCGGTGGCCAGCAGCCCGGCGGCGATTGTGTGGATCTTCACGGTGACCTCTTGGATCTGTAACATGTCACACTCTGAATACTGAGTGCTGAGTAACGTACGCTGAATACGCGTGGTGCACCAGAGGTGAAATCGAACCGTTCCCGATGGATGTGAGCGGACGGGCGGAAAGGCCGTTGCGTACTGCCCGTCCTGCCGGGATGATCGGCCGGCATGGGGAACGTGCTGCTGACCGGGGCCACCGGAGGCATCGGAAGGCCGCTGGCCGCCGCGCTCGGCGCGGCCGGGCACCGGGTGATCGCCGTCGGACGTGACGTCGGGCGGCTGGACGTCCGCGGGATCGAGGCCGACCTGGCCGACCCCGCGTCGCTGGCCCCCGCCATGGAGGCGCTGACGGCGGAGCTGACGGAGATACGCGCGGTGGTGCACTGCGCCGGCATCTCCCCCGTGGAGGCCGTCGCCGAGGCCGGCCCCGACACGTGGCGGCGCACGATGGCGGTGAACGTGGCCTCCGCCGCCGAGCTCGTCCGGCTCGCGCTGCCCGCGTTGCGGCGCGCCAAGGGACATGTGATCTTCGTGAACGCCTCCCCCGGGCTGACCGGCGTCCCGCGCTGGTCGGCGTTCGTGGCCAGCAAGGCGGCGCTGCGCGAACTGGCCGACTCGCTGCGCGAGGAGGAGGCCGTCCACGGGGTCCGGGTCACCACGGTCTACCCCGCGGCCACGGCGACCGACCTGCTCGGCGAGGTCAGGGCCGCCTTCGGCCGCCCGTACGACCCGCAGGCGTGCATCCGGCCGCAGTCGCTGGCCGAGATGGTCGTGTGGGCGCTGAACGCGCCTGCCGACTCCTACGCCTGCGAGCTGTCGGTGCTGCCGGGCTGAACCCGGCCGCGGCGGCGTGGATCGGCGCCCACCTCAGCGCTGCGCCGCGGCGCCGAGCTCGACCACGATGTGGGGCGACAGCGCCCGCAGGAAGTCGGGGGCGTCGAAGATGCGTCCCGCCGAGGCCACCCCGGCGGCCCTGGTCCGGCCGGTGAGGACGCGCTCGACGGCCTCCACCGCGAGCGGCGCGCTGACGGCGTAGATGTCCCGGCCGCGGGCCACCGCCCGGCGTTCCGCGGCGCCCGAACGCACGACCACGTCCACGACGAACGGCTGCGCCGACCGTCCGTGCTCGTCGGCCGCGACCGGGGCCGGGGTGTCGGGGTGCACCACGTCCGTGGCCGCCTCGACCGTCATGTAGTTGCGCACCTCGGGGATGTCCAGGTGGCTCGGGACGGTCACGATGTCGGCCATCGAGAACTCCGCGATGACGTCACGCGTCCCGGTCGGCTCGGGGAAGGCCCACTGCTCGGCCGGCGCCCGGTCGTCGCGGTACTCCAGCCGGCCGCCGGCGTGACGGACGCGCCGGCCGTCGCGCCGCTCCCTGGAGACCCTGCCCGCGGCCCGGGTGCCGGCCGTGGGGTGCCAGCTGTCCAGCCCGTAGGCCACGTGCGCCTGGTCGGCGCCGGTCCAGTCGCCCATCGCCGCCGTGACCAGCAGGTCGCCGAGCCCGCCGAAGAAGGCCATCGCGGGGACGATCACCGCCCCGGCCTCCCGGGCGCGCTCCGCGAACAGCTCGAAGGTGTCCACGTTGGCCTCGATCTCGGCCGCGACGTCCACGTACGGGACGCCGGCGCGCAGGGCCGCCTCGATCACGGGGGCCGCCGTGGCGGCGAAGGGCCCGGCACAGTTGATCACCGCGGCCACGCCGTCCAGGGCGCGGTCCAGGGCTGCCGGATCGTCCACCGACGCCTGCCTGACCGCCAGTTCGGGGTGCGCCTCGGCCAGCGCCTTCAGCGCGTCGCCGTCGCGGCCCGCCAGGACGGGCACCAGCCCGCGCCGCAGCAGCTCCGCCACCACGAAACGGCCCGTGTGCCCGTAAGCGCCGTAGACCGCCACCGCGGAACCCGTCGTCGTCTTCATCTGTGTCATGTGCTCATCAGCCATGCGGACATCCTGGCGGCCCACCGCGTCGCCGCACGAGCGTCCGGAACGACATGATGCGTACAATTCCGGACGTGACCACAGTCGCGGTAGCCGTCGCCGACGGGATCCTGCACTTCGAACTGGCCCTGGCCTACGAGCTGTTCAGCTCGCCCCCGCCCGTCCCCGTCGAGCGCTGGTACGAGCCGGTCATCTGCGGAGCCGGTCCCGTACGGGCCGACGGGCGGTTCCTGCTCGAACCCGACGCCGGGCTCGACCTGCTCGTCCGGGCCGACACGGTGATCGTCCCCGGCTGGGCCGAGGTGGACGAGGAGCCGCCGGCCGACCTCGTCGAGGCCGTGCGGGCGGCGCACGAGGCGGGCGCCCGGGTCGCGTCGCTGTGCACGGGCGCGTTCGTCCTGGCCGCGGCCGGCCTGCTGGACGGGCGGCGGGCCACCACCCACTGGGCCCACACCGAGACGCTGGCCGCCCGCCATCCCCGCATCCAGGTCGATCCGGACGTGCTCTACGTGGACGAGGGCAGCGTGCTCACCGCCGCGGGCAAGGCCGCCGCCCTGGACCTGTGCCTGCACCTGGTCCGCCGCGACCACGGCTCGGCGGTCGCCAACGCGATCGCGCGCCGCCTGGTCGTGGCGCCGCACCGGCCCGGCGGCCAGGCCCAGTTCGTCGCCACCCCCGTCCCCGAGCCGCACGGCCATCCCCTCAGCGACCTGCTCGCCTGGGCGGGCCGGCACCTGGACCAGCCCCTGACCGTGGAGGACCTGGCCCGCCGGGCGAACCTGAGCTCGCGCCACCTCGGCCGCCACTTCAGGTCCATGACCGGCACCACCCCGTTGCAGTGGCTGCTGACCCAGCGCATCCGCCGCGCCCAGGAGCTCCTGGAGACCACCGACGACGGCGTGGACGCCATCGCCGAGGCCACCGGCATGGGCACCGCGGCCACGCTGCGCCGGCACTTCAACCGCACGGTCGGCGTGCCCCCGGACGCCTACCGCCGCACCTTCCGCGCCCGCGGGGCTGCGCCCGATCAGCGGCCGGCCGGGTGGAAGTCGTAGGGCTTGGAGTCGTACACGTAGTAGACGCAGTCGGCGCCCGCGGCGCACTTGCCCCAGTGCTCGGCCTTCGACGGGTAGTACAGGTAGTCGCCCGCGCCGATCCGGTACGTCTTGTGGCCCTTGACGTTCCACAACATCACGCCGGAGACGCCGACGACGTGCTCGGGGCTGGTGTGCCAGTGCGGGGAGAAGGGCGTGCCGGCCTTGAGGGTGAACAGGGCCTCGGAGGGGCCGGTCTTCGGGTCGCCCTTCAGCTGCACGAACGTGCAGCCCTTCAGCCCCTCGCAGGGTGAGCCCGCCTCCTTGTGCGAGTGGTGGACGACCTTGTCAGGGCCCGAGTCGGCGTACGCGCTGGGGGCGCCGAGCACCATGAGAGCCAGCGAACCGGCCGTGATCACTTCTCTGAACATCTCGATCTCCAAGTGGACTGTGGTCCGATATGTCCGGGAACGTATCGGACTGCGGTCCGTTTCGTCAAGGGCGGCACGACCCGCCGCCGCGTGCCACACTCCTGGCCATGGCGCATTCGACCGTGCCGGACGGCGGACAGGTGCGCGTGGGCGTCCTCGGCCCCCTCGCGCTGGTGACCGCCGACGGCCCGGCGCAGGTCGGCGGCGCGCGGTTGCGCGTGCTGCTGGCCAGGCTGGCCCTGGACGCCGGGCGGGCCGTCCGGCCCGAGACCCTGGCCGAGGCGTTGTGGGACGACGCGCCGCCCGAGGCCCCCATGCACGCGCTGCAGTCGCTGGTGTCCCGGCTCCGGCGCGTCCTCGGGCGTCCCGGGCTGCTCACCTCCGGCCCCGCCGGGTACTGGCTGGCCGTCGAGCCGGACGCCGTCGACGCCGTGCGGTTCGAGCGGCTGGCCAGGCAGGGACGGGCCGCCGCCCGGGACCGGCCCGCCGAGGCGGCCGCCGTCCTGCGGGAGGCCCTGGACCTGTGGCGCGGGCCGGCCCTGGCCGACGTGCGGGCGGCGCCGTTCGCCGCCGCCGAGGCCGACCGGCTCGAACGCGCCCGGCTCGCCGCCCTGGAGGACCGCGTCGAGGCCGACCTGACGCTGAGCGGCGACCCGCTGGGCGCTCACCCGCTGGGCCCTGACCTGAGGCTGAGCGGTGACCTGGCGCTGGGCCCTGACCTGAGGCTGAGCGGTGACCTGGCGCTGGGCCCTGACCTGAGGCTGAGCAGCGGCCCGGCGCTGGGCGCCGATCTCGGCCTGGTCGCCGAGCTGGAGTCGCTGGCTGCCGCCCATCCGTTGCGCGAGCGCCTGCACGCCCAGCTCATCCGGGCGCTCGCCCGCGAGGGCCGCGGCGCCGAGGCGCTGGCCGCCTACCAGCGCATCCGCGTCCGGCTCGCCGACGAGTTCGGCGGCGACCCGGGCCCGCACCTCCAGCAAGCCCACCTGGCGGTCCTGCGCGGCGATCTTCCCGGCCCCCGTCGGCCGTCGGTGCCTTCCGGGACGTCGGGGCCGTCGGAACCGCCCTGGCCGTCGTCGCCTGGCCGGGCGCACGGCAACCTCGACGTCCCGCTCACCAGCTTCGTGGGCCGCGACGAGGACGTGCGCCGGGTGACCGGCCTGCTCGGGCAGGGCCGGCTGGTCACCCTGGTCGGCCCCGGAGGGGCGGGCAAGACGCGGCTGGCCGGCGCGGTCGGCCGGCGGCTCACGCCGTCCGGCGGGGTGTGGTTCGTGCCGCTGGCCGCGGTCGGGCCCGACGACGTCCCCCGCGTGCTGCTTGACCTGCTCCGGACGCGCAAGGAGGGCGCGCCCGCGCGGGCCGAGCCGGACGACCTGGTCGAGCTCCTCGCCGACGACGACCTGGTCCTGGTGCTGGACAACTGCGAGCACGTGATCGAGGCCGCCGCCGCGCTCTGCGGGACGCTGCTCGGCCGCTGCCCACGGCTGCGGGTGCTGGCCACCAGCCGCGAACCCCTGCGCATCGACGGCGAGACCCTGCACCCCGTGCCGCCGCTGGACCTGCCGGAACCGGGCGCGACGCCGGAGGCGGCCCGGTCGGTCGCGGCGGTTCGGCTGTTCCGCGACCGCGCCGCCGCCGTACGGCCCGGCTTCGTCCTGGAGGGCGGCGCGCTGGCGGCGACCGTCGAGATTTGTCACCGCCTCGACGGCCTGCCGCTGGCGATCGAGCTGGCCGCCGCCCGGCTGCGCACCCTGCCGGTCGAGGCGGTCGCCGCCCGGCTGGACGACCGGTTCCGGCTGCTCACCGCCGGCAGCCGGACGGCGCTGCCGCGCCACCGCACCCTGGCCGCCGCCGTCGCCTGGAGCTGGGACCTGCTCGACGCCGGCGAACGCTCCCTGCTGGAACGGCTGTCGGTCGTGCGCGGCAGCTTCACCGAGGACGCCGCAGCGGCGATCGGCGGTTCGGAGGACGTGCCGGAGCTGTTGGCGGCGCTGGTCGACAAGTCCCTGCTGCACCCGGCGGACTCCGCCGACCCGGCCGAGCCGCGCTACCGCCTGCTGGAGACCATCCGCGAGTACGGCCTGGCGCGCCTGGCCGAACGCGCCGAGGTCACCGCGACGCGCGACCGGCACGCCCGGTTCTTCCTGCGGCTGGCCGAGTCCGCCGACCCGCGCCTGCGCACGTCGGACCAGCTCCGCTCGCTGGCCCGCCTGTCGGCGGAACGGGACGACCTGTCGGCCGCCATCCGCTGGACGGTCGAGTCCGGGGACGCCGGACGGGCCGTCCGGTTCGGCGTCGCGCTGAGCTGGTACTGGTTCCTGCGGGACTTCCCGCCGGAGTCGCTCGACCTGCTCGGAAGGGTCCTTCAGGCAGACGGCCCGGCCGACCCCCGATCCCGCGCGCTGGTCGCCGCCGCCCACGCGATCGCCACCGTCGAGGCCGCCGGGCCGGAGGAGACCGACGCCGCCCTCGACCGGATCAGGGCGGCCCTGGCCCAGCTCGTCCCAGGCACGCATCCCATCACCGAGATGGCCCGCCTGGCGGTCGGCATAGCCGCGAAGGGCGACCACGCCGCGCCGGCGGAGGGGGCGGACCTGTGGAGCCGGTCGCTGGCGCTGCTGGTCAGCGGCGTGCTGGCCATGAACACCGGCCACCTCGCCGAAGCCAAGGACACGCTGCCCCGCGCGCTGGCCGGCTTCGAGCAGCTCGGCGAGCGGTGGGGGCAGGGAATGACGTTGAGCGCCCTCGGCTCGGCGCTGGTCCGGTCCGGCGCAGCGGCCGACGCGCCCGCCCTGGCCGAGCGCGCCACCCGCTGCTTCCGCGAGCTCGGCATGCCCGAGCACACCATGGAGAACGAGGTGGCCGCCGCGCTGCACCGTGCCGAGTCCGGCGACGTGGCCGGCGGCCGGCGGGACCTGACCGGCCTGCTAGGCAGGGCCGGGCGCAGCGGGTCGGCCGAGTCGAGCACCCAGGTGCGCCTGGGCCTGGCCCGGCTGGAGCTGGCCGCCGGGCGGGCGGCGGCGGCTCGCGAGCACGCCCTGGCCGGTCTGGCCTGCGCCCCTCCCGACCGCTCGACCACGCCGCCGCTGACCGCGCTGCTGCTGGGCGTCCTGGCTCGGGTGGACCTCGCCGAGGGGTTCCCCGAGCGCGCGGCCGGCCGGCTCGACCATCCGGCGGTGCGCCTGACGCTGACCTGGCACACGCCGGTCGCGGCCGCGACCGCGTTGGTGGCCGCCGCGATCGAGCTCGGCCGCGACCGGCCGGAACGGGCGGGCAGGCTGCTCGGGGCCGCCACCGTGCTGGGCGGCTGGACCGGCCCCGGCGACCCCGACCTGTGGCGGCTCACCCGCCGGGCCGAGACCGCCCTGGGCCTGGCCGGCTTCGCCGCCGCACACGCGGGCGGTGCGGCGATGTCACGAGCACAGGCCGAGAGCCTGGTGACAGCAGCCGTCACCACGCCGCCCAGTTAGCGCCGCTCAGCCGGCGCCCGCCCACGCGCCAGGCCCAGCCACTCACCAAGCCCAGCCACGCGCCGCTCAGCCGGCGCCGGGCACCGGCTTGCCGAACATCGTGCAGGTCACCGCCGTCTGCAGGGCCTGGACGGCCTTGGCGAGTTTCGGGTCGGCCTCGAACTCGGCCCAGAACTCGGACGCGATGAGCACGGTGGCCGTGCGGCCGCCGGTCCGGTCGGTGAGGTTGGTGGTCAGGTAGCCCGGCATGCCGCCGTCGTGCCCCCAGAACGTGCCGCACGGATGGTCGGCGGTCTGGATGCCCAGCCCGTAGCCGGGCCCGTCCGGTTGCCGCGGGTCCATCGGGACGGTGGCGCGCAGCTCGGCGAGCTGGGCGGCGGGCAGCAGCCTGCCGGACATGAGCGCGGCGTGGAAGCGCGCCCAGTCGCGGGTGGTGGACACCACCGCCCCGGCCGGGCCACCCCAGCTGGGGTCGTGGCCGGAGACGTCCACGTGGCCGTCGTGGCGCGGCCCGGCGAGCTGCCGGAACGCGGCCGGCACCGCGGGCGGCTGGTGGGCGGCGTCCGGCTCGTAGCCGCGGGCGTACGGGCCGCGCCAGTCGGGCCCGGTGGCGTAGTACGTATGAGCGAGGCCGAGCGGCCGGGCGATGCGGTCCCTGACCAGGCTGGCCAGGCTCGCCCCGGTGACCCGCTCCAGAACCGCGCCGACGGCGGCGTAGCCGGTGTTGCTGTAGGACCACCTGGCGCCGGGCGCGAACAGCGGAACGTGCCTCACCCCCAGGGCCAGCAGTTTCGCCGGGGTCCACCGCCGCCGGTCCTTGCCGAGCATCGAGGGCCGGATCGCGGGGTCGTCGGTGTAGTCGTACAGGCCGCTGGTGTGGTTCAGCAGCATGCGCAGCGTGATCGCGCCGCCGCCGGGCACCCGGCCGGGCAGCCACTTGTCCACCGGGTCGGTCAAGGCGAGCCTGCCCTCGGCGACGAGCTGCAGGACCAGCACGGCGACCATGGTCTTGGTGTTGGACCCCATCCGGAACTCGTCGCCCGCCTTGAGCACGTGGTCCAGTCTGGTCCAGGCGGCCTGCTCGGCGATCTCGACGGGCCGCCCGCGACCGTCGTCGACCCGGACGAGCACGGCCGGCGCGCCGGCCGCCACCACCTCCCGCGCCAGGCGCTGCAGCAGGGCGGGCGTCCCGTCCAGGGCGGGCCGGGACGTGGCGGCGGCGGGGAGCGCCGCGACCACGGCCAGGCCCACGGCCGGCACGGCGGCCGTGAGCGCGCGCAGCCACCGCGGCCGCGCCGCACGCCGGGACGGGACCTCACAGGGGTACATGAACCGGTTCCTCCTCCATCGGGTGACACCAACGCCCTCACCTTCCGGCCCCCCGCTCACAAACCGCACACATCCCGCTGTCAGTACGCCGCCGCGGCGATGAGTTCGCCCCACCGGCGGAGTCTTCATCGTGGAACGACAGGAGGGAGTGGTCCGAGTGGATCTCTACAGCGTGGTGTGCGTACGCGACCGGGTGGCGGCGCAGAAGTGGTACGAGGCGTTCTTCGGCCGCCCGGCGGACGAGGTCGTCGGCGAGGAGCACCTGTGGCAGGTCGGCGAGAACGCGTGGGTCGTCATCGACGACCGGCACATGCGGGCCGCGCGCGTCGGCGGCACCATGATCACGTTCGGCGTGTCCGGACTCGACGACATCCTGGCCAGGCTGGCCGGGCACGGCATCGAGCACGGTCCCGTGGAGACGTACGGCAACGGCGTGCGCCACGTGGACGTCCTCGACCCGGACGGCAACAGCCTCTCGCTCGCCGAGGCCCCGCCGCGGTGATCCGGTTAGGCTCGGGACGTGTTCGACTCGCCCGACTTCGACCTGGCGCCCTACGCCGGCCTCGACACCACGGCGTACGTGCGGCACACGTACAACAGCTGGGACGACGCCGGCTGGCGGTCGCTGCTGGTGCAGGGCTTCCGGCACGCGCCCGAGGCCGAGCACTTCGCCCTGCCCGCCGTGTCCGACCTGCATCTCGTGCTCTGCGTGGCGGGCAACGCCGACCTGCGGATGCACGCGGGCGGCAGGCCGGTCCGGCGGCGCTGGGTCCCGAGCCACCTGGAGCTCATGGTGCCCGGCCGGGCCGGGTCGATCAGCTACCGGGCGGCGGCCGGGCTGCGCACCGTCCAGGTGCACGTCCCCGCGGCGGCCGTGCGGCAGGCCGCCGACGCGCTGGGCGGTCGCGAGCCCGACCTCGAGGCGACGGCAGCGGCCCTGGCGGCCGGTGACCCGGTCGTCGAGCAGCTCCTGCGCGCGCTGCCCGGCCGCGCGGCGGCCGGCGACCTGTACGCCGAGTCCGCCGCCGCCTTCCTCGTGACGCACCTGCTGACCCACGGCCGGGCCGAGCGCCTGCCCGGCCCCGAGCACGCCGCCGTCCGGGCGGGTGTCGCCATCATGACCGAGCGCCTGGCCGAGCCGCTGACGCTGGCCGCCATCGCGGCCGAGGTGCATCTGAGCATGTACCACTTCGTCCGGGTCTTCCGGGAGGGCACCGGCCAGACACCCCACCGGTTCCTCACCCGGTTGCGCGTGGAGGAGGCGCGGCGGCTGCTGTCGTCCACCTCGCTCAGCCTGGAGCAGATCGCCGGGCGCTGCGGGTTCGCCGGTGCGGGCTCGTTGTCGTCGGCCTTCCTGCGCCAGACCGGCGTGCGGCCGTCGGCGTACCGCAAGAACTGACCGATCGACGGCAATCGTGCGCCTGGCCCACGGGCGGGGCCGCTGCCTACGTTGGGGCTCATGCCGTACTCCTTCGCCGTGACCGCTCGCTCGCAGGCCGCCCCCGAGGCCGTCTTCGCGGCGCTCACGCACGCCGCCACCTGGCCGTCGTGGTCGCCGATCGACTCCGCCGACGTCGAGGGCGGCGATCCGGCGGCCCGGCAGCAGGTGGGCGACACCAGGGTCTTCCGCACCGGGCGCAACGTCTCGCGCGAGCGCGTCGTCGAGCTGGTCCCCGACCGGCGGTTCGTCTACGACAACCTGGGCGGCCCGTTCCGCTCCTACCGCGGGACGGTCGAGCTCGCGCCGGCCGCCGGCGGCGGCACCGACATCACATGGTCGGCCGCCTTCGAGCCGAGGATGCCGCTGTCGGGCGGCTTCTGGCGGTGGTACCTGACCCGTTTCATGCAGGGCATGGCCGACGGCCTCGCCGCGTACGCCGCCCGCGCGACGACGTGACCGCGGCCCGATGTTTGGCGCGGCTGAGCCGGGAAGAGTGGGTGGGCAACGTTCTCTAGATCATCAGGAGGAAACCCCTTGTCTCAGGACATGTGGAGCTACGGTTCCGACGTCTACGGCGACAAGACTCTCGACGTGGTCGGCTTCGACGTCGAGGCCACCGACGGCTCGATCGGCTCGGTGGACGAGGCGAGCCACACCGTCGGTGACAGCTACCTGGTGGTCGACACCGGTCCGTGGATCTTCGGCAAGAAGGTCGTCCTGCCGGCCGGCACCGTCACGCGGATCGACCCGCAGGAGCGCAAGGTCCACCTCGCGCGGACCAAGCAGGAGATCAAGGACTCGCCGAAGTTCGACGAGGACGCCACGTACAACGACGACGTCCACCGCAACGAGGTGGGCGCGTACTACAGCCGCTTCAACGGCACCGTCTGACCCCGCGTAACCGGGGTACCCGCCGGGGTGCCCGCCGGGCGCGACGCGCGCCGCAGCAGCTGCCAAGGCCCCACAGCTCTGCGACCGGCGGGCCCCCGAGGGCCGGACGTCTCAGGCCGTCCGGCCGGTCTGGTGGGTCAGGATGCGCAGGGCGTCGGCGGAGGGCGGGTCGGCCGGGGTGTAGATCTCGACCCGGTGGTCAGGGCTGTCGGGCTGGAGCCAGACCTGGTAGTCGACGCTGACCGCGCCGACCGTGGGATGCCGCAGGCGCATCGTGCCCACCGTGCAGTCGGCGACCTCGCCCACCGCCCACAACGCCGCGAACTCCGCGCTGTGCATCGTCAGCTCCCCGATCAGCTCCGCCAGGCGGGCGTCCGAGGGGAAGCGGCCCGCGGTGAGCCGGAGGTAGGCGACATGGATGCGGGCCAGTTCGTCCCAGTTGCGGTGCAGGTCGCGGAAGAGCGGATCCAGGAAGAACATCCTCGGCACGGACGGCCGGTCCGCCGGATCCCGCGGCGCCTCGAACGGCAGATGCTCCCCCATCAGCGCATGCCCCGTACGGTTCCACGCGAGCACGTCCCCCCGCCGGCCGAGCACGACCGCCGGCGTCGTGTCCTTCAGCGACTCCAGCAGCGCCAGCACCCGCGGATGAAGCTCCTCCACGGGCGGCCTGGACAACCGGGACCTGGCCGGTTGCCGGGCGAGATTGTGCAGGTGGACGGTCTCGATCCGGTCGAGCCGCAGCACCCGCGCCAGGGCGTCGAGCACCTGCTCCGAGGCGGTCTCCGCCTGCCCCTGCTCCAGACGCGTGTAATACCCGGCGCTCACCCCCGCGAGCTGCGCCAGCTCCTCGCGCCGCAGCCCGGGGACCCGGCGGGCCGTCCCGAACGTGCGCAGCCCGATCGCGGCGGGCGTGACCCGATCACGACGGCTCTTCAGAAACGCTCCGAGACTCTCCACCCCACCGAGCCTAGGCCGACCGGCGGGCCGCGTGGGTACACCTGCTGGGTGCACCCACGCCAGGGGGATGGTTGCCGGACGCGTCCTGCCCGAGTGTCGGCGCCATGTATCGACAACACACGCGCACTCCCCCGGGCCTGCGGGCCTGGCTCGGCCTCCTGGTGATCCTCGGGCCCGTCCTGCTGGTCTCCATGGACGGCTCCATCCTGTTCCTGGCGATGCCCCGGATCAGCCAGGCCCTCACGCCCACCGCGGGCCAGGCCCTGTGGATCCTCGACGTCTACGGCTTCGCCGTCGGCTCCCTGCTGATCGCGTTCGGCAACCTCGGCGACCGGTACGGGCGGCTGCGGCTGCTCATGACCGGCGCCGCGGTCTTCGGCGCCGGCTCCACGGCGGCGGCGTTCGCGCCCAGCGCCGAGCTGCTGATCGCGGCCCGCGCGCTGATGGGAGTGGCGGGCGCGACCCTGCTGCCGTCGGCGCTGGCCGTGCTGAGCGAGCTGTTCGCCGACCCGCGGCGGCGGGCGCAGGCCATCGGCGTGTTCGCCGCGGCGTTCGCGGCCGGGTTCGCCGCCGGGCCGATCGTGGGCGGCGTGCTGCTGGAACGGTTCTGGTGGGGATCGGTCTTCCTGGTCAACCTGCCCGTCCTCGCCCTGTTCCTGGTCTTCGCGCCGATCCTGCTGCGCGAGGTGCGGGTGACCCGCGCCGGGCGCCTGGACGTGCCCAGCGTCGTGACGTCCGCGGCCGGGCTGCTGCTCGCGATCTACGCGCTCAAGCACGCGGCCGCCGAAGGGCTGTCGGCCGTCCCGGTCGTCGCGGGGGCGGCCGGGGCGGGGCTGCTGGCGTGGTTCGTCCGCAGGCAGCGCGGCCTCGCGCAGCCGCTGATCGAGTTCTCGCTGTTCCGCGACCGGGTGTTCACCGTGGCGATCGTCACCGGGCTGCTGCCGCTGGCGGCGTGGTCGGCGACGGCGTACCTGTCGGGCGTCTACCTCCAGTCCGTCCTCGGCCTGCCCGTGCTGCACGCGGCGCTGCTCGCGCTGCCCGGCGCAGTGGTGCTGACCGTCACCTGCGTCGTCACGCCCTTCGTGGTCGACCGCGTCGGCCGGCGGGCCGCGCTCGCCGTCTGCCACTTCTCCGTCGCGGCGGGGCTGCTGCTCCTGCTCCCGACGGCCGTCACGGGCGGGGTCGGCTGGTACGTCGCGTCCACGGTCGTGGCGGGCGTCGGGTACGGCGTCTCGTTCAGCGTCGTCGCCGACACCGCGGTCGGGGCCGTCCCGCCGGAACGGGCGGGAGCGGCGGGGGCGCTGGCCGAGACCAGCAACGAGATCGGCAACGCCCTGGGGATCGCGCTGCTCGGCTCGCTCGCCGCCCTGGTCTTCCGGCTCAGCGGACCGGACCTGGCTCCCACCCTGGACGAGACCCTCCAGCTCCCCGCCCTCGTGCCGGCGGCGGCCGCGCAGGCCGAGACGGCGTTCGTCACCGGGCTGCACGTGGCCGCGGCGGTGGCCGGGGTCCTGCACGTGGTGCTCGGCGTCGTCGGACTGCTGCGCACGCCGGCACGGGACGCCCTACGGCCGGTCGGCCACTGAGAGGTGCCACACGGCCGGTCGGCCACTGAGAGACGGCCACTGAGAGACGGCCACTGAACGGCGCGTCCTCAGCCGTCGGTCAGGAAGGCGAGGGCGTCGGGGGCGAACCGCTTGTCGGTGAAGGCGCCGCTGTGGCTGCGGCCGGGTATACGACGAGCTGGGCGTCGGCGTGGTCGGCGCGCCCCCCGTCCGAGAGCCACAGCAGGCCCCTGAGCAGGACGCGGCCGAGCGCCGACGCGGTGACGATCTCGGCCAGCGCGGGGTTCGGCCGCCTGCCCTGGCGGGCCCGTTCGACGTAGCCGCGCTGGGCCCGCCGGCCGGCCGGGCCGAGGGTGCAGGCCGTGCCCGCCAGGACGAGCCGGTCGACCAGGCCGGGATGGTCGGCGGCCAGTTGCAGGGCGATGGATCCGCCGGTGGACAGGGCCAGCACGTTGACCGGTCCGTCGAACGTGGCCCGGATCGCCTGGGCGAAGATCGCGGCGAGGTCCGCCATCGTCGTGGTGGACGGCAGCCCGGGCGGCCGGTTGACGACGTAGACGGTGAAGTCCCGGGTGAACGGCCGCACCAGCCGCATCGTGGACCAGCGGGTCATGCCGGTCGGGTTGGCCGCCTGCGGGGTGTGAATCAGGACGATCAGCGGCGGCCCTTCCCCGGCCGACAGGTACGGCAGGTCGTTCAGCATGGGGGATCCCTTCCCCCACTGTAACCGTATGAACAGATTGGATTTTTGTTCACAGCATAGGCGAGAACGGGCCGCCCGGGGCGGCGGCGACACCCCGGCCGATGGGCTACAGTCGTCCGCCATGGCCGACTCCTCCTACCTCACGGCGACGGCGCACGCCTACGACGCCGTCGCCGACCTGTACGCCGACCTCGCCCGCGACTCGCTCGACCGCCTGCCGCTGGACCGCGCGCTGGTCGCCGCGTTCGCCGAACTCGTCCGGGCCGCCGGACCCCGGCCCGTGGTCGAGGCCGGATGCGGCCCCGGGTACATGACGGCCCACCTGCGCGACCTCGGCCTGGACGCGTCCGGTGTCGACCTGTCCCCCGCGCTGCTCGACATCGCCCGCAGGGACTATCCCGGCCTGCGTTTCGAGCTCGGTTCGATGGACGCCCTCGACGTGGCCGACGGCGAGCTGGGCGGACTGATCTCCTGGTATTCCATGATCCACGTGCCGCCGGCGGAACTGCCGCCGTACTTCGCCGAGTTCCGCCGGGTGCTGGCCCCCGGCGGCCACTTCCTGGTCGCCTTCTTCGAGTCCGAGGGCGACCCGGTCACGGAGTTCGACCACAAGGTCACGCCGGCCTACCGGTGGCCGATCGACGAACTGGCCGTCCTGGCCCGCAAGGAGGGGTTCGTCGAGGTGGGCAGGCTGCTCCGCGAGCCGCTGGAGGACGAACGCTTCCGCCGCGGCCACCTGCTGATGCGCGCCGCAACCCCCGGCGACGCCCACTAGACGAACGGGCGCTCATCCTCGGTAGCCGGGCTTCCGGGCGCGTTCGGCCAGTTCGGCGTACTCCTTTCCGGTCGTGGCGAAGGCCAGGGTGCCGCGCTTCGGGTCGGTGAGCACGAAGTACAGCCAGGAGCCCGCGGCCGGGTGCAGGGCGGCCCTGAGCGCGGCGGCGCCCGGGTTGGCGACGGGCCCGGGAGGCAGGCCCTTGTGACGGTAGGTGTTGTACGGCGAACGCACCCGCACGTCCTCGACCGTCACGGGCCCCCGGCGCCTGCCGAGCGCGTAACGGACCGAGCTGTCCACCTGCAGCGGCATGCCGCGGGCCAGCCGGTTGTGCAGCACGCGGGCCACCTTCGGCATGTCGGCCTCCGTGGGCGACTCGGCCTGGACGAGACTGGCCACGACGACCACGTCCAGGGCGTCGGGCCGGGCGGCCAGGCCGAGTTCGTCCGCCGTCGCGCGGAAGCGGGCCACCATCTCGCCCAGGATCTCGGCCGGGGCGGCGGAGCCGGCGAACCGGTACGTGCCGGGGAACGCGAAGCCCTCCAGCCCGTCCTTCGCGTACGGAGGCAGGCCGAGCGCCTGCCCGTCCCCGGCGGCCTTCGCGAACGACTCCGCGGGCCTGCCGGTCACGCGGGCGAGCTCGTCGAACAGGCCGGAGACCCGTTCGCCGTCGTTGACGACCTCCACCTGAGCCCGTTCCGGACCGGGCCGGGTGGCCACGGACGGCGCCGGTCGGCCCGCCTCCGGCGCGAGCGCCCGGACGGCGACCGTGCCTCCGGCGACCAGGACGACGACGGCGGCCGCCGCCGCCAGCGCGACGCCCCTCCGGCGGGCAGGAAGATGCGGGAGGAACCGGGCGGGATGTCGTGGGAGGAACCGGGCGGGAGGCGGTGGCGGCTGCTCGTCCGCCATGTCGGCGAGGGTCTCACGCAGCAGGTTCTCGATGTTCAACGGAACTCCCTCACGGCGCTCAGCTCGGGGGCGGTCTTCTTCAGCCGCTCCAGCGATCGGTAGATCTGGCTGCGGACCGAGCCCACGCGCACGCCCAGCAGGTCCGCGATCTCGGTCTCCGACTTGTCCTCGAAGTAGCGCAGGACGAGCATGGTCCGCTGCCGGGGCGTCAGCCGGGACAGCGCCGCCCGCATCGTCAGGCGCAGGTCGGCGGCGTCGGCGTGCCCGTCGCCGGGCCGGTCGAGCCGCTCGTCCGTGCTCACCTCCACGACCCGCGACCGGCGGCGCCACCGGCTCACCTGCTCGTGGTACATGGTGCGGCGGACGTACCCCTCGACGGCCTCGAGGTCGCGCAGGCCGCGCCACCGCGCGGCCGTCTTCGCCAGGGCCGACTGGACGAGGTCCTCGGCGGCGTGCCGGTCGCCGGTCAGCAGGTACGCCGTGCGGAACAGCGCCCCCGACCGGTCGATGACGAACTGCCGCAGAACCGCCTCGAAGCCTGGATCCACCCGTCCTCCTCCTGATGTCACCCACCAAGGACGAGCGGGCGTCCCGGAACTATGCCGGACGCCGGAAGGCCGTGAATGCGGTGACTTGAGTTCGCCCATAGGCGAACTCCTAGCGTCGGTGCCATGACGGAAACCAACGCCGGCAGCCGCCTCCGGATCGCCGTGGTGATCGGAAGCGTGCGCAGGCCCAGAATGGCCGACCCGCTCGCCGCCTGGCTGGAGCGCGAGCTCAGCACGATCGACTGGCTCGACCTCGACATGATCGACCTGGCCGCGGTCTCGCTGCCGATGCACGAGCTGCAGCCCGGCGGAGGGGGCGCGTCCCCGATCGGCGACGCGCTCGCCGGCGCCGACGGGTTCGTGTTCCTCGTCCCGGAGTACAACCACAGTTTCCCCGCCGCGGTGAAGAACGCGATCGACTGGCACTTCACCGAGTGGGCGTACAAGCCGGTCGCGTTCGTCGGGTACGGCGCCTCCGGCGGCATCAGGGCCGTGGCGCAGTTGCGCATGGTCTTCCCCGAACTGCGGGCCGCCACGGTCCGCGAGTCGGTGCTGATCCCGATGGCGTGGGAGCACCTGGACGCCGACGGCCGTTTCGTTCCCCCACCGGGCACGACGCAGGCCCTGCACACGACGATGGGCGAGCTGCGCACGTGGGCGCGGGCACTGCGTCCCGTCCGCGTCCCGGATCTGGCCGGTCGACGGTGAGCAGGCTGACCGGGCCGGAGCTGCGCACCGCGGTCGTCCTGATGGCCGGCGGGCTGCTCGCGGTGCTGGACGCCACGATCGTCGTGGTGGCGCTGCCCGCGCTGATGGCGGCGTTCGGCGCGTCGCTGAGCTCCGTGCAATGGGTCCTCACCGCGTACGCGCTGGGGATGGTGGCGACGATGCCGCTGGCCGCCGGGCTCGCCGCGCGCTGGGGCGCCCGGCGCGTGTACCTGGCGGCGCTGGTCGGCTTCGCGGTCGCCTCCGCCGCCGCCGGCGCGGCCGGTGGCCTGGACGGACTGATCGCCGCGCGGGCGGCGCAGGGTCTCAGCGGCGGCCTGCTGGCGCCGCTGGGGATGGCGATCGGGTTCGGCGCCGTCGCGCCCGAACGCCGCAGCCGGATGACGGCGGTCACCGGGGTGCCGCTGTTGGCCGGGCCGATCCTGGGCCCGCTGCTCGGCGCGGCGCTCCTGGGCGCCGGCTCCTGGCGCGCGCTGTTCTACGTCACCGTGCCGCTGGCGCTGCTGGCCGCCGCGGGCGCGCCGGCCTGGTTGCCGGCCGACCCCGCGCGCGGCCGGCCGGTCCGGCCGGACCTGGTAGGGGCGATGCTGCTGGTGCCCGGCATCGTCGCGGTGGCGTACGGCATCAGCGCCCAGGACAGCCCGGCCTGGACGCGGATCGCCGCGGTGGCCGCCGGCGCGGTGCTGGTCGCGGCCTTCTGCGTCCGGGCGCTGAGGCGTCCGGAACCGCTGCTGCGGATCCGGCTGCTCGGCGATCCCACGTTCGGCCGGGGCGCCGCGGTGCTCGCCCTGTACGCCGCCCCCTACTTCGGCTCGGCTCTGCTGATGCCCACCTACGTCCAGACGCTGCGTCTCGACAGCGCCTCGGTCACGGCCGCGCTGATGGTCCCCGGCGCCGTCGGCATGGGCCTCAGCCTGCAGGTCGCCGCCCGGCTGCTGGAACGGCTCGGCCCCCGGCGGGTCGTCGGCACCGGGCTCGGACTCGTGATCGCGTCCGGCGCGGTCCAGGTGGTCATCCTGGCGCCGGACACCCCCTATCCGGTGCTCGGGGTGTTCGCGCTGCTCCAGGGGGCGGGCACCGGCGCGATCATGATGCCGACGATGTCCGGTTCCAGCCGGAACCTCCACGGCCCCGACCTGGCCTCGGGTTCCGCGCTGTTGTCGCTGGTGAGCACGGTCGCCAACGGCATGGGCACCGTGGCGGTCGGCGCGCTGTTCACGGCGCTGACCGCCGCGATGACCGGCGGCCTGTCGCTCGCGGCCCTGGCCGCCATGGACGCGACGACAAGGGCAGCGCAGGCGGTCGCCGTCACCGACGCCCTGCGGCTGACCCAGGCGGCGGCCCTCGTCGTGATGGCGCTGGCCCTCGTCGTACGATTGCGCTCTGCGGCCCGGCCCTCGGCGATGCCAGGCCGGCGGGAGTCGGCTGAGAGGACGGTGAGCACGCCATGACCGTCACCGACCGCCCCGGCTCCGAGACGATCCCGGCCTCGCTCACGGTCGGGCAGGTGGCCAGGGCCGCCGGGGTGACGCCCAACGCCGTCCGCTTCTACGAGCGCTACGGCGTGATCACCGGCCACCGCAACAGCGGCAACGCCCGCCGCTTCACCGTCGACGCGGTCTGCCGGATCAAGCTCGCCCTCGCCGCGCAGCGGGTCGGCATCACCCTCAAGGAGAGCGCCGACATCCTCTCCGGCATCCCGCCCATGTCCCGCGACCTCGGCCAGTGGGTCGCCGCGGGCGAGGAGCTCGTCCGGATCGGCCGCGCCCGCATCGACCAGCTGCAGACGACCGTGAACGAGCTGACCACCCTGGACTTCCTCCAGTCCCCTTGATCGCCCCGCGGGCGCCGAGCGGCACGCCTGCCACCCGCCCGCGCGTGGCCTTCGGGTGACTCCTCCCCTGATCGACAGGAACACATCATGAGCAACCTCCATGGCAGGACCGCGCTCGTCACCGGCGCGAGCAGAGGGATCGGCCGGGCCATCGCCCAGCGTCTGGCCGCGGACGGCGCGCGCGTCGCCGTCCACTACGGCGGCAACGACCAGGCCGCCGCGGACACCGTCGCCGCGGTCGAGGCGGCGGGCGGGCAGGCGTTCGCCCTGCGGGCCGAGCTGGGCACGCCCGGCGACGCCGAACGCCTGTGGGCCGCCTTCGACGCCCGCGCCGACGGGCTGGACATCCTGGTCAACAACGCCGGCATTTTGGGCGACGAGCCCGGCATCGAGCACGTCACCAGACAGCAGTTCGAACGGCTCTTCGCGGTCAACGCCACCGCCCCGTTCTTCGTCACCCAGCTCGCACTCCCCCGGCTGCGCGACGGCGGCCGGATCGTCAACGTCTCCACGATGCTGACCCGCGGCTCGGCGATGCCGACCGCGATCAGCTACGCCATGTCCAAGGCCGCGCTCGACGTGCTCACCTCGACGCTGGCCAAGCAGCTCGGGCCGCGCGGGATCACCGTCAACACCGTGGCGCCCGGCGTCATCGACACCGACATGCACCAGGGCAGACTCGTCGGGGACGCGCTGACCTGGTTGTCGTCGCTGTCCCCCATGGGCCGCGTGGGCACCCCCGAGGACGTGGCCGGCGCGGTGGCCTTCCTGGCCGGCGACGACAGCCGCTGGGTGACCGGCCACTGGCTGGACGCCTCGGGCGGCACCCTCCTCTGACGACGCGACCCGAGCAGTCCCTACCCGAGCAGCCGCAACACCCGCACGGCCTGAACCGCCAGCGGGCGTGGCGGCGGAGGGAAGCCCCGAGAATGGGAGCATTATGGACAATCACCTCACCGCAGCCACGAGGGGACGCGCGCGGGCGCGCGAGCTGGGCGTCGTCGTCGGCGCCCTGCCGACCGGGCCGTTGAACGCGATCACCGACGTCGAAGGCGTCCTGGTCGGCCACACCACCCTCGACGACGGCGCCGACCTGCACACCGGGGTCACCGCCATCGTCCCCCGTCAGCTCACCGCCGAACGGCGGGCGCTGCCCGCGGCCGTGTACGCCGGCAACGGATACGGCAAACTGGTCGGCTCCACCCAGATCGACGAACTCGGCGTGCTGGAGTCGCCCGTCGTGCTGACCGCCACGCTGTCGGCGTTCCGGGCCGCGGACGCGCTGCTCTCCTACCTGATGGACCGCAGCCCGGAGGGCATCTCCTTCAACCCGGTCGTGGGCGAGACCAACGACGGTTTCCTGTCCGACATCCGGCGCCGCCCGATCACCGAACGGCACGTGCTCGACGCGTTGGAGGGGGCGTCCGGCGGGCTGCCCGCCGAAGGGTGTGTGGGAGCGGGCACCGGGACGACGGCGCTGGGCTACAAGGCGGGCATCGGCACCTCGTCCCGGCGGCCGGTGATCGAGGGGGCCGCGGGAGGCGAGGGGGACGCGGTGACGGTCGGGGCGCTCGTCCAGGCGAACTTCGGCGGCGTGCTGACCGTGGGCGGCGTCCCGATGCCGGTCGAGGAGCTCGTCCCGGGGGCCGCCGGCGAGGAGCCCGTCGGCAACTCCTGCATGATCGTGGTGGCCACCGACGCGCCGCTCGACGCACGTCAGCTCGCCCGCCTGGCCCGCCGGGCGATCTTCGCGATGGGCCGCGTCGGGGCGTCGTACTCCAACGGGAGCGGCGACTACGCCATCGCCTTCAGCACCGCCTCGCCCGAGCTCCCGCGCCTGCCCGACGCCGGCCTGAACCCGCTGTTCGCCGCGGTCATGGACGCGGTGGAGGAGGCGCTGCTCAACTCCCTGTTCACCGCGACGACCACCACCGGCGTGCGCGGCCGGACCCGTCACGCCGTTCCCTACGACCGGCTCCCGCGCACCGGCGCGGGACAGCAGGTCGGCTAGCCACCGGTCAGGACGGCTGGAGCGCGTCGAAGACGGCCAGGGCCGTGGCGGGATCCGGGCCGACGAGACGTTCCAGGCCGTCCGCCGTCATCTTCGCCCACTTGCCGGCCCGTTCCCACATCCGCTCCTCGAAGGCGCGGACGACCTCGTCCGGATCGCCGGGGCCGGCGGCGAGGGCCTCGGCGAGCTCGGCGCCCTCCAGCATCGCCAGGTTCGCGCCCACTCCCAAGGGCGGCATCAGGTGGGCGGCGTCCCCCAGGAGCGTCACCCCGGGGACGTGGGCCCAGGTGTGGGCGACAGGCAGGACGTGAAGGGGGCGGTCGACGAACGCGGTGCCGCGGCGCAGGAGGTCGAGCACGGGGTCGGCCCAGCCCTCGAACAGCGCCAGCAGGCGGGACCGCACGGCCTCGACGCCGTCCGGGCCCGTGCCGGTGCCCGCGTGCCGCTCCAGCGGCGCGCGGAACTGGGCGTACACCTTGACGTGGCCGCCGCTGTTGCGCTGGGCGACGATGGACCGGTTCACGCCGTAGACGGCCACGGAACCGTCGCCGACCAGCCGGGCGAGGTCCGGGTGGCGGGTGTCCACGTCGTCGAGTGAGGTCTCGACGGCGGTGACGCCGGTGTAGTGCGGCATCGCGGCGGAGAGCGCCGGGCGGACCCGGGACCAGGCCCCGTCCGCGCCGACCACGAGGTCGAACGTCTCCTGCCGCCCGTCGGCGAAGCGGAGCAGCGCGCCGTCCCGCGTTCCGGGCGTCACCTCCGTCACGCCGTGCCCCCACCGGACGTCCAGCGGGCCGAGCAGCAGGTCGCGCAGCTGCCCGCGGTCGATCTCCGGATTGGCCTGCTCGTCCGGACGAGGCCGCCAGTCGCGCAGCACGGTCCCGTCCGGGGCCAGGATGCGCATGGCCTGCCCCTCGGGACGGGACAGCGCCCGGAACTCCGCCAGCAGCCCCGCCTTGTCCAGGGCGCGCTGGCCCATCCCCTCGTGCAGGTCGATCGTGCCGCCCGGAGGACGGGCGTAGGGCCCGGCATCGCGTTCGAAGACGGTGACGGGGTGGCCGTGGCGGTGCAGGACGCGGGCGAAGGTGAGGCCCGCGGGCCCGCCTCCCACAACGGCGATACGATGTCTCATATCGATACACTGTATTTCGCCGATACGGCGTATCGCAACAGTACGATGTATCCATGACTGTGTGGGACCGCCCGGAGCCGCCGACCCGACCCGCGCCGCTCGACCGGCGGCGGATCGTCGCCGCCGCCGTCGCGCTGGCCGACGAGGGCGGGCTGGAGGCGGTGTCGTTGCGCAAGGTCGCCGCCCGGCTCGACGTCGGCCCGATGCGGCTGTACGGATTCATCTCCACCAAGGAGGAGCTGTTCGACCTCATGGTGGACGAGGTCCACGCCGAGATCCTGCCCGACGGGCCGCCCGGCGGCTGGCGGGAGGCGCTGCGCGACCACGCGGTCCGCACCCGGCAGGCCGCCCTCCGTCACGAATGGCTGGCCGACCTGCTCGGCGGCCGTCCGAGCCTGGGCCCGAACGCCCTCGCCGTGACCGAGCGCACGCTGGCCGCCCTCGACGGCCACGCCGACCTCGACACCGTCATGCACGCCGTGCGGACCGTCGGCGCGTACATGACCGGCGCGATCAGGCGCGAGATCGCGCACCTGCGGGCCGAGCGTGCCACGGGCCTGTCCAAGCTCGACTGGCAGCGCGCCTACGGCCCGCACGTGAGCCGGATGCTGGCCACCGGCCGCTACCCCACGCTGGCCAAATTCGTGCACGACGGCACGGAGGTGGCCGCCGAGGAGTCCTTCACGACCGGCCTGGAGTGGGTCCTCGACGCCGTGTCCGCCAGACTCGACCGGCCGTCGGCGTGACACCCCCCGTGCCGCCTTCCACACCGCCCCCCGTGCCGCCTTCCGGGCCACCCCCCGGGCCGCCTTCCGGGCCCGCCGCGGCGTCGCCCGCGGGGGCGCGACGGCGGATGTGGCCGCTGTACGCGGCCGGGTTCACCACCGCGTTCGGCGCGCACGGCATCGCCGCCAACCTCGGCGGGTTCTCCTCGGACGCGGTCACCTCGCTGCTCGTCCTCGGCGGGCTGCTGGCCCTGTACGACGGCGCCGAGGTGCTGCTCAAACCGCTGTTCGGCAGCCTCGCCGACCGTATAGGCGCCCGTCCGGTGCTGGTGGGCGGGCTGGTGGCGTTCGCGGTCGCCTCCGGCCTGTACGTCGTCGCCGACAGCCCCGGCTGGTTGTGGGCCGCCCGCCTGGGCCAGGGAGCGGCGGCCTCGGCGTTCTCACCGTCGGCCTCGGCGCTGGTGGCCCGGCTCAATCCGGCCGCCAAGCTCGGCCGGGCCTTCGGCGGCTACGGCTTCTGGAAGTCGATCGGCTACACCCTGGGCCCGCTGCTGGGCGGCGTGCTGGTGTGGGCCGGCGGCCTGCGGCTGCTGTTCGCGGTCCTGACCGTGCTGGGCGTGGCGGTCGCCGTGTGGGCCGCGGTGGCCGTGCCCGGGGTGCCGCCGCTGCCCAAGGTCCGCCAGACGGTGCTGGACCTGGCGCGGCGCCTGGCCGATCCGGCCTTCCTCGCGCCGACCGCCGCCCTGGCCGGAGCCACCGCCGCGCTGTCGGTCGGCGTGGGCTTCCTGCCCGTGTCCGGCCGGGCCGCCGAACTGGGCACGGTCGCGACGGGCGCGGCGGTGTCCGTCCTGGCGGCGTGTGCGGCGGTGGTCCAGCCCAGGGCCGGGCGGGCCCTCGACGAAGAGCGTCTGTCGACCCGTACCGGCCTGCTGGGCGGGCTGCTGGTCACCGCGGCCGGGCTGGCTTGCGCCATGCTGCCCGGCCTGGCCGGCATCCTGTCGGCCGCCGTGCTGATCGGGGCCGGGACGGGGCTCATCACCCCGCTCGGGTTCGCCGCCCTCGCCGCCCGCACCCCGGCCGAACGCATGGGCCAGACCATGGGCGCCGCCGAACTCGGCCGGGAGCTGGGCGACGCCGGGGGCCCGCTGCTCGTGGCCGGCGTCGCCACCCTGGCCTCGCTCACCTACGGTTACGCCGCCCTCGCCCTCCTGCTCGCCGCCGGCCCCCTCATCGCCCTCGCCGTCCGCGGCCCCCGCCGCGGTGACGGTCCTGCGCCAGGCGTCCCGTCACCGTGACCAGGCGCTGATCGGCTTCAGATGCGGGGCCGGAGGGTGCGCCGGACGGCGACACCGCCCATGGCGAGAGCGGGGATGAGCAGGATTCCCGCTTCGGTCCATTGGAACTGCCAGAACCTGCTCGCCGGGTGGTATTCCGCCACGAGTCGATAGCCGTGGCTGAACGTGCACTTGGCGTACTTCATGGTCGACTCGTCTGTCCCGCAGGGGCCGGCGAGCGCGAGCTCTGCCGCCTGAGAGGTGTACTGCGTGCCGCTCCTGTCGATCCAGTAGCTGTTCACATGCAGGGCGCCTTCCGGTTCGAGTTCGTCGACGACCTCGGCCTGCACGACTCGTTCTGTTGGTGCGTGCCGTGCTCGTACTCCCGGGCCAGGAGCGGAGCGCCCCAGAAGGCGCCGATCAACGCCGGGGCCAGCAGTGTGAGCCAGCCGAGGAGTTCACCCACCGAGTACATGCGCTCGTTCATCTCCATGCGGTAGGCGCTGCACACGGGCGTGTCCGCCACGCAGCCGGCCGCCGGAGCGGACCGGGCGGCGAAGTCGGCCGCGCCCAGACCGCTGACGAGGAGAACCACCCCGAGGACGGCCAGCAGCACCGTGGTGACGAGCACCTGCAGGCGATGCTGCCGCCAGGTAAGCCACAACACTTCCAGGTCTCCTTAGCGGTCAGGAAAGGGTCAACGTCGCATGAGGCAGGGAGGTGGTGTCGGGGCGGCGCAGGTAGGCCAGCACCAGTTCCTCGAGGCTCACACCGGACACACTCCATCGCGGGTCGTGCAGAAACGTTCCCGGGCCGGTACGGGCCAGCAGGCCGGCCTGCCGTCCGCTGCGGCTGTCGCTGATCACCGGCATCCGGGCTGCCACCCCGTCGGCCAGTTCGGCCGGGCCGGACAACATCCGGTGAGTGGCGAGCAGCTCGTCGACCTCGCCGCTGATCTGGACCTGGCCGCGGTTGAGCACCACCAGCCAGTCGCAGGCGTTGGTCAGGTCCGACACCACATGGGAGGACAGCACGACGGTCATCTGCGTCTCGGCCACCGCCGCCATCAGGGAGCGCATGACGTCGTGCCGGGCCACCGGGTCGAGGTTGGCCAGCGGTTCGTCCATGACCAGCAGCTCCGGCCGCTTGGCCACGGCCACGGTCAGCGCGACCTGCGCCTGCTGACCTCCGGAAAGCCTGCCGACTTTGCGGTTCAGCGGGATGTCACCGCTTGGCGAGCCTCACGGCCTCCAGAGCCGTCGGGCTCTGTGCGGGAGCGGTGAGCTCCCCGGAACCGCCGCCGAACATCCTCGCTGTCCGATCCGCTGTCATGCGATCCCCTCCTGGGCGGAGTCGGCGAGCACCATGGCGAACAACGCCTCCATGTCTCCTTGGTCGAGCCCCGCTGCGTGGCAGTCGTGCACCCACCGGGCGAGGTCGCGGCGGAGCCGGGTGTGATCGGCCGTGGCTCCGCTGCCCAGGGACCGCCGTACGAACGTGCCCAGCCCGGGCCGGCCGGCGACGAACCCCTCGTGTTCCAGTTCGCGGTAGGCCTTGGCCACGGTGTTCGGGTTGATCGCGAGGTCGCTGACGACCTCTTTGATCGTCGGCAGCCGATCGCCGGGCATGAGCGCGCCGAGCCGCAAGGCGTGTTTGACCTGGTGCACCAGTTGCAGATATGTCGCCACACCGGAGCTGGGGTCGAGGCGAAACTTGATCACCGCAATACCCTTTTCCTATTAGATTAGTAAAAGGGTATTGGCGCCCGCGATCTTCGTCAACTTGGTCTCCTGGCCTCTTGCGCGGGTCGTCGCCGGCCACTGCCGCTGCTCACCGGGGCGCGGGTGATCGGCGGCGCCGGCCGGTTCTGGCATCATCGCCGGGTGATCCCCATGACGACCGACCGGCTGCTCCTGCGTCCACCGGACGACGACGACCTCGCCCCCTTCACCGCCATGAACGCCGATCCCGAGGTCATGCGGTACATCGGCGACGGGTCCGTCCCGCCGCCGGACCCGGACCGCACGGCGGCGTGGATCGCGCGCGCCCGGCGGGAATGGCGGGAGAGCGGCCACGGCCCCCTCTCCGTCGTCGTGCGCGAGACCGGGCTGACGGCCGGCTGGGTCACCCTGACGGTGCCCGCGTTCCTCCCCGAGATCCTGCCCGCCGTGGAGATCGGCTGGCGGCTCGGACGAGCGCACTGGGGCAACGGCTACGCCACCGAGGCGGCCGGAAGGCTGCTGCGGTTCGGGTTCGCCGAGTGCGGCCTCGACCGGATCGTCAGCATCCGTCACGTGGACAACCAGCGGTCGCGCCGGGTGATGGACAAGCTCGGCCTGCGGTTCGCGTTCGAGACGGTGGTCCCGGCCCACGGACGGCCGGTCGCCGTGCACGAGATCACCAGAGCCGCCCGGGAGGAGCCGCCACCTCACCCGCGCCTGCCGTAGAGCAAGAGCACGGCGGCCCGACGCCGGCGGCCGCCTCACCGCCCCCGAGGCGGCCGACCTGTGCCTGGCCGGCGCGCTGTGCCTGGTCGGCGGCGGGCAGGCATGATCCGCTAGGCGGGGTCGCGGGGAGGCCCGGACGGCCAGGCGACGTCGTCCACCGCGAGGAACGGCGAGAGCGCGACCGCGGCCGGCGTCACGCCCGCGAAGGTCATGACGTCCCTGTGCAGGTGAGACTGGTCGGCGTAACCGCTCTCGGCCGCCACCAGGGCGGCGCGCTCACCGGCGGCCAGACGGTGGGCCGCCTGGTCGAAGCGGATGAGCCGGGCGACCCGCTTCGGCGTGAGGCCGACCTGGGCGCGGAACCGGGCCCACAGGCGTTTGCGGCTCCAGCCCGCCTCGGCGGCGAGCCGCTCGACGGGCACCCGCCCGCCGCTGGCCGCCATCCGCCGCCAGGAGAAGGCGACCTCCGGATCGGCGGCCCGGCCCTGGTCGGCCCGCCTGGCCAGGGCGTCGCGCGCGATCGCGAACCGGTCCTCCCACGACCGGGCGGCCCGCAGCCGCTCCTGCACGCGTTCGGCCTCGCGCCCCCAGAGGTCGTCGAGCGCGACCACCGTGCCGCTCAGCTCGGCGGACGCGCCCAGGACGGCGTGCGCCGCCATCGGCGACAACCGGACCTGCAGGCACTCCATCCGGCGGGTCAGGCCGCTCCCCCGCACCTGCCGGGGCGCGAGGCCGGCGACGACGCGTCCGAGCTGGCGGGAGCCGCGGTCGTCCTCGATGGTGAACGGCTCGTCGCCGAGGTCGAAGAGCAGGGTGACCGCGGGGTGCGGGACCAGGGCGAGGTCGCGGAACTCGTTCGCCCGGTCGCTGAACCCCGCCATGACGACCCCGGGCAGGCCGCCGGGCCGCGACGGGACGGTGATCTCCCATCCGGGCACATGACCGCGAACCGCCGCAACTGACCGCACCCCGACATCGTACGAGCCCCGTACGCGCGGTGACGGGCGCGGGCTGGCCGGCCACCGCATCGGTCACTAGACTCGACGGCAGGCCGCCCCGGGGCCGACGGCCACCTGGGAGTCCCGGCCTCGACTGTGTATAGGTCCTCTTCAGGCGTCACAGCCTGCTCGGATCGCGCGTCGTTCCGGGCGAAGCGTCACCCTCCGGGGGTTGCGGCCCCCGGAGGCCGCCTCACGTCACGCCGAGGATGCCCTGGATGGCGGTGACCACGCCGGCCAGCGCGCTGCCCGCCGCGCCCGCGTCCGAGGCGATCTCGAAGATCGTCTTCAGCCGGGCCCTCAGGCCGCCCTCGCTGCGTTCGTCCGGCGTCCTGTCCAGCTCGCGCCGCACGCCCTCGGCCGCGTCCTCGACCGCCGCCGCCCGCTCCTCGGGGAGCTCGTCGCGGAGCAGGTGAACGGCGTCGAGCAGCTCCTCCACCAGCGCCCGCAGCTCGGCCGCGTCGTCGCCGGAGGCGTTGTGCACCGTGGCGTCCCCGCTGCCGGTGCTGATCGCGCTGTTGTTGAAGGTGTTGCGGTTGAACGTGGTCACGACCTCCGGCGAGTAGTGGAAGGGCCGGTCGGACCCGGCGGCGGCCATCAGGACGCGGAGCTGCTCGACCCGGGCGGCGATGACCGCGTTTCCCGACGAGCCGGCCAGGTGGTCGAGGGTCTGCACGGTGTCGGCGTAGACCTCCTGGGTGCGGGCGAGCATCTGCGCCAGCATCTCGGCCGCGGCGAACCCGTACCGCGAGGGACGCAGCAGCAGGTCGAGCGCGCGCATCAGATATCGCTCGACCTCCGGCTGCTCCACGTCCAGGCGGCCGTCCTCGCACAGCGCCAGCACCTGCTCGACGGCCGCGTACTCGGCGTGCAGCCGGGACAGCAGCACGCGCATCCGCCGCAGCTCCTCGTCCGGCCTGTCCAGATCGTGGGCGGGGATCACCTTCCACATCGACACCCGCAGCCCGGCCGCGCGCACCCACGCATGATGGACGGCCTTGTAGCGCCAGTGGTAGTCCTCCACCACGACAGAGGGCGCGCCCGCGCGCACCCACCAGTCCTCCGGGTCCGCCACCGCCGACGTGCGTTCCAGCAGGTGCCGCGCGAACCGCGGCCCGAAGGCCACCAACGGCGCGTGCGCCGCGCGTTCGCCGCGCAGCCAGGTGGTCGCCGACATGGCCAGCCGCACGACGTTCTCCGCGCCGTCCCAGATCTGGTTCGGGTCGAGCAGGCGGCGCCGGAAGCCCACCTCCAGCCGGTTCACGACCCGGTCGGCGTAGAAGTTGCGCAGCACGGAACACAGACACGATCACCACCCGGTCTGATTGCTAGGGTCACGCGCATGCGATCGACATACCTCGGCTGGGACGATGCGGTTGACCTGTTCGAGCGGCGCGGCCTGCCCAAGGAGACGTACGGGAACCTGTACGAGGAGGAATACATCCTCGTGCCCGGTCCCGCCACGGTGACCGGCGAGCTCCCCCTCGACGAGCACGATCGCACGCCATGGCGGGACGGCGCCCCCGACGCCGCGACCGGCTACATCGTGGACGGCGATCTGGTCGTCGACGGGAACGTCACCGACGTGGACGACGGCTCCGCCGCGCTGATCGTCCTGGGCGACCTGCGGGCGCGGAACGTCTACCTGGCCGGTGACGCCAAGCTGGTCGTGCGCGGCCACGTGACGGCCGAGACGTTCGTCGGCGACATGACCGACAAGCTGGTGATGATCCATGGCGATCTGCGCACCACCGTCTCCATCTTCTGGAACGAGTTCTGTCCCGATCTGGTCGCCGGCACCCTGCACGGCAGGGCGCTCACGCCGGCCTACCTCGACCTGTCCGACGCCGCCGTCGGCGCCCTGGCCGACCCGTCGCCCGAGGTCCCGCTCAGCCGCCTCCTCGTCCCGGAACTGCTGGTCAGCGGCGCCCCCGGCCCCGACGACCTGCCCGAGATCGGCGTCCGCGGCGACGTCCTGCGCGACCGCCTGCTGTCCGGTCTGCCCCTCACGATCGCAGGATGAGCCCCGGACGCCGATCGCGCATGACAGGTGTTTCCGCCACACCGGCCATGTCCCGCAAATCACCCACGACCACTGATCACGGTCAGACATTTTGACGACGTGCCTTCGACGGGGGCCGCGGTTCACGCTTTGGGAGCGAATTCCGCGATCTACCACGAAGGACGGTCATGTCACTCCAGCTCAAGAAATGCCGGAAATCACTCCTGGCGGCGGCCGCCGTCGCCGCGCTGACCGCGGTGACGGCGCTGACCGGCGCCGCCACCGCGCACGCCGCCGCGGCCACGGCCGCCACCGACCAGAGCGTCAGCACCTTACGGACCGGTGACGGGTTCGACGTGCTGATCGGCGGCCAGGCCCGCCTCCACCTCGCGCAGCCGGAGAAGTCGGACGGCGTCGTGACCGCCGCCGGTCCCGGCCACGTCGCCGTCATCCCCGACCACGACGGCTCGCGCGGCAGCCGCCTGATGACCTACGACACCCGCACCGGGCGCACCCGCACCCTCGCCCGCGGCAAGGTCGTCTCCGCCGCCTTCTCCCCGGACGGCACCCGGCTCGCCTACACGGTCGCCGGGCAGGCCGGCGCCGACCTGTACGCGGGTTCCGCCGAGGCGCCCGGACGCCGGATCGCCGCGATCCCCGGCGCCCGCGTCGAGGTGGTGGGCCTGTCGGGTGACGCGAGCACGGCGTTCGTGGCCGCCTACCCCGACGCCCGCGACGACCGTCGGTACGCGGCGAGCCTGCTGCGCGTCGCGCTGGCCGACGGCGCGGTGACGCCGCTCATCGCCAGTGACCCCGCCCACGGCCAGGTGTACGCCGACTTCCGCCTGGTGACCGGCGAGCGTCAGCTCGTCAGCTTCATCCGGCGGTCGGGACCGTACCTGTGCTCGGGACGCTCCGAACTGGGGCTCGCCGGCCTCGACGGCCGGACCGTGGCCACGTACGGCGCGAGCTCCGGCACGGCCTACCGCGAGGCGGTGTGGAGCGGGGACGGCGACCGGGTCGCCTACGCGGCCCAGCCGTGCGCGTCCCAGTCGAAGGCCGCGGCCGACCCGGCGGCGACGGCCGCCCGTACCCGCGAGGAGTCGGGCACGTTCGTGGCCCGGGTGTCGGGCGGCGCGCCCGTCCGAGTGGTCAGCGGGGTGACGTCGGAGTTCGGGATCGGCGGGTTCGACGGCGACCGGGTGCGGCTGGCCTCGGCCCGGCTCGGGGAGCGTACCGTCGGGGCGGACGCGGTGGCGCGCGGCGTGGCGCAGCCGCTCGCGGCGGCGAGCCTGGACGGCGTGTCCCGCTCGCTGGCCGGCGGCCGGACAAACCGCGCCGTGCACATCAACCAGATCTACGACACGCGGGACGAGTTCGACGGGCGCGGCTCGTGCGGCCCGACCACCGCCGTCATGACCATGGCCGGCTACCAGCTCGGCGAGTGGGGCCTGTGGGTGAACTACGGCGGACGCCACTACTCGCCCTACGGCCGCTACGTGACCGACCAGTACGACTACAACGGCTCGACGTTCTCCGAAACCGCGCCCGACTACTCCGGCAACGGCGCGTGGCAGGGCGCGCACGGCACGATCTACGACCCGCGGTACGGCGCGGTCTGGGCGGACATGTTCGGATACATGAACCGGCACACCGGCTGGACCAGGAAGAGCGACTGGAACCCGACCTTCGTCCGCGACCAGATCGACATCGGCAACCTCGTCGCCGTGTCCGGCCAGATGACCTCCGCCGGGCACATCGTCCTCATCAAGGGCTACACCGATGACGGCAGGTGGGTCGTCAACGACCCGTACGGGCCGAACACGAACGGCGGGCCCGGCGGCGCCGACCAGGTGTACGACACCGCCTACCTGCGCCCCGTCCAGGTCTGGGGCAACTGA
Source organism: Nonomuraea sp. NPDC049637 (assembly GCF_040675235.1). Lineage (NCBI taxonomy): Bacteria > Bacillati > Actinomycetota > Actinomycetes > Streptosporangiales > Streptosporangiaceae > Nonomuraea > Nonomuraea sp. NPDC049637. Next base: position 199,617 of record NZ_JBFAOM010000013.1, read on the forward strand.
CCCCCGCGCGCGCCGGGGCCGAGAGCAACCACCTCCGGCCCCGGCGCGCTCACAGCCGCGGTTGCTGATATCTCAACTCTTGCCTACTGTGATCCCAGTTGGCAGGAGGTGGGCGCGGGCCGTCGCGCTCGCCGGAAACATCGGACGGAGCAATGTCGTGACCAGTGCACTCATCATCGGCGACCTCCAGCGGGGCATCACGGGCGGTTACCCGTTCGCCCAGCAGGTCGTGCCGCCGCTCACCGAACTGCTGCCCCGTGCCAGGGCGGCCGGCGTCCTGGTGGTGTTCGTGCACTTCGCCTTCCGGGCCAACGGCGCCGACGTGCCGCCCGGCAGCGCGCTGATGAAGTCGTTCTTCGAGGCCGGCGACGCTTTCCACGAGGGGTCGGCCGGAACCGAGCTCGCCCTGCCGGTCGCAGAGGAGGACGTCGTCGTGCTGAAGCGCCGCGCCAGCGCGTTCGCCGGCACCGACCTCGACCTCGTGCTCCGCGCGCGGGGCGTCACCACCGTGCTGGTCGCCGGCGTCGCCACCAGCGCGATGGTGGCCGCGACGTGTTACGACGCGGCCGACCGCGGCTATCAGGTGACGGTGCTGAGCGACGGCTGCGGCGACGGCGATCCGGCACTGCACGACTTCTTCGTGGACGCGGTCTTCCCGAGCCGGGGGTTCGACGTGGTGTCGTGCGAGGAAGCCTGTCGTTGACGGCACTGTGACGATTGCGCCGGGTCGGGACGGACCCGCGCGACGAGGACGCCTGCACCGGTGGTGGTGGGAGCGGGGGTGAACCCTGGATCCGCCAAGGGTGCGCCCTAGTGGGTGCGGGCCGTCCTGGCGGCGTGCTCGATCTTCGCGCAGTAGGCCGCACGGGCTGCCTCGTCGATCCGCTCCTCGTGTTCGGGGCGCAACCCGGTCCGGCCGTCGAGGCCCTCGCGCAGGATGTCAGCGTGCCCGGCATGCCGGGTGGACTCGGCGAGGACATGGACCATGATGGCGAACAGGTTCATGTGCCAGGCCGGCGTCGACTCCGGCCACCAGGGCACGTGGCCGGGGGCGTCGAGGGGAAGCTCGTTGATCGTCGCGTCCGAGTGGTCCCACGTGCGCCGGTAGAACCCGATGATCTGGTCGCGAGTCTCGTCCTCGGTCGCCCACAGATCGCTGCCGTCGGAGTCCTGCCACCGGGGCAGCGGTTCCGGGGAAGGGCGGTCGAAGACCTCGCCGAAGTACCTGGCCTCGGCGGTGGCCAGGTGTTTGACCAGGCCGAGAAGGTTGGTCCCGGTGACTGTCAAGGGTCGGCGGACGTCGTATTCCGACAAGCCGTCGAGTTTCCAGAGCAGCGCCCTGCGGTCCCGGCGCAGTCTCTCGTGCAGGTTGTCCTTCGCGAAATCGTCGATCACGGGTCCCGATCCTGTCAGACTGTGCCGGGGAGCGGCCCTGCGCGAGGTGGTTGTTCTCGGCGGATGAAGATCACCCTGAGGGATGTGGAGTTGACCGTTCGGGAGACCGGTGCGGGGCATCCGGTCGGCCTGCTGGGAGATCCCGGTCGGCCACCGCATCCACAGCCTCGCCCCCGGTGCGTTCGCCGCCGAGGTGCTGCCTTACCTGTGCGGCGGTTAGCCCGCCCCCGGCCGCCTCGCTCTACGGGTCACTCGCCGAGACAGAACCACCCATGGTCACCTTCCTGTCCGGCTTGGGGGGCGGCCCACGGCGTCAGGCGTGGAGCCCCCCGGCGGACGCCGGGAGGCTCCGGAGCGGCGGCATCCGGTAGGGGTTTGTCAGGGCGGGGTGGGTGGGATCCTCCCGGCCCAGTACGGCGCCTTCATGCACCATGCCCTCCGCCGCCTGCTGCCTGTGCTCTCGCGCCTGAGCCCGACGACCCGGCCGGCCCGCAAGCGCGTGACCATGCCTGCGGCTACAACTGGCGGCGGATCGCGTCGATCGTCGTCTCCGGCGAGGTGTTGAAACAGAACCGGATCCCCGGCGCCGCGGTGGCCAGCACGTTGATCAGCCGTTCGAAGAGCAGGGTGTGCTCGGGAATCGTCCGCACGCCGGCCCCGATCATCGCCACGCCGAAGGAGGGCCCGGACTCCAGACAGTCGCGCAGAGTCTTCTCCGCTGCTTCCGGGTCGGCTTCGACGAGACAGGACGTCACGTCGAGTCCCGCCTCGCGCAGGGCCGCCTCGCCCTGCGCGATCCGGGCCGTGAGAACCTGCTCGTCGAGACCGGGAAGCGCGGTGTAGTCGATCGCGCTCGGGTGCAGACCGATGGAGATGATTGTGGTCATGTTGTCTCCTACCAGGGGATCGGGCCGTTGCCGCCGAAGAAGCCGCCGGTCGGCCCGTCCGGCTCCAGGGTAGCCAGACCGACGACCACCTCCGCTGCTTCGGCCACCGTGTGGACGCCCGTGTGATGGTTCATGTCGGTGGCCGGGTTGCCCGGGTCCGCGGCGTTGATCTTGAACGTCGGCAGCGCCCGGGCGTACTGGGACACGATCATGTTGAGCGCGGTCTTGGACGAGGCATAGTCCAGGGCCAGGAAACCGTGCTCAGGGCGGGCAGGGTCGGCGGCGTTGGCCAGCGAGGCCAGAGCGCTGGACACCATGACGACGCGGGGGTGCTCCGACCTGCGGAGCAGGGGCAGGAACGTGTGTGTCACCCGTACCGGACCGAACACGTTGGCCTCGTACAACGGTCGCAGCAGGCCGGCGTGCATGTCGGCCGGATCCATGATCGGGCCGCCGACACCCGCGTTGTTGACCAGGACGTCCAGGCGGTCCGTCTGCTCGGCCACCTTCTTCACGGCGGTCGCGACGGAATCGTCGGAGGTGACGTCCAGCTCGACGAACGTGACATCGAGGCCCTGGCCAGCCAGCGAGTCCGCGGCCTGCCGGCCCCGTTCCCGATCCCGGGCGGTCAGGAACACGCGCCAGCCACGGCTCGACAACTGGCGTACCGTCTCCAGGCCCAGCCCCTTGTTCGCCCCGGTCACCAGGGCCACCGTTCTCAGGTCTGCAGTCATGACCTCCATCCTCGGGACGGGCCCCACGGCCTGCCAGGACCGGTGTGGCCTGGGACTGGCCGTACCACCCGGTCGATCCGGCTGGTACGGCATGATCGAGGGATGAACCGCGCCGAACTCGCCGAAGTGCTCCGTACAGCCCGATCACGCCTGCGCCCGCAGGACATCGGGCTGCCGGCGGGATCCCGCCGCCAGGTCGAGGGGCTGCGCCGGGAGGAGGTGGCCATGCTCGCGGGCCTGAGTGTCGACTACGTCGTACGCCTGGAACAGGGCCGCGGCCCCCGGCCGTCGAGTCAGGTCATCGCCGCCTTGGCCCAGGCGCTGAGGCTCGACGACGACGACCGCGACCTGGTGTTCCGGCTGGCCGGGTACGAGCCGCCCCACAACGGGCGCATCCAGATGGTCGTACGGCGGAGCGTTCTGCGACTCCTGGACCGCATGTCGGACCTGCCCGTACTGGTGCTGTCGGCCAAGGGCGACGTCCTGGCCTGGAACCCGCTGGCGGCGGCGTTGCAGGGCGACATGTCCGCCTGGCCCCGCCATCGGCGCAACCTCATCTGGCAGCGCTTTCTCGGCAGCAGCCGCTGCCAGGTCGCCCTGAACGCAGGCGACGACGATGCCGCGGCCCGCGCCTCGGTCGGCACCCTGCGCGCCGCTCAGGCCCGCTATCCGCGCGACCCGGACCTCGTCCGGATGATCGATGAGCTGCGTCGTGGGAGCCCCCGCTTCGACGAGCTGTGGAGGGAGGGGCGCTCCGCTGCATGGCGTGCCGCGGCAAAGAGCATCAACCATCCGGCACTCGGTACGATCACGCTCGACTGTGACACACTCCTGCTTCCTGACGACAACCAGACAGTGCTGATGTACTCCGCCGAGCCGGGCTCCTCAGAAGCGGCCGCACTTGATCTGTTGCGGGTGACGGGGCTGCAGCGGTTCTGACCCGCACTCGCACCGCCTCAGGGCCGGACGCGAGCATGACGGCGATCGGGCAGGTCGCCGGGGCCTGCGTTCCTGGGGCATGCCTTCGGATTTCTCGCTGATGAGCAGATCGCCCGGTACGGCCGCGTCGCTCAGCGGACGGCGCCGGCGAAGTTCGCCTCGACAGGGTTGGTGACGGTGGCGTTTCGCAAGTCCGCGCCCCGCAAAGTCGCTCCACTGAGAAATGTCTGATTCAGGGTGGCGAACTGCAGGTCCGCGCCGGCGAGATACGCGTCACTCAGGTCGGCACCGAAAAGCTTGGCGTAGCTCAGGTCGATCTTGTGAGAACCGTCGCGTGTGTGGTCACGGCGTCCGATGACGTTCAGCGCCGCCTGGAGGTCGGCGGGCGCCGCAGGCAGCAACCTTTCCGCGCCCACATTGCTGATCGGGGGCGGGGAGCCCCGCTTCGCGGAGTGTCCGCGAACGAACGCGGTCAGCACTCCCATGATCGCGGGCTGATCTTGCGGCGAGTCGTGCTCGATGCGTTCGAGGGCGTAGATCCCGCCAACGCGGACGTCGAGTGCACGGTTGCCGAGTTGCTCTACGGCGCGGCCGAACCGCTCGGTGGTCTGGCCCTGCTCCGCGAGTTTCAGCTGTTCGCGAGCCTGTTGCACGGAGTCGCCGGTGTAAATCAGGGCGAACCCGGCTGTGGCCGAGCTGCCCAGGGCGGCCACAGCGGTGATCATCGCGACTATCAGCGTGAGTCTCTGGGTCCGATCAGGACCCGGCGCGGAACCGCCCGCGTCTGGTTGCCCGCTCATCGCCGCCCTTCCCCTGGACGAGGTCATGCGTATGGCGCGTCAGGCGGCCTGCGCGAGGGAGCCCACAGTTCTCCTGGATGCTGGAGGTTCCGACAGCACAGCCTCGGCTGGACGTCACTCCGTCCCCATCGATAGTAAGGATCACCCTTCGACATCCCAACCCGAAGTCTTCGCCATATCCCCGAACATCCACCCATTTGGCTCAGGGGTCACGGCACCACGGCCGTTCCGTCGTGTTGGCGGCCTCTTCCCGAGCGTGGCTCCAACCGTCAGGTAGTCCCAACCCCTCAGAGGCCCGGAACTCTGTCCGGGCCTGGAATCGGGCACACCCCAGCGCTAACCCCCGGCGCTCTGAGCGGTTAGAAGCAGTCTTTTCGGGGGGTGCGTCCCGAAGCCTCGATCTCGACGGTCTTGGTCTTGGAGCTGCCGGGGGCCGTGAGGATCATCGCGATGTGCAGCTTCCCGCCGGAACCAGTGCCGCTGCCGCTGCCGCAGACCGAGCGGGCCTGCTTGGTGAGATGGTGGAAGCGGTAGACGGCCTTCTTCCAGTTCTTCTCCGGCGTCATGACCATCCACTCCTCCCCGTCGGTCTTCTCGGCCGTGCAGTGACTGACGCCCTGGCAGGGGTTGGTGTACAGCTTGGCGGACGCCTGGGCGGGGTGGGTCAGCAGCGCTCCCGTGACTGCCGCAGCCACCAGGCCCAGGGCGAAGGTCTTCATCATGTGCACTTAGATGTTCACGGCGAACTCAAGGTTCGTGCGGTCTGTGCTCAGCAGCCGGCACCCCCGACGCCCTGCCCCCCGGCTCTCCACAGATGGTCGCCGACGTGCATGAGTGGCTGACCGACACCGTGCACCGGCGACGGCTGGACGGCGAGGGCGTACACCTGGCGATCGTGGAGCAGGCCACCGGCGAGATCGTCGGCAGTGTCGGGTTGCGCGACACGGACTGGGAGGCCGGCCGTACCGAGATCGGTTACGGAATTCACACTGGTCAGCGAGGTCGCGGCTACGCGACCGAGGCCGCGCGCGGTTGGACGGTGGGCGCTCGTCAACGGTGGGATACGGCGTGTTCAGCTGCGCTCCCGCATCGACAACGCCGCTTCCCTACGGGTTGCCGAGAAGGCCGGATACCAGCGGGAGGGCACCGTGCGGGTCGCTGAGCGGGACGGGTGCGCGGCTCATGACCTGGCCGTCTTCTCGATGATCGCCACATGAGCAGCCGCAGAGGCTGAAGAAACCGCCGCTCGTGATCCGGGCGGAGCTTCACCGGCCAGCAGCGGTTTGCCCCTGCCGCGCCGGTCACAGTCGAAGGTGGAGCCAGATGTTGCACCGGTCGAGCTGGCCACGTCTCACCTGGCCAGAGTTCTGGTCACGGCCGCCTGCACGTCACGTGGCCCGATGCGGGGCGAGGTCGCGGCCGAGGAAGGCCAGCAGCCGCCGGTGGGCGGGTGCGCCTGCGGGCTGGTGAAGTTCGGGGCCGAACATTCCGGGACGGCGGAAGGCATCGAAGTCCATGCCGCGCATGGTGGCGAGCAAGTCGTCGCAGGCCTGCTGGTCCACCAGCGTTTCCTGGTCGGTGGCGATCGCCAGGTCGACGCCGTGCACCAGGACCTCGGTCAGATGGATGAGTGCGGCCATCGGCCCGGGCACTTCCCCGAATCCCAGCCGCACGGTCGTCTTCAGGGCACTCTCGCGGTGCCAGGCCGCGAGGTCGAGCCGGGCGGCTCCGAGAAAGGCGTCCTGCGGGTCGGCGCCCAGCCAGTCATCCTCGTGCTCGCCGCCGGGGCCGGTGCCGGTGAGCTCGGCGGCGAAGATGCGCATGCCGCCGACCAGGTGGTTGAGCTCGGTACGCACGTCCCATCCCGGGCAGGGTGTGGGGGCGGTGAGCTGCTCGTCGGTGATGCCCTTGACGATGGTCGCGGTCATGTGGACGGCCTGGTCGATCCGGCCGATGACGTTGGTCATCTGGTTGCTCATTTCGATAGTCGTCGTGCTCGGGCATTGATCAGGTCCAGCCCAGGTTCTCCGCTGAGGTTCACGGGTTGCCCCGGCTTCGGAAGTGAGCGGGCGAGTGTGGAGGGGACGGCAGGAAGGCGACCAGCCGGCGGACGATGTCCTTCAGCTCGTGGTGACGGCGCCAAACCGACCATGGCAGGACGAACGCCGACAGGAGTGCCGCTGGTCGACCAGGAGTCCCACAGCGCGGACCCGGACTCCCCGTTGCTCCTCGTCCGGGTGCTCCAGTTCCACCGCCGGCAGCGTCATCGCGATCGCGAAGATCGCATCGGTGAAGGGAGCCCGCCTCTCGGGAGTAAGTGGAGCGACCGCCGTAGGCGCCGTGTTCGCCGATTCCCCTGACCTCGGGGTGGGTGATGAGGGTGCTGGACCCCTTGGGGGGCGGGTGCAGGCGGGCGGGCTCGCCGTTGAAGAAGGCGTCGTTGAGGAACTTCACGGCGGGCTCCCATCACTAATCGAGACGGAACGGGACCGTCTCGATACGTCGCACCATAGTCCCGGCGCTACCCGAGACGCAACCGTTCCGTCTCGGGTAGGCTCGGTGGCATGAGTCGATCGCCAGCAGCTCGCCCGCCCGGCGGGCCCGTGCTTCAGGATGCCGTCACCGACGCGATCCGCACCGCCTTCCTGGAAGAGCTCGCCGAGGTCGGCTACGGAAGGTTGTCGCTGGAGGCCGTGGCCCGGCGGGCCGGCTCGGGCAAGGCCGCCATCTACCGGCGCTGGCCGTCCAAGGAAGCCGTGACCATCGACCTGATCGCCCAAGTCTCCATCGCCGCAACCGACACCCCCGACACCGGAAGTCTGCGCGGCGACGTCCTGGCCTTCCTGACCGCAGTCGACGCGGCGCTCCGGCATCCACTGGTGTCGCGAATTCTGCCCGACCTGTTCGCTGCAGCTGTCCACCATCCCAACATCGCCGACGCCCTGCGCGACAGGGTCGGTGGAGCTCGACGCGAGAAGGGGGTCAGCGTCCTGCGGCGGGCCGTGGAACGCGGAGAACTCGCGCCCGACACTGACTTCGAACTCGGCCTCGACCTGCTGGCGGGCCCCCTCTACTGGACCACCACCGTCCGCCAGGCCCCCGCCGACCCGGCCCGCCTGCAACGGCTCGCGGACAAGGTGGTGGCCGCCCTCGCGGCATGACGAGGTGCCATCCCAAGTGACGGAGGTATTGACGGCCGGCCCGGCTCGCACCACCCGGTAGGCGCGATCCTGCCGCTCGGCGTGCTCGGCCAGCAGGTTCGCGGGGTCGTCGGGCAGGGCGCTTGAGGTGGCGGATGACGCTCGGAAGCCCCCCAACGGCAAGGGTTCACTGACCTGGGAGAACCCCGCTGACGTCGGATTCAGCCCCCCGCGCCCTAGCACTGCATGGTGAGACGGGCTTGGTCGAAGCGGTGGGCGGCCAGGTGTTCGGGGCGGATCAGCCAGTAGAGGGCGCCGGTGTCACCCCACGTCATCTTCGCGTCGCTGTCGCTGTCGAACTGGGCAAGCAGGATCCAGCGCTCGGCTTCCCGGTCCAGGGCGGGGGTGCCCCAGGAGTGAACGCCGCCGAGCGCCGCGCTCGCCACCTCGTACTCCACCGGACCCTGCACGGGTACGGCGTGGCCGCCGATCTGGTGGTCGATGCGGGTGCGCAGCCGCCGGAAGGCCTGGACGAACGGCCGCAGCGGGGCCGGGGTCTCGCGAGGCCCGGGCCAGTGCCTGCCGTCGCCGAGCAGGGCTTCCCGGGCCTGAGGCAGCCACAGGTCGGGGGCGCTCTCCTCGACGCCTGCGGCCAGTTGCACGTACGGGTACGGTTCCAGCTCCGGGGGTGTTTCCGCCCGGAGAACCGGCGTGCCTTCCGGGACGTACAACACCTGGGCCCCGCCCCATGTCTCCGGGGCGTCGAGGGGGCCGGACGAGCCGCCGTCGTCCATGTCGTCGTGGCCGTCGCAGTAGAAGAACAGCAACGTCCCGTCCTGCGGGAAGGCCGCGGGCAGCCCGGCGTGCGGGAGCGCCGAGCACCGCACCGATGCGACGAAGGACAGCGGGCCGTGCCCCGGCCACTCGGGCCAGACGGCCCCGGTCGGCAGTTCCGGCTCCCCGCCGAGGGTGGCGACGGCCTGCTCGCCGTCCGCGGCCCGGCGCAGACGTACGCACGGACGCAGCAGCGCGGTCCACCGCTCGGCGAGGTCGGCGGGCAGATGCTCGGCGGCGAGACGGGAGTATCGCTCATCAGTCATGAGAGCCATGATGAAGCGCTTCACTGACATCCGAGCCGTTCACCTGGGCCGGCCAATGACGGTCCCGCCACTGGCCGGCCTCGGATGCGGCGATGCGGGCCGAGGTCTCGTCCGAGGGAACCCCGCGCGGCTCGGCGACTCGAAGCGCTCTGACGTCACCTCCGCCAATTGCAAACATCTCTTCGCGAACAAGTCTTTGCGAAGAGATGTTTGCGGTCTAGGCTGCCGGACATGACCGAACCCTCCGAGAGCGTGGTCGTCCTCGACGCCAAGGGCCTGCGGGCACTGGCCCACCCGGTACGGGTGCAACTCGTGGACCTGCTGCGCAAACACGGCCCGTCCACCGCCACCCGCCTGGCAGAACGCCTCGGGGTGAACTCGGGCACCGCCAGCTACCACCTGCGCAGGCTCGGCGCCGCCGGAATCGTGGCGGAGGACGCCGAGCGCGGCAACGCCCGCGAACGCTGGTGGCGCTCGGTCCACCACGTCACCCGGCTCAGCGACGACGAGCTGTCGGAGCGGGAGCCCGAGGCGGTGCTGGCCTACATGCAGTCCATCGCCGCCCTGTACGGTCTGCGAACCCAGCGGGCGCTGAACGAGCTGCCGACCATGCCGGCGGAGTGGCGGCGGGTGCTCGACCTCAGCTCCGTCACGCTGCGGATCACCCCGCAGGAGGGGCTTCGGCTGCGTGAGGAGCTGACGGAGGTCATCGACCGCTACCGCCGCGACACGCCCGGCCAGCCGGCCCCCGAAGGGGCCGCCCGGGTCTCCCTGATCACCCAGCTCCTACCCGACCTACCCGAAGCGACCGAACCGCTCAAAGCGAGCGAACAACCAGAAGCGAGCGAACAACCGGAAGCGAGCGACCTACCCGAAGCGACCGAACAACCAGAAGCGAGCGAACCATCCGAAGCGGCCGAGTCGACCGGACTGCCCGAGTCGCCAGAGTCGCCCGAGGGTGCGTGATGGGGTCGGGCGCGTCGTTACGCCCGATGGCCGGCCTGCTCGCGGCCATGGCGGTGTCGCTGACCGCGACGCGCGTGTCGGCCATCGCGTTGCCCTGGTTCGTCCTGACGACGACCGGGAGCCCGGCGCGGACCGGGATGGTGGCGTTCGCCGAGATGGCCCCGTACGTGCTGGTCAAGGCGCTGGCCGGGCCGCTGGCCGACCGGGTGGGGCCGCGCCGGATCTCCTGGATCGGGGACGTGGTGAGCGCCGCGGCGGCCGGAACCGTCGTCCTCCTGCACGCGCTCGACCTGCTGCCGCTGGGGGCGCTGATCGCCCTCGTCGCGGTGGTCGGCGCGGCCCGCGGTCCGGGCGATCTGGCCAAGGAGATCATGATCCCCGAGGCGGCCGAGCGCGGGCGGGTGCCGCTGGAGCGGGCCACCGGGCTGATGGGCGTGACCGAGCGGCTGGCCCAGACGGTGGGGCCCGCGGCGGGCGGGGCGGTGGTGGCGCTGCTCGGACCGCTGCCCGGCCTCGGCATCAGCGTCATCTGCTTCGCGCTCGGCTCGGTGATCGTGACGTGGGCGCTGCCACGCGGCATGGGGCACCGCGCTCCGGCGGAGGAGACGCAGCAGGGGTACTGGCGGCGCTTCGGCGAGGGGTTCACGTTCCTGCGTGGCGAGCCGCTGCTGCTGTCCGTGGTCGTCATGGTCGGCATCACGAACCTGCTCGACGCGGCCTTCGGCCAGGTGCTGGTGTTCGTGTGGGCCAGGGAGTCCGGCCACGGCGCCGCCGTGGTCGGACTGAACAGCAGCGTGATGGGATTGACGGCGGTCGGCGGCAGCCTGGTCGCGGCCGCCGTGGCGCACCGGATGCGGCGCAGGCCCGTCTTCTTCGTGGCGTTCCTGCTGGCCGGGCCGACCCGGTTCCTCGTCCTGGCGGTGGACGCGCCGGTGTGGGCCATGGTGGCGGTGTTCGCGGTGGGCGGGTTCGCCGGCGGGTTCCTCAACCCGATCCTCGGAGCGATCTCCTACGAGCGGGTGCCCCGGAGCCTGCTGGGCCGGGTGAACGCGCTGAAGGACTCCCTTGCCTGGGCCGGCATCCCGCTCGGCGGGCTGGCGGGCGGGGCGCTGGTGGCGGTCGCGGGGCTGACGCCGGTGCTGCTCGCCGGCGGGGCGGTCTACGCCCTCACCACGAGCCTGACGGGACTGCGGCCCGAGTGGCGGCAGATGGACCGGCTCCGCGGCCAGGGCCCGCCCGCCCCGACCGCCTCGCCGATGCCGCCGACGCCACCCGCGCCGCCGGCGCCGCCCGCGCCACCGGTCAGACGCCTGCGGCGATCTTGAGGAGCACCACGCCGCCGATGATCGCCGCGAACGAGGCGAGCTTGGCCGGCGTGATCTTCTCCTTGTAGATCAGCGCGCCGAGGACGACCGTGCCGATCGAGCCGATGCCGGTCCAGATGGTGTAGCCGACGCCGACGTCCAGGGACTTCAGGGCCAGGCTCAGGGTGAAGATGCCGCCGGCGGCCGACAGCAGGGTGAAGACGGAGGGCCACAGCCGGGTGAAGCCCTGGGTGGCGTTGGTGCCGAGCGCGAAGCCGATCTCGAAGACGATCGCGATGGAGAGATAGATCCAGGCCATGATGACGTTCCTTGGGCAGTGGTGGGCGGGTGGTCAGACTGCGGCAGGCTTGGTGGCGGCGGACCCGGTGGCGGACCCCGAGGCGGGTCCGGCGGCAGGCTCGGCCGTGGGCTTGGCGGACAGGCGGTCGGCGAGCTTGAGCCCCAGCACGCCGCCGATGATCAGGACGAAGGCCAGCCCCTTCCAGACGGTCAGCTCCTCCCCGAAGATCACCGAACCGAGCAGCACGGTGCCGACCGAGCCGATGCCCGTCCAGACGGTGTAGCCGACGCCGACGTCCAGGGTCTTCAGCGCCAGGCTCAGGAAGAAGATCCCGCCGGCCGCGGCGGCGGCGGTCAGCAGGGACGGCCACAGCTGGGTGAAGCCTTCGGTGGCGTTGGTGGCCAGGGCGAAGACGACTTCGAAGACGGCGGCGATGAGCAGGTAGATCCAGGCCATCTCAGGACCCTTCTTTATTTGCATGTACGTGCAAGCGGTTGACCGACAGAGAGAAGCTTGCATGTGCATGTATGCTTTTGTCAATCCCGCGTCCCAGAGACCGGGTCCTCAGAGAAGGAGGAGGCTTCCATGGCTCCGACGACACCGACTCCGCACCCGGCCCCCGCGCCCTCCGCGGTGTCCAGCTCCTGGAACGACGTCCTGCTGCTGCACGCCCGGGTGGAGAACGCCCTGGCCACCGCCCTCCAGCGGCGGCACGGCATCGGCCTGTCGGAGTACCGGGCGCTCGGCCATCTCGCCACCTCGGACGCCGGTGAGCTGCGCATGCAGGAGCTGGCCGACCGGATCGGGCTCAACCAGAGCTCCGTGACCCGCCTGGTGACCCGGCTGAACACGGCGGACCTCACGTACCGGGACCTGTGCCCGGACGACAAGCGCGGGGTCTACACCGTCATCACCGACGCGGGCCGGGCCCGCTACACCGAGGCGAACGTCACCTACGAGGCGACGCTGAGGACCGCCCTGGAGGAAGCCGCCCAGGCCGACCCGCGGCTGGCCGCGGCGCTGCCGGCCCTGGGGCTGCTCGACCGGTGACCCCGGCCATCCCTGTTGTCCCGAATATCGAGGAGTTGAACATGCGTGCTGTGCGGATCACCCGCTTCGGCGGCCCGGACGTCCTGACGGTCGCCGAGGCGCCGCCGTCCCGGGCCCGGGACGGCGAGGTGCTGGTGCGGGTCGTCGCCTCCGCCTTGAACCCGGTTGACGACAAGACCCGTGAAGGGGCCATCGGAGCGGGCAGCCCTCCCCTGCCGACGATCCTGGGATGGGAATTGGCGGGTGTCGTCGTGGACAGCCGGGACGAGGCCTTGCCCGTGGGTGAGCGGGTCTTCGGCATGTCCCACCAGCTCGGCACGGGCCGGGGGACGTGGGCCGACCTCGTGGCCATGCCGGTCGGCTCGCTGGCCGTGGCGCCGTCAGCGGTCAGCCTGGTGGAGGCGGCGACGCTGCCGTTGCCGGGGCTCACCGCCCTGCAGACGCTCGACTGGCTGGACGTCCGGGCGGGCGAGCGGTTGCTGGTGGCGGGCGCGGCCGGCGCGGTGGGCGGGCTGGCCGTCCAGCTGGCGCGGGCGCGCGGCGTCCGGGTGGACGCCCTGGTCTCCAGACCGGCGCAGACGGAGGCGGCCACGGACCTGGGGGCCGAACGGGTCACGACCGACCCCGCCGACCTGCCGGCGGGGGCCTACGACGCCGTCTTCGACACCTTCGGGGCCTTCGCCGTCGAGGCCGTGGCCGACGGAGGCCGCTACGCCTCCGTCGCCACCCAGGCCGGGCCGGTGCCCGACCTGTCCCGTCGATCGGTCCGCACCACCGTCAACCAGGTGCGCGAGGATGGCCCCGGCCTCGCCGAGCTGGCCAAGGCCGTCGACGCGGGCCAGGTCAGGGCCCGGGTCGAGGCCCAGTACGGCCTGCGGGACGTACGGGCGGCCCACGAGCACTTCCGGCGCGGCCGGCTGAGCGGCAAGATCGCCCTGATGTTCTGAGGCCGGCGGCGCTCAGATCATGCGTCGCAGCGCGGTCTCCACGGCGTCGATCAGCGCATCGCCCTCGCTCGCCGGATGCCGGGCCAGGCCGAGCTCGACGTCGGGCAGGGCGGGCAGGGCGCCCGGGTCGTGACAGGCCATGTCGGGTTCGAGGTTGCCGGGCATGAGCGCGGCGACCCCGAGCCCGGCCCGCAGCGCCGCGAGCACGCCGGCCAGGCTGTTGCTCTCGAACACCGGCCGCCATCTGCGGCCGGTGCGGTCGAGCGTCTCCACCACCGAGGTACGCCACGCGCACGTCCCGGTGAACAGCACCACCGGCAGCGGGTCGGCGGCCGGGTCGACGCCCTGGCCGACCGCCCACACCAGCGGACGCCGCACGGTCCAGCGCGGCGGCGCGGGAAGGTCGGTCGCCTCGTCGAGCACGAGTTGCACGCGGCCCGCGTGGTAGGCCTCCCGGATCGTGACGCCGGAGAGGCTCAGCACCTCCAGCGTCGCGCCGGGGTGCAGCCGGGCCAGGTCGGCGAGCGCCTGCGGCAGCTGCGCCGCGGCCAGGTCCTCCAGCAGCCCGACCCCGCAGCGGCCGGTGAGCGCGCGCCCGGTCGCGGTGAGCGCCTGCGCGGAGAGCGACAGGATGCGCTCGGCGTAGGGCAGCAGCTCCTCCCCCGCCCTCGTCAGGGACACGCCGGACGGCGACCGGTGGAGCAGCGGGCGGCCGACCGCGCTCTCCAGCTTGCGCAACTGCTGGCTGAGCGCGGGCTGGGTGTGCCCGAGCGCGGTCGCGGCGCGGCTGATGCTGCCGGCCCGCACGGCCGTGACGAACGACCGCAGCAACGCCGTCTCCAGATCCTTGGCCATAAGCATCCATTATGCCGGGTCCAACAAAACAACGTCTTCCTATGGCTTTCGCGGTGACCTAGCGTCGCCCGGGTGACCGGATACCGACAGGTTCTCGCCGTGCGGGGGATGGCGGCGCTGCTGGGCGTCTCGCTGCTCGCCCGTGCCGCGATCACCGCCGACGTGACCGCGCTGACCATGTACGTGGTGCTGCGCCTGGACCTGGGCTACGTGGCGGCGGGCGGCGTCGCGGCGGCCCTGACCGCCGGGGTGGCGCTGGGCGGGCCGCTGCTGGGCCGCGTGACGGACCGGCGGGGGCTGCGCGCCGTGCTCACGATCACCGTCGCGTCGCAGGCGGTGTTCTGGGCGAGCGTGCCCGTCCTGCCGTACGCGGTGCTGCTGGGCGCCTCCTTCGCGGCGGGGCTGCTGATGGTGCCGGTCCAGGCGGTGACCCGGCAGGCGATCGCGGCGATGACGACGCCGGGGCAGCGGCGGGCCGCGTTCGCGCTGGAGTCGGTGCAGGGCGAGCTGGCGTACCTGGTGGGGCCGGCGCTGGTGATCCTCTGCGCGGCGGAGCTGTCCCCCCAGGCCGTGGCGTGGGGGCTCGGGGCGGTCATCGTGGCCGGCGGCATCGGGATCGCCCTGCTCGATCCGCCGCTGCGGGCCGAGGGCGAGGTGGCGACCGGTTCGCCCGTCCGTCCGGCGCGCCGGGAGTGGCTGGACCGCCGGATGGTCGCCGTGCTGGCGATGGGGTTCGGCGCCACGGCCCTGCTCAGCGGCATCGACCTGGCCATCGTGGCCACGCTCAAGGAGGCCGGCCAGGTGTCCTGGGCCGCCGTGGTCGTGGCCGTGTTCGGCGTGACCTCCGTCGCCGGCGGGCTGGTCTACGGCGCGACGCGCCGTCCGATGCCGACGTGGCTGCTGCTCGGCCTGCTCGGACTGCTGACGATCCCCGCCGGGCTGGCCCACGACTGGCGCTGGTTGTGCCTGGCCGTCGTCGGCGCCGGGCTGCTCACCGCGCCGACCCTGTCCACGGTGGCCGACGCGGTGAGCCGGCTGGCCCCGGCGGGCGTGCGGGGCGAGGCCACGGGCCTGCAGGCGTCGGCGGCGAGCGCGGGCTTCGCGCTCGGCTCGCCGATCGCGGGGCTGGCGATCGACGCCGCGCTGCCGGGCGGCGGCTTCGCGGCCGCCGGGCTGGCGGGCCTGGCCGCGGCCCTCGCCGGGCACCTGCTGTCCCGCTCCCGGCGGGCGGACGACCGCCCGCCGGGCCGGCGGCCTCGACCTACATCAGCAGAAAGGAGAAGTCCTGTCTCGTCCTCCGATTCGGTGGGATGTCGATCTTGATGCGACGGGCGACCTCGTCCCGGCCGGCGCCCAGCCCGAGGCTGATCAGCCGTTCGGGACGCAGCGGGACGGGATCGTCGAAGGCGACCGTGATCCGGACGGGCCACGGACTCTCCGGAACGGGCGGCGCGTCGAGCTCCCAGCACCCGTCCCAGTCGAACGTGTACCGGTTCCGGCGGGCGGTCGCCGGGTCGAGCAGGGCCCGCGCCACGAGGGACGGCGAGTTGCCCGAGTACCCGGCCAGCAGGCCGGCGTCCAGCGAGCGCACCGGAACCCGGTCGTGCACGGTGAGCTTGCCCGTCCGGTCACAGGCCACGCAGTTGACCAGGAGCCAGACGTCGAGCAGCTTGCCGTTGGCGTTGACGCGGAACCGGCCGTCACCGACGGTGGCCCGCCCGGACGGACAGGCCACGCACCGCAGGACGAGCAGGGGCAGGCGGGTGCGCCGCACCACCCAGGGCAGCACGATATGAGGATGTGAAGACATGATCTCTCTGAAGACCTGACGAAGAGCACGGGAAACAGAGCCGACGGCGTCCGTCGGCGACCGATGCGCAGGAAGGTGTCAGGTCTAGAGAGCAGGCGGCGTCATGCGCGCGAAGTCCTCACTGAGGGTGGGTCAGGGGGCGGCGCTCAGAGCGAGCGGGAGCGCCATGATCGGCACCCTACCCGTCGCCGGCCGCCGCCCTCCAATGAATAACGGCCCGCCGGCGACGTGCGGCCCCGGCATCCGCGGCGATCACTTTGCAGTGGCTTGATCACCATCGTTCCGTCTCGGGGTACGGGAGCTGATACACCCTGTAAGGGAGGGGGCGGGCGATGACCGTGAGGATGGCATGGGTCTGCGCGCTGCTGGCCGTGGTCGCCGCGGTGGTCCCGCCGGCGCTGAGCACGAAGCGCGTCAAGGAGCCGTCCGCCGCCCGCGCCGACCTGTCGGCCGTGCCGTTCGGGGTGTTCCTCGCCTCCGACTGGCGCGGGCCGCACCTGCTGGGCGCGTTCGAGTCCTGGCTGGGGGCGGAGGTCCGGGTGGGGCGGACGTACGTGCCGGGCGAGGCGTGGAACGCGCTGGGCGGGCCGGACTTCGTCCTGCAGCCGTGGATGCGGTGGCGGGCGGCCAAGCCGGGACGCATGCTGGTGCTCAACGTGCCGATGGTCATGCCGAACGAGGGCGGCCTGCCGGACGAGGCGGTGGCGGTGCTGCTGAACGCCGGCGCGGACGGCGCGTTCGACCCGTACTTCGACCGGCTGGCCCGGACGCTGGTGGCCGGACGCGCGCCGGACACGGTGATCGTCCCGGGCTGGGAGATGAACGGCCTGACCTACTCCAGCCGCTGCTCGGCCGATCCGCAGGCGTGGCAGGCGTACTGGCGGCGGATCGTCGCCGTGATGCGGGCGGTGCCCGGACAACGTTTCCGCTTCGACTTCAGCCCCAACCGGGGCCCGGACGCCATCGGCTGGACCGACTGCTACCCCGGCGACGACGTGGTCGACATCATCGGCATGGACAGCTACGACCAGGGCCCCGGCGACCGGTTCGCCGACTACGTCGACCAGCCGTTCGGGCTGGCGGCGCAGGCCGACTTCGCCGCCGCGCACCGCAAGCCGATCTCCTTCCCCGAGTGGGGGCTGTTCCGGTACGGGGACCGGCCGGAGTTCGTGCGCGACATGCTCGACTGGATCGCCCGGCACGACGTGGCCTACCACTCGATCGTGGACTACTGCCCGCACGGCGTCTGGCAGTGCCCGGCCAACCCGCGGTCGTCGCGGGTGTTCCGGCAGCTCATGCGCGACCCCGGCTTCCGGCGCGGCCCGTCGGCGCCGCCGACCACCCCGCCCGCCCCGACGTCCCCAGCCCCCTCCCCCGCGCCGAGCGGGTCCGCGCCGGGCGGGAGCGGGTCGCCGGCGCCTCAGCCGCGCCCGGCCGTCACCGACGCGCCCACGGCGGCACCGCCCGCGGCCTGACCCGGCCGGGCCAGGCGCAGCGTGTGCGCCGCCAGCCGGTCGAGGGTGACGCCGAGGTCGAACTCCGCAGCCCGCGGCGGCGCCGCCCGTTCCTCCGCGCGCCGCACGGCCGGGTCGGTCAGCCGGGCCACGATCGCCGCGGCCAGCGCCCGCGGGTCCTGCGGCTCGACGAGCGCTCCGGTGGCCGGGGTGACCACCTCCGTGAGACCGGGGACGGCGGCCGCCACCACGGACCGCCCGCAGGCCATGGCCTCCAGCACGGTCAGCGGCAGCCCTTCCCAGCGGGAGGGCAGCACGACCAGGTCGGCGGCGGCGTACCAGGGCCGCGGATCGGCGCTGGCCCCCGGCATGAGGACGCCGGACGGCGCGCCCCGGCGCAGACGGGCGAAGTCGTCCCCGTCGCCGACGAGTGCCAGGCAGGCGTCCGGCACCCGGGCCGCGACCTGCCGCCAGGACTCCACCAGCAGGTCCTGGCCCTTCTGCCGGGTGATCCGGCCGACGCACACGACCAACGACCCGTGCGGGGACAGGCCGAGCCCCCGGCGGGCGGCGGCGCGCTCGTCCGGCGTGGCCGGACGGAAGCGGGCCAGGTCCACGCCGTTGCGGACGACGGCCAGCGGGCCGCGCACGCCCGAGTCCCCGGCCTGCCGGTGCTCGCCCTCGCCGACGCAGAGCACCAGATCCGTCCACCGGGTGGCGGCGCGTTCCCAGGAGGCGGCCGCGGCAGCCAGCGTGCCCCGGCCGGCCAGCCAGGACCAGCCGTGCGGCTGGAACAGCGTCGGCACGCGGCCACGCAACACCACCCGGCCGACCAGCCCGGCCTTGGAGGAGTGCAGATGCACCACGTCGGGACGGAACCGGCGCACGATCCGGCCCAGGACCGCGGCGGCGGCCAGATCGGCCGGATGCGGCGCCCGTACGGCGGGCCAGGGC
>NZ_JBFAOM010000014.1:0-211863 GCF_040675235.1 Nonomuraea sp. NPDC049637
GCCGTCCCCGCGAACGCCGGCCCGCCTTGCCGTCCCCGCGAACCGCCGGCCCGCGGGGGTCACTCCTCGACGGTCTCCTCGTAGCCGATCGCGGCGTCCGCCGCGTCGCCGCCCGACTCGCGGGCCCGGTAGCTGTCGCCGCCGTAGAACCTGAAGGCGCCGTTGTCGGCCCGCTCGCCGACGGGCGGCACGCGGCCGTCGATGGCGATGTAGTACCAGCCGTAGCCGCCCTGCCGGTCCTCGCAGAAGTTGTTGACCACGCGCCGCCGGGACGGCTTCGCGACGCACACCTCGACCCACTCCGAGGGCGTCTCGATGGCCGTCTCGGCGCCGGGGCCGCCCTGCGGCGACGCCTTGGTGAGCTCGTCGTCCCCGGGGTCCTCGTACGTGCCGCCGTCGGCCCGCTTCCCCACCGCGGGGACGGTGGCGTCGCCGGCGTAGAAGTACCACGCGTAGCCGCGGCGCTCGTCCTCGCACGGGCGGTAGTCGGCCCTGGTCTGCGTGCCGGTGTCCACGCAGACGGCGATGCGGGCGGACCCGTCCTGGGCCGCGGCGTCGGACCCGTCGTCGGACCCGCCGTCGGGCTCGTCGTCGATGACCTCTTCGGTCTCCTCCGGCGAGGCCGGCGGGCCGGTGTCGGCGACGGTGCACCCGGCGGTCAGCGCGGCGACGAGCGCGAGGCAGGCGAGTCGTAACAAGGATCCTCCACGGAAGGGTGACGACCGGCCAACGACCGGGCCGCCGGGCCCGGTTCCCCGCGCGCGGCGGCAGGCCATTGACGGCCGATCGTTTGGGACCATACATTTTCGGAGCACCCGTCCGCGACAGAAGGGCCGACGATGCCGGTCAACGGCGACA
Source organism: Nonomuraea sp. NPDC049637 (assembly GCF_040675235.1). Lineage (NCBI taxonomy): Bacteria > Bacillati > Actinomycetota > Actinomycetes > Streptosporangiales > Streptosporangiaceae > Nonomuraea > Nonomuraea sp. NPDC049637. The sequence goes on from NZ_JBFAOM010000014.1 coordinate 859, forward strand.
TGCCGACGCTCGACCAGACGTTCGCCACCGAACAACACGGGGCCACCGGCGAGCGGGGCACGTCGTGACCCACGAGGAATGGCTGAGCCGGGCCGCGGCGGTCACGCCGCCGTCCGCGCACCACGTCGACGGCGCCGACGAGCCCGGCGGCGCGTCCTTCACGGTGCGCTCGCCGCGCGACGGCCGGGTGCTGGCCGAGGTGGCCGACGGCGGCGAGGCGGAGGTCGGGCTCGCGGTGTCGGCGGCGCGGCGGGCGTTCGACTCGGGCCCGTGGCCGCGGATGGCGCCCGCCGAGCGCGGGCGGGCGCTGGTGCGGCTGGCGTCCCTGATCGAGGAGCGGCGCGAGCACCTGGCGCTGCTCGTCAGCCTGGAGATGGGCAAGCCGATCACCGACGCGCACGACATCGAGCTGCGCGCCGCGATCACCACCTTCCGCTGGTACGGCGAGCTGGCCGGCAAACTGGCCGACGAGGCCCCGCACGTGCCCGCCGACGCCCTCGCGCTGGTCACCCGCGAGCCCGCCGGCGTCGTCGGCGCGGTCGTGCCGTGGAACTTCCCGCTCACGCTGGCCTCGTGGAAGGTGGCCCCCGCCCTGGCCGCGGGGTGCACCGTCGTGCTGAAGCCGTCGGAGCTGTCGCCGCTGTCGGCCCTGGAGCTGGGGCGGCTGGCCACCGAGTCCGGGCTGCCGCCGGGCGTGCTCAACGTGGTCGCCGGCGACGGCCCCACCGCCGGGCGGGCGCTCGGCCTGCACCCCGGCGTGGACGTGCTGGCCTTCACCGGCTCCACCGCCGTCGGACGGCACTTCCTGCGTTACTCGGCCGACTCCAACCTCAAGCGCGTGTGGCTGGAGCTGGGCGGCAAGTCGCCCAACATCATCCTTCCCGACGCCCCCGACCTGGAGGCCGCCGCGGCCACCGCCGCCTGGGGCGTCTTCTTCAACCAGGGCGAGATGTGCACCGCGCCGTCCCGCCTGCTGGTCCACCGGTCGGTGGCCGACCGGGTGACGGAGGCCGTGGTCGCCCGGGCCCGCGCGCTGCGCGTCGGCGACCCGCTCGACCCGGCCACGGAGATGGGCGCCCTGGTCGGCGAGGCCCACCTGGAACGGGTGCGCGGCCACGTCGAGGCGGGTCTCGCCGAGGGCGCGCGGCTGCGTACGGGCGGCGGCCGCATCCTGGCCGGCACCGGCGGCGCCTACCTCGAACCCACCGTCTTCGACCGGGTGGACCCCGGCTCCCGGCTGGCCAGGGAGGAGATCTTCGGCCCGGTGCTGTCCGTGCTGGCCTTCGACGACGTCGAGGAGGCCGTCCGCCTGGCCAATGACACCGAGTACGGTCTCGCGGCCGGCCTGTGGACCTCCGACCTGGGCACCGCGCACCGCATCGCCCGCGCGCTGCGGGCGGGCACCGTCTGGGTCAACTGCTACGAGGAGGGCGACCTGACCGTGCCCTTCGGCGGCATGCGGCAGTCGGGCAACGGCCGCGACAAGTCGGCGCACGCGCTGGAGAAGTACACCGAGCTCAAGACCACCTGGATCCAGCTGTGAGACCCCTGATCGCGATCCCCGCCCGCTTCTCCGCCACCGCCTCGGCCCTGCGGTACGCCGCCGAGGTGAGCGCCCGCGCCCTGGTGGAGGCCGTGTGGCGGGCGGGCGGCGAACCGGCGACCATCCATCCGGCGGCCGCGGACGACGTGGCGGGCCGGATGGCCAGGTTCGACGGCCTGCTGCTGCCCGGCGGCGGCGACGTCGCCCCCCACCGCTACGGCGCCCCCGACACCCACGAGGACGTCTACGACGTGGACGACGACCAGGACGCCTTCGACCTGGCCCTGGCCCGCCACGCCCTGGCCGCCGGGCTGCCCACGCTGGCGATCTGCCGCGGCCTGCAGGTCGTCAACGTGGCCCTCGGCGGCACGCTGGAGCAGGACATGGGCGGCCCCGAGGGCGGCCACCGGCACGTCGTGCACCCGGTGTCGCTGCGCCCCGGCACCCTGCTGGAACGCGCGACCGGCGCGGCGAAGATGGAGGCGTCCTGCTTCCACCACCAGCGCGTCGAGCGGCTCGGCGACGGCCTGTCCCCCGCCGCGCACGCCGCCGACGGCACGGTGGAGGCCCTTGAGCACGGCGGCGCGCCCGGCTGGTTCACCGCCGTGCAGTGGCATCCCGAGGACACCGCCCACCGTGATCCGGCCCAGCAAGCCCTGTTCGACGCGCTCGTCCGCGAGTCGGGGCATCATGGCTGCCATGATCCGCGCCGCCGTCCCTGACGACCTGCCCGCACTCCATGACCTCGCCGTCGCCTTCTACGCCGAGGACGGCTTCACCACCCCGGCGCAGACGCTGAAGGCCAACCTCGCCAGGCTGATCGCCGAGCCCGGCGTCCGGGTGGCGGTGAGCGAGAGCGCGGGCCGGCTGGTCGCGTTCGGCATCACCACCACCACGTTCGGGCTGGAGCAGGGGCTGTACGCCGAGCTGGAGGACCTGTTCGTCGCGCCGGAGGCGCGGCGGCGGGGCGAGGCGGAGCAGCTGATCGAGGACAGCCGCCGGTGGGCCGCCGCCCGCGGCTGCACGGCCCTGGAGGTCGTGATCGCCCCGAACGGCGCCGACGTGAGCCACCTGTTCGCCTACTACGGCAAGCGCGGCTTCCGCGACGAGGGCCGCCGCATCCTCAGCCACCCCCTGTGAACGCCCGGGGCGGCCGTCCGCCGCCCCGGGCGGCTCACGGGCGGCTCACGAGCGGCGCGGCGGGCGGACGCCGCGGAACTCCCAGTCGCCGCCGAGCGCGGTCGAGCGCACCTCCTCCGACTCCGTCGGCTGCGCGCCGACGTCGGAGCGGATCGGCACCGGCCCGGTCACGACGTGGTTGGTCAGCCGGCCGAGCCCTTCGGCCTCGACCTCGACGACGTCCCCCGGCCGGACGGGCCGCGAGCCCGCCGGGGTGCCCGACAGCAGCACGTCGCCGGGGAAGAGGGTGATCGTCCGGGCGATGTCGGCGACCAGGTAGTGCATGTCCCAGGTCATCTCGTCGGTGTTGCCGTCCTGGACGACCTCGCCGTTGACGTACGTGCGCAGGCGTTTGCCGCGGAAGTCCCAGCCGGTCACCAGGCCGGGGCCGAGCGGGCAGAGCGTGTCGGAGCCCTTGACGCGCAGCATGGAGCCGGCGTCGGTGTCGCGGAAGTCGTGCAGCCCGAAGTCGTTGGCCACGGTGTAGCCCGCGATGTGCGCGCCGGCCTCGGAGGGGGCGATGTTGCGGCAGGTCCGCCCGATGACGATGGCGATCTCGCCCTCGTAGTTGAGCCACTTGCAGCCCTCGGGCCGCACGACCGCGCCCCGGTGGGAGTTGAGCGAGGAGGTGGGCTTGTGGAAGTAGGTCGGCGCGTCCGGCAGCCGGGTGCGGAACTCCTCGACCCGGCTGCGGTGGTTGAGGTGCACCGCGATGATCTTCGTGGGGACGACCGGCGGCAGGTGCGCGGCCTCGTCGGCGCCGATCCGGCGGCCGTCCGCGGCGACGAGCTCGTCCCCGTCGCGGACGGTCTCGGTGACGGCGCCGTCCAGCAGGACGCGGCGGTACTCAGGCATGGGCGTTCTCCTGTCGGGGTGCGGTCCAGCCGCCGGACGGGCGGTCGAACCAGAGCAGGGCCTGGCCGGTGCCGACGGAGTTCTCGTACTCGCCGTACTGGCGGGCGGGGGCCGTGCAGCGCTCCTCGCCGAGGGCGCCGGCCAGCATGACGTAGTGGTGGAAGCGGGCCTCGGGCTTGTACGTCCGGAACTCCGGCATCGTGCGCAGCACCTCGTCGTGCCGGCCCTGCCGGAACCATTCGATGCGCCGCAGGTCGGCGGCGCGGGCCTCGGGGGTGAAGACGTGCCGCGGGTCGCTGGACTCGTGGTCGCGCAGCTCGCGCAGCGGCCAGAACGTGTGCGACAGCGCGCCGGAGGCGATCACCAGCACCCGGCGGTCGGTGGCCGCGACGCCGTCGGCCAGCGCGCGGCCGAGCCGCAGGTGGTCCTCCATGTCGCCGGTCTGGCAGACGCCGATGCTCACCCAGCGCTTGGCGGGCAGGCCCTCGCCGAGGTACTTCCACAGGTTGGTGGTGGCGTAGTAGATCGGCAGGTACTCGTCGTCGATGGGGGTGATCCAGGTGCCGTGCCGGCCCGCGAAGGAGGCCACGCTGCGGGCCAGCTCGGGGTCGCCGGGGAAGTCGTACGGCATCCGGCACATGCCGCGCGGCAGCTCCTCGGAGGTGTACAGCCCGGCCCGGCGCGCCTGCGCGGTGACCACGAACTCGACCGTGGTGGCCCAGTGGGAGTCCAGCACCACGACGGTGTCGTAGTCGTCGCGCTCGAAGACGTCCCTGCGCAGCTCGCGCAGGCCGGTGACGAGGCTGATCTCCTTGCCCTCGTTCAGCTCCAGCCGGGTGCGCTCGGGCAGCACGATGGTGGGCACGTGCGCGAGCAGGCCCGCCCCGACGATCTCACCCATGGTCGTTCCAGCCCTTCGGCGCGGTGACGGTGTTCTTCAGGTCGCAGTAGAAGTCGAAGCTCCAGGTGCCGCCCTCGCGGCCGACGCCGGACTCGCGGGAGCCGCCGAAGGGCGCGCGCAGGTCGCGCACGAAGAAGCAGTTGACCCAGACCGTGCCCGCGACCAGTTGCTCGGTGACCCGGCGGGCGCGCTCGCGGTCACCGGTCGCGACGGTGGCGGCCAGGCCGAAGCGGGTGTCGTTGGCCAGCCGGACGGCTTCCTCCTCGGTCTCGAACGTCTGGAGCGTGAGCACCGGGCCGAAGACCTCCTCCTGGACGATCTCGCTGTCCTGGGCCACGTCGGTGAGCAGGGTGGGCCGGTAGTACAGGCCGTCCCCGCGCTCGCCGCCGATGACGGCGCGGGCCCCGGCCGCGAGGGCCCGGCGGACGAACCCGTCGATCTTCTCCACCTGGCGCGGGTGGATGTTGGGGCCGACGTCGGTGGCCTCGTCCCGCGGGTCGCCCTGGACCAGGGCCGCGGCCCGCTCGGTGAAGCGCCGGACGAACTCCCCGGCGATCGGCGCCTCGACCAGCAGCCGGGTGGCGGCCAGGCAGACCTGCCCGGCGTTGTCGTACTGCTCGACGGCCAGGTCCACGGCGAGGTCGAGGTCGGCGTCGGCGAAGACCAGCAGCGGCGACTTGCCGCCCAGCTCCAGGCTGAGCGGGGTGAGGTTGGCGGCGGCCGAGCGGGCGATGCGCCGCGCGGTCGGCACCGAGCCGGTGAAGCTGACGCGGCGCACGCCGTGGTGCTCGACCAGAGCCTGCCCGGCCTCCTCGCCGAACCCCTGGACGACGTTGAGCACGCCGTCCGGCAGCCCGGCCGCGGCGGCGATGTCGGCCAGCAGGGAGGCGGTGAGCGGCGACCACTCGGCGGGCTTGAGCACCACCGTGTTGCCGGCGGCGAGCGCGGGGGCGATCTTCCAGGTGGCCAGCATGAGGGGCGCGTTCCACGGCGTGATCAGGGCGCAGGGGCCGGCCGGGTCCCAGGAGACGTGGTTGGCGTGGCCGCGGGTGTCGAAGTCGTCGTGGCCGAGGCTCTCCAGCCAGTCGGCGAAGAAGCGGAAGTTGTGCGCCACGCGGGGCATGACGCCGCGGCGGTGCGAGCGCAGCAGGGCGCCGTTGTCGCAGGTCTCGACGGCGGCCAGCTCCTCCAGCCGCTTCTCGACGCCGTCGGCGACGGCCCGCAGCACGGCGGCCCGGCCGGCGCGCGGGGTGGCGGCCCAGCCGGGGAAGGCGTCCTGGGCGGCGGTGACGGCGGCGTGCACCTCGTCGGGGCCGCCGCGGGCGATCTCGCCGAGCGCGGCGCCGTCGATGGGCGAGAGGTCGGTGAACGTGCGCGCGGAGGCGACGCGCCGGCCGCCGATCCAGTGGCGGGTGTCGACGGTGACCCCGGCGACGGTGATCTGTTCGGACATGTCGGGTGCTTCCAATCTCAAGGGGCTAGTGCGCGCCGGAGGTGCCGGATTCCAGCAGCGTGCCGCCGTCCCACACCACGCCGACCTGGCGGAAGTAGGCGCCGATGGGCTCGCGGACGGCCAGCCGGGACAGCTCCTCGGTGGGGGCGTCGAACAGCTCCAGCTCGGCCTCGCCCGCCCACGCCTGGCCGGCCTCGAAGGCGGCGGCGCCGGACTCGATCAGCTCGTCGAGCGCCAGCCCGCCGCCCTTGCCGATGGCGGGCAGCCAGCGGTGGTGGGCCATGGGGTGGCCGTTGACGAACCCGTTGTGCGGCGACGGCTCCCGCAGGGTCACCACGGCCTGGGCCAGGCGGCGGTCGGCGGCGGCCAGCGTCGCGCCGAACCGGGCGCCCGCCTCGATGCGGGGCGCGGGGCCGTACGGGTGCGGCCTGGTCTGGTGGATCGACCCCAGCTTCTTCGGATAGCCCTGGTGCAGCCCCCTGGCGAGGGCGAAGTCCTTGTCCACCCAGATGTAGACGCACCTGGAGTAGGTCCGCCCCCGGTAGGAGCACCGGACGACGGCGAAGGCCTCCTTGTACTGCGAGCGCACCGGGTCCAGCAGCTCCTCGCCTGAGGCGGCGCAGGACTGCCAGTCGGCCCAGATGAGCGCGACCGCGCCCGGGTCCTCGGCGGCGAGCTCCAGCGGCTCGGGCAGCAGCTCACGCACCCGGTCGGGGTCGGTGCGGTACTCGATCGTGAGCAGGTCGCCGGAGTAGTGCCAGGGCGGCTCCGGGACGAGGGACGAGCGGCCCGTGGCCGTCTTGGGGTGGAAGTAGCCGCGGACGCCGGCCAAGATGGTCCTCCTGGAACTCGTTTGGTTCCAAATAAAATATGAACATCCAGGCCGATCGGTCAACAGCTCTTGCGGCAGCCAATACGCGCCCGTTACGTTTGGCGTCAAACGACCCAAGGAGAGACCGGTGCAGCAGCACATCGACCGCCTGACCGAGCGGGGCGTCGACGTGGTCCGCGTGACCTACCCCGACCTGACCGGGACCGACCGCGCCCGCGACGTCCTGCTGGAGGCGCTGCCCGACGCCCTCGGTCACGGCCTCGCCTTCTGCCGCGCCGTCTACCACTCCACCCCGCGCGGCGGCACCGCCGACATCAGCGGCGGCCTGGACGCGGGACTGCCCGACATCGCCGTCGTGCCCGACCTGGCCACGCTCGCGCCGCTGCCGTGGGAGCCCGGCGTCGCCTGGTGCCACGGCGACGTCGTCGACCCGGCCACCGGCGCACCGGCCCCCGAGTCGCCCCGCGACCTGCTGCGCGCCGTGCTGGCCCGGTGCGCCGAGCAGGGCCTGCGCCCGGTCGTCGGGCCGGAGCTGGAGTACTTCCTGTGCGACCCGGCCCCCGCGGGCGGCTGGCAGCGCTACGCCGAGGCCACCGGCAACGTCTACACCGCCGGCCGCCGCGGCGACCCCGACGGCCACCTCACCCGCACGCTGCGCCACCTGCGCGACCTCGGCCTCGGCGTGACGGCGGGCAACCACGAGTTCAGCAGCGGCCAGTTCGAGATCAACCTGCGGCACTCCGAGGCCCTCGACGCGGCCGACCGGGCCTTCTGGTTCAAGGCGGCGGTCAAGGAGCTGGCGCGGGTGGAGGGCAGGCTGGCGACGTTCATGGCCAAGCCGTTCAACGACGAGGGCGGGTCGGGCTTCCACCTGCACCTGTCGTGCCTGGGCGAGGACGGCGGCAACGCCTTCGACGACCCGGCCGCGCCGTACGGGCTGTCGGCGACCGCGCGGCACGCGATCGCGGGCGTGCTGGCCCACGCCCCCGCGCTGGCGGCGCTGGCCAACCCGACGGTCAACTCCTACAAGCGGTTCGGCCCCGACACGCTGGCCCCCTGGCTCGTCGACTGGGGGCTCGACAACCGCAGCGCGATGCTCCGCGTCCCGCCGGAGCGCGGCGCGGGCGCCCGCTTCGAGCTGCGGCTCGGCGACGCCAGCGCCAACCCGTACCTGCTGGTCGCCGGGACCGCGGCCGCCGCGCTGCTGGGCGTGCGGGCGGCCGAGGAGCCGCCCGCGCCGCTCGTCGGGTACGGCTACGACGCCTCCAAGGCCCCGGTGCTGCCGATGACCCTGCCCGAGGCCCTGGACGCCCTGGAGGCCGACGGCGAGCTCACCGAGCTGCTCGGCAAGGACTTCACCGCCGCCTTCCTGGCCTACAAGCGCGACGAGGTCGCCCGCTTCCAGCGGCACGTCACCGACTGGGAGTTCGGCGAGTACGCCTACCACCTGTGAGCCGTCATTCGATCGCGCGCTGCGCCAGGTCCTCGGCCAGCGCGATGATCTCCGGGTTGTAGGGCGCCTTCTCCCCCGGGACGTACCGCACCCGGTCCAGGCCGCGCCGGTAGCGGAACACGCCCCGGCGCTCGTGCAGCTCCCAGTCCACCGGGCCGCCGTAGTCGAAGCCGACGCTGATGCCGGTGAAGGGGGCCATGCCCACCAGCTGCGGGACCCGCTCGACGGCCAGCGCCGGCTCGCCGTCCACCAGCACCTCGATGTCCCAGCGCACCTCCGGCAGCGCCGTGAAGCGGGCCGTGACGGTCACCGGCCCGGCCGCCGGGAGCGGGCCGGCCGCCCGCACCGGCACGCCGTAGGCGTTGTACGTCAGCCGCAGCTCGCCGTCCTCGACGTACAGGACGTAGCCGCCGCCCTGGTCGCCGTGGGCCACGATCACGCCCTCGTCACCCGGCTGCCGCTCCAGCCACGCCTCGATCGTGAACGACCGCAGGGCGGTGAGCCTGCTCGACCGGAACCGCTCCAGCACCGGGGTCCCCGGGTGGATCGTGACCGGCTCCGACAGCGCCAGCTCGGCCGGCGGCCGGGTGTTGAGCATGTCCGGCGTGTCGGCCAGCGGGAAGACCGTGTTGAGCCAGGCCGCCGCCCGCCACTTCGCGGCCAGGTCGGCCACCCGTTCCGGCTGCTCGGCGGCCAGGTCGGTGGTCTCGGCCGGGTCGCGGGCGATGTCGTACAGCTCCCAGCCGTCGTCGGTGAACGGCGTGCCGGGCAGGTGCGGGGCGATGAGCTTGTAGTGGTCCTCGAAGTAGCCGCGCTGCCCGCCGCTCTCGACGTACTGCGAGCGGTGCCGGCTCGGCCGGTCGCGCTCGCGCAGGAAGTGGTCGAACGGCACGCCGTCCACGTCCTGCGGCAGGTCCAGGCCGGCCAGCGTGAGGAGGGTGGGCGCGACGTCGGTGACGTAGGCGTACTGGTCGCGCACGCCCGGGTCGCCGGCGTCCCTGGGCAGCCCGGCCGGCCACGACAACACGAACGGCACGTGGATGCCGCCCGCGTAGGCGTGGCCCTTGTAGAGGCGGAACGGGGTATTGGAGACGTTGCCCCAGCCGCGCGGGTAGTGGCCGTGGACCTGGGGGCCGCCGACGAGGTCGAGGTCGCGCAGCACGTCGTGGCACCAGTCGTCGGGCAGGCCGGCCAGGTGCACGAAGCGGCTGAGGTAGCTGCGGGTGCCCTCGGGGCCGCCCTCGGCGGTCGCGCCGTTGTCGCTGGTGACGACGATGACGGTGTTGTCGTACTCGCCGATGCGCTTGAGGTGCTCGACCAGCCGGCCGAGGCTCTGGTCCACGGCGTCCACGGCGGCGGCGTAGACCTCCATGTGGCGGGCGTACAGCTCGGTGCGCTCCTCCCACGGCGCCAGGTCCGGGTCCGAGGGGCGGGTGCCCTCGGGGAAGAGGCCGTCGCGGAGCTGGCGGGCGAAGCGTTCCTCGCGGATCCTGGCCCAGCCCGCGTCGTAGCGGCCACGGTACTTGGCGACGTCGGCCGGCTTGGCCTGCACCGGGCCGTGCACGGCCTGGTGGGCGAAGTAGAGGAAGAACGGCTTGTCGGCGTCGTTGGCGCGCAGGCCGTTGATCATGCCGATGGCGCGGTCGGTGAGGGCGTCGGTCAGGTAGAAGTCGTCCGGGAAGCCCTCGTCGGGGATCGGGCCGTTGTCGCTGATCAGGCGGTGCGGGTGGAACAGGGACGTGAAGCCGTCCATGGAGCCGTAGTAGCGGTCGAAACCCCGCTGGAGCGGCCAGGAGCTCTTGTCGGCGCCGTCGTGCAGCTTGGACTCGATGGTCAGGTGCCACTTGCCGACCATGAACGTCGCGTACCCGCCGGCCCGGAACGACTCGGCCAGCGTGGGCACCTCCCGCGGGATCTCCATCCGGTAGCCGGGGTAGCCCGGGTCCACGTGGGCCACCATCGCGAACCCGGCCCGGTGCGGGTTGAGCCCGGTCATCAGGGCGGCCCTGGAGGGCGAGCAGAGCGGGGTGCTGTGGTAGTTGGTGAACCGGTAGCCCGACTCGGCCAGCGCCTGCACGTGCGGCGTGTCGATCTCCGACCCGAACGGCGACAGGTCGCTGAACCCCAGGTCGTCCACCAGCACGACCACCACGTTGGGCGCCCCGGGACGCGCCCGCCGCGGCCGCGGCCACCAGGGCGTGGACTGCGAGGCCAGCTCGCGGGCCGTGCCGCCGAAGCCCTCGTACCCCCTGCTCGGCGGCGTGCTCACGGACCCTCCGGATCGACGGCGTCCCGGTCGGCCCACAGCGGCGCCACCCGGGCCCGCAGCTCCTCGGCGCCGACCCGCTCGACCAGCTCCACGGCCGCCAGGTTGTCGCGCAGCTGCTCCAGGCTGGTCGCGCCGAACAGCGTGGTGGTGTTGGCCGGGTGGGTGAGCGTGAAGGCCACGCACACCTGCGCCGGGGTGGCGTCCAGGTCGGCGGCGATCGCGGCCAGCTCGGCCGCCGAGGCCGCGATGCGCTCCCTGATGCCGCCGGGGTCGCGGCCGACCTGCCGGTCCACGCCCTTGCCCAGCAGCACGCCGCCCTCCAGCACGTCGGAGGACTGCAGCGTGACGCCCTGGGCGAAGATGCGGGCGAACGGCGCGCCGTCGGGGATCGAGCGGCGCGAGACGCTGTACTTCAGCTGCGCGATGGCCGGGCCCTCGACGCCCTCGCCGGCGGCGGCGTCGATGAGCGTCTGCACGTTCGACGCCGACCAGTTGTTGACGCCCCAGCTGCGGATCAGCCCTTCCTTCGCCAGGCCGGCCAGGTCGAGGACGAGCCGGTGCAGGTCCACGCCGTCGTGCCGCAGGTCGCCCAGCACCACGAGGTCGGCGTGGTCGGCGCCGGCCCGGAACAGGGCGTTGAGCAGCTGGTCGCGCAGGCTGTGCTCCGGGTAGCCCTCCAGCCACAGCTTGGAGGAGAGCAGGTAGTCCTCGCGGCGCAGGCCGGCCGCGCGCACCAGGGCGGAGAAGATCACGTCGGTGAACACGGGCGGCATGCCGGGGAAGCCGTACACGCCGACATCGAACAGGTCGATGCCGTGGTCCACGGCCTCGCGGATCATGGCGACCGCGTCGTGGAAGTCCATGCGGTCGTAGGTGTGCCAGGAGCCGAGCGCGAGCACGCCCGTCTCCGGTCCGGTGCGCCCGATGCGGCGGCGCGGGATGGTCTGCACGATGGGTCTCCTAGGGCAGGCGGGGGTCGACGACGGCCTTGATCTGGCCGAGCCTGGACATCGACTCGACGCAGGCGGTGGCCTGGGCCAGGCCGACGGGCTCGCTGAACAGCTCGTCCCACGGCATGCGGGCGGCGAAGGTCTGGAAGAACTCGATCGAGCGGTGGTAGTCGGCGATGTCGCCGTTGAGCGAGCCGACGACGGTCAGCTCCTTGCCCATGACCGCGCCGAGCGGCACGGGCGCGAGCTCGAACCCGGTGGAGCCGACGATCACGACGGTGCCGCGCTGGGCGGCCACCGCGACCGCCTCCTCGGCCACGGTCGGCGCTCCGGCCAGGTCGAACACGTAGTCCGCGCCGCGCTCCCCGGCCAGCTCCCTGATCCGGGCGACGCGCTCGTCCTTGCCCAGGTCGGTCGAGACGGTCGCGTCGGCGCCGAAGCGCCGGGCGGCGGCCAGCCGGTCGTCCGGGCCGCCCACGGTGATGACGGTGCCCGCGCCGGCGATCCTGGCGACGGCCGTGGCGAAGATGCCGAGCGCGCCCGCGCCCTGCACCACCACGGTGGAGCCGGTCCTGATGCCGCCGGCCCGGTCCACGGCGCGCAGCACGGTCTTGGCCGCGCAGCCCGACATCGAGGCCCAGGTGTCCTTGACGTCGGCGGGCAGCAGCAGCTTGGCCGCGCCCGGGGTCACGTAGCAGTACTCGACCAGGCCGCCCGTGGCGTACGGGGGGCGGTCGGCGCGCTGGGTGAAGCCGTAGCCGCGGTTGGCGCAGGCGACCGGCTGGCGCAGCACGGCGCAGCCGTAGCAGTGGCCGCAGGTGGACTCCGACCAGCCGATGCGGTCGCCCGCGCCGATCGGGCGGCCGAGGGCGTCGGTGGTGCCGGGCCCGGCCTCGACGACCTCGCCCACCATCTCGTGGCCGAGGATCATCGGCAACATCCCGGGGAAGGTCATCTGGCCGGCCCACAGGTGCACGTCGGTGCCGCACAGGGTGGTGCACGTGATGCGCACCAGGGCGGCGCCGGGCTCGACGGCGTCGGGCAGCGGTACGTCCTGAAGGCTGAGGGGCTTGCCGTGCTCGGTGAGGACGGCGGCGGCGGTTCTCGTAGGCATGGTCACCTTCGTGGCTTTCGACCGTTAAGTGTGGTTAATCTACACTCGTTGACAAACAATTACAGCCCCTCAGGAGGAACCCGGTGTCAGCGGACGAGTACGCGGACCTCGTGGCGGTCGGCGGCAACGTGCTCACCTTCGACGCCCGCGACGGGCGGGCCAGCGGCCTGGCGGCGCGCGCCGGCCGCCTGGTGGCGGTCGGGACGGACGAGGAGGCCCTGGCGCACGCCGGGCCCGGCACCCGGGTGCTCTCCCTGGCCGGCCGCACGGTCCTGCCCGGCATCAACGACTCCCACCTGCACGCCACCTGGCTGGGAGCGGTCTGGCCGGACACGCTGATCAGCGAGCAGGGCCTGGCCGCCCACCAGGGCCGGCTGCTGGCCGACGAGGAGTCCAGGCGGGCCGCCATCCTGCGCGCCGGGCAGATCTGCGCCTCGCTCGGCATCACCAGCTACACCGAGCCCGGCCTCGGCCCCGGCGAGGACGACGGCGAGACCGGCTGCTTCTCGCAGGCCGTCCTGGACACCTACGCGACGCTGGCGAAGGAGGGCGAGCTGCGGGCACGCGTGACCGCGTTGCGGCTGTTCGGCGCCCTCGACGGCCCCAGCACCCTGGAGGACGTCGCCGCCGGCCTGGACGCGCCCCTCCCCCGCACCGACCCCGCCTGGCTCAACGTGACCGGGCTCAAGATCTTCGCTGACGGCATCCCGCCCATGGGCTCGGCCTGGACCTGTCACCGCTACACCTCCGGCGGCCACGGATCGCTGCTGGTCGCGGGGGCGGACGACGCCGCGCGCGAGCACAACCTGCGCACCATGATCCGGCTGGCGCACCGGGCGGGCCTCCAGGTGGGCGTGCACGCCACCGGCGACCGGTCCATCGACGCGTTCGTGGACACAGTGGCAGAACTGGCGGCCGAACCGGCGGGCGAGCGCGGGGCCGGGAGGCGGCACTACGTCATCCACGGCGACCTGGTGAACCCCGCCCAGATCGCCCGCATGGCCGCGCTCGGCATGGGCCTCACCACGCAGCCGATGATCGCGGCCGCCACCGCCGACTGGGTGGCCGGCGCGCTCGGCCCGGAGGTCGCCGGGACGGCCTGGCCGCTGCAGGAGCTGCTGGCCGGCGGGGTGACGTTCACCCTGAGCAGCGACGGGCCGGTGACCACGCCCGACTGGCGGGCGCAGGTGGCGGCGGCGTGCGGGCTGCTGGGCGAACGGGCGCCGCGCCCCCGGCTGATGGCCCGCCTGCTGCGCTGCTACACCACCGCGCCCGCCGTCCAGGACGGCGCGGAGGCGTGGAAGGGGTCGCTGGAGTGGGGCAAGGCCGCCGACTTCTGCGTGCTGGAGCGCGACCCCCTCGAGGTCGCCCCGGCGGACCTGCCGCAGGTCGCGGTCGACGCCACCGTGACCGCGGGCCGGGTCGTCCACCTGCGCGACGGGGTGTCCCTGGACTGATGGGCGGGGCCGGGTGGCGGCCCGGCCCCGCCGCCGGGTCAGGCCAGGAGCTGGCCGCCGTCCACCTGGAGGCTGACGCCGGTGATGTGGCGGGCGCCGTCGGAGGCCAGGAAGAGCACGGCGGGCACGATGTCGGCCACCTGGGCGATCGAGCCCAGCGGGATCCGGGCCTCCCACGCCTTCCTGGCCGCGTCGTCGGTGGCGAACATGGCCGTCATCGGCGTGAGCACCGGGCCGGGGGCGACGCCGTTCACGCGGATGCCGTGGGGGGCCAGCTCGATGCCGGCCGAGCGGGTCAGGGCGTCGATGGCGGCCTTGGTGGCCTCGTAGTGGCCGAGGCCGGGCGTGGGCTGGCGGGCGCCGATGGAGGAGATGTTGACCATGCAGCCGCGTACGCCCCGCTCCACCATGTGCGCCCCGACGGCCCGGGTCATCAGGAAGGTGCCGCGGAAGTTGACCCGGGCGCAGGCGTCGAAGACGTCCACGTCGAGCCCGATGAGCGGGCCGCCGCCCGCGGTGTGCCCGGCGTTGTTCACCAGCACGCCGATGTCGCCGTGCGCGGCGGCGACGGCCGCGACGGCGGACTCGACGGAGGCGGCGTCCCCGACGTCCACCTGGACGTGGTGGGCGCCGAGCTCGGCGGCGACCGCCCTGGCCCGCGCCTCGTCGAGGTCGGCGATGACGACCCGGTCGCCCGCCGCGGCGAAGGCTTCGGCGACGCCGCGGCCGATGCCGCTCGCGCCGCCGGTGACGAGGACGGTCCTGGGAACGACAGGTTCGCTCATGTGGGGGTTCCTGTTCGGTGCGGGCCTTCGCAGACGGGGCTGCGCGGGCGTCCTGGGTTTATTATTATACAAGCGTAGACAAAAAAGGCTTCATCCGGCAGGGAGTGGATCGACGTGAGCGACACACAGCGGGTTCCGGCGCGGCGTCTCGGACCGGGCGGCACGACGACGTCCCTGTTCGGGCTGGGCTCCTGGAACACCTGGGACCGCATGGAGTTCGGCGACGCGGTGGCCCTGATCAGGGCGGCCCTCGACGCCGGGGTGACCCTCTTCGACGTCGCCCACTACAACATGGGCCCGCACGCCGAGCAGGCCCGTACGGACCTCATCTTCGGCCGGGCGGTGCGCGAGGCGGGCGCGAGCCGGGACGACTGGCAGCTCTGCGGCAAACTGTGGCTGTGGGAGTACCCGCGCACGGGCTTCCGCGAGCAGCTCGACGTCAGCTTCGAGCGCGTCGGCGTCGAGAGCGCCGAGACCGTCGTGGTCGGCGACTACATGCAGCGGCCCGACATCCGGCGGATCGTGACCGACGTGGCCGAGCAGATCGCGGCCGGCCGCTTCACGAGCTGGGGCGTCAACAACTGGATCGCCGAGGACGTCGATCTCGCGCTGAGCTTCGCCGCCGAGGAGGGCCTCACGCCGCCGAGCTTCGCCCAGCTCAAGTACAGCATCGCCCGGCGTTCGATGGCCGAGGGCGGCTTCTACGGCCGGCACTTCGCCTCCGGGGCCCTGGCGCTGCAGGCCAGCGACGTCTTCGAGGGCGGCATCCTGGTGGGCAGGAAGTTCCCCGAACGGAAGATCGGCGCGGACCCGGGCGGCATCCGGGAGGCCGTCAGGCAGGCCGCGGACGCCGTCGCGCGGGTCGCGGCCGAGTTCGGCGCGACGCCCGCCCAGGTCGCGATCGTGTTCTGCCTGGAGCACCCGGCGGTGGCCAACGTGCTGTTCGGGGTGAGCAGGACGGCCCAGCTGGAGGACAACCTGGGCGCGTTGCGGCTGTGGCGCGAGCACGGCCCGCAGGTGCGCGCGGCCCTGGCCGACCTGTGGCTGGACCGCGACGTGCGCGCCGACGGCGTCTGGACCCCCTGACGCGGACGCGGGGACTCCCGGCGATCGCCGGGAGTCCCCGCACGCGCCCGCCGTCACCGTGCGGGACGCCGGGTGCGCAGCTTCTGCAGCTCGCTCATCGACCGGGCACGCGCGTCCACCACGTTGCGCATGCTCGACCCGATGAGGTTCAGCAGCAGCACGCAGAACATGATCGCCGCACCCGGCAGCACGATCAGCCACGGCGCCTGCGTCAGGTACGACCGCCCCTCGGCGATCATGTTGCCCCACGTCGGCGTGGGCGGCGCGATGCCCAGCCCGAGGAAGCTCATCGCGCCGTCCACCAGCATCGCCGAGGCCGACAGGATCACGACCTGCACCAGCGCCAGCGGCAGCACGTTGGGCAGCACGTGCACGAAAAGGATCTTCGCCGGCCGCATGCCGGACACCCGCGCCGCCCCGATGTACTGCCGCGCCGCCACGCCGAGCACCCGGCTGCGGATCACCCGGGCCGTGAACGGCGTGAAGATGACCGTCAGCGCGATCAGCTCGGTCCAGATGCTGGCGCCGAGCCCGATGGCCAGCGCCATGGCCAGGATGATCGCCGGGAACGACATCCAGGCGTCCATGATTCGCATGACGATCGCGTCCACGGCCCGGTAGAAGCCGCTGACCAGGCCGATCACCATGCCGGTGAACGCCGCGCAGAGCGTGATGAGCGCCGAGAGGCCGAGCGAGGCCCGGCCGCCGGAGACCAGGCGGCTCAGCACGTCCCGGCCGTAGGAGTCAGTGCCGAGCAGGTGGTCGGCCGAGGGTGGCAGCAGCCGGTGCACCGGGTCGGTCGCGTTCGCGTCCGGCAGGACCACCGGCAGCAGCACGACGGCCAGCACGACCAGGACGAGCAGCGCGGCGGCGGTGATCAGCACCCGGTTGCGGCGCCAGGCGCGGGAGGCCGCGGAGGGCCGCCCGGCCGTCCCGACGCGCCCGGCGACGGCCTCGGAAGTCACGAAACACGCACCTTGGGGTCGAGGAGGGCGTAGGACAGGTCGACGACCAGATTGACGACCACGAACATCAGCGCGACGAACAGCGTCACGCCCTGGACGAGCGGGAAGTCCCGGGTCGAGACCGCGCCCATGAGCAACGAGCCCAGCCCGGGGATGACGAAGATCGACTCGATGATCACGATGCCGCCGACCATCATCGCGAAATTGCTGCCGAGCTGGGTGATCAGCGGCATGAGCGCGTTCGGCAGCACGTGCCTGAGCATGACCTGCCGCTCCGACAGGCCCTTGACCCGCGCGGTGCGCAGGTACGTCTGGGGCAGCTCGCCGAGCACGCTCTCCCGCAGGGTCAGCGTGAACAGCGCCGACTGCCCGATGACCAGGCACACCACCGGCAGCACCAGCATCGGCACCCCGGCGACCGGATCGGCGAACAGGTCGGCGTACCCGCTGGAGGGGAACCAGCGCAGCGACACGGCGAACACCAGCACCAGGATCAGCGCGATCCAGAAGTCGGGGATCGCCATGCCGAGCGAGGAGAGCAGGTTGAGCGCGCGGGCCACGGGGTTGCGCGGCGAGACCGCGTTCCACGAGGTGACCAGCACCGCGACGACGAAGCTGAGGACGGTGCTGAGCACCGCCAGGGTCAGCGTCGGGACGAAGTGCTCGGCCACGACCCCCACCACCGGCGCGTGGTAGGTGATCGACGAGCCGAAGTCGCCGCCCGCCACGTTGCCGAGCCAGCTCAGGTACTGCTCCCACAGCGAGCCCGTCAGGCCCATGCTCTGCCGCAGCGCCTCGACGTCCTGCGGCCTGGCCGTCGGGCCGAGGATGGCGATGGCCGGGTCGCCCGGGATCAGGCGGATGACGAAGAACATCATCGTGCCCACGATCAGCAGGATGACGACCAGGTCACGCAGCCGCCGGAGCAGGAGTCCCGCCATGTTCCCCCCTCACTTCTGCAGCCAGGAGTTCCAGAACACGCGGTAGAACGTGTCGTACCCCTTGAGCTTGGGCGAGTAGGCGGCGTACAGCTTCGACTGGCTGATCGTGATGACCGGGAACTGCTGCCACACGAACGCCTGGAGCTGGTCCATCAGCGTCCTGGCGGTCTCGGGGGAGGTCGCGGCGTTGTAGTCCTCGATCAGCTTGGCCATCTCGGGCGAGCCGGAGCCGTTGAACGCCCCCAGGGTCAGCGCGGGCATCTGCGAGGGCGAGGTGAGCGCGGCGTTGAAGAACAGGGTGGTGACGTCCCAGCCGCCGGGGTCCTTGGTGATCGTGCCGAGCATCGTCGGGAAGTCGTAGGTGTCGATCTTCGTCTTGATGCCGATCTTGGAGAGCTGGTCCTGCAGCAGCACCGCCCACTGGCTGAACTGCGGGTAGCTGCTGGAGGTCAGGATGCGCACGGTGTCACCGGCGTTGACGCCGGCCTGCGCGAACAGCTCCTTGGCCCGGTTCGGGTCGTGCTGCTTGTAGACGTCGTCGCCGGCGGTGGAGTACAGGCCCTTGTTGTCCTGCGAGACCAGCGCGCCCACCTCGACGGTGAGGTCGGGGCCGCCACCGGTGGCGGCGTTCAGCGCGGGCTTGTCCATCAGCAGGTTGAGCGCCTGCCGGGCGCGCACGTCGGAGAACTTGGAGCCCTTGTTGAAGTTGGGGATCAGCACGTTCTGGTTGGCCCCGGCCAGGTTCGACACGACCACGGCGGGGTTGTTCTTCAGCGGGGTGTACTGGTCGTCGCCCGGCATGGCGTGCGCCCACTGGCCGGTCTGCAGGCCGTTGACCACGGCGTCCTGGTCGGCGACGACCTTGTAGGTGACCGTGTCGAGGTAGGCGTGCTTGGCGCCGGCCTGGCCGCCCCAGTCCTCCTCGGTGCGCGACTTGTAGCCGTCGTAACGCTCCAGCACGACCTGCTGCCCGATGTCCCAGCTCTTCAGCTTGTACGGCCCGGTGCCGACCGCGCCCTCCTTGGCGAAGCCGGTGGCCGGCACGTTCTTGAGGTTCTTGGCCTCGTAGATCTCCGCGCCGGGGCTGGCCAGCTCGTCGATCAGCGGGTAGCGCGGCTTCTTCAGCTCCAGCGTGACCGTGCGGTCGCCGGTGGCCTTGAGGCTCTTGACGTCGGCGGCCACCTGCTGGCCGGTGACGTGGCTCTTCAGCCAGCGCTCCAGGCTGGCGACCACGTCGGCGGCGGTGAGCGGGGCGCCGTCTTGGAACGTGACACCGGCGCGCAGCTCGAAGGTGTAGGTGAGCCGGTCGTCGCTGCGCTTGTAGGTGTCGACCAGCATCGGCCTGGCCGTGAAGGTCTTGTCGACCTCGAAGAGCTTCTCGTACAGCATGTTGCCGATGTGGGCGGTGACCTGGCCGGGGTTGGCGACCATGTCCAGCGACTGCGGGTCGGTCGGCACCGCGACCACGAGGTCGCCGCCGCGTACGGGGGGGCCGGCGTCGGCGGACGAGGAGGACGACGTCGCGCCGCCCGCGCAGCCGGAGAGCAGCAGGGCGCTCGCCGCGGCGGCGGAGACGAGCCCGGCCCTCAGGCTCTTGAGCACGTTCATGGTGGGTTCTCGCTCTTGCTCTAAAAGGGGGGACAGAAGGAGAAGGTCGGCCCGGGGCTATCCCACGTATGCCGACAAGTCGGGGTTCGCGGCGAGGAGCCGGCGCGTGTACTCGTGGGTGGAGGAGGAGGCGATGGTTTCCGGGGCGCCGACCTCGACGAGGTCGCCCTTGTACATCACGCCGACGCGGTCGGCCACCGACAGCACCAGGCTGAGGTTGTGCGTGATGAACAGGAAGCTGATGCCGTGCGAGCGGCGCAGCTGCAGGAGGAGGTTCATGACCTGGCCCTGGACGGAGACGTCGAGGGCGGAGGTGGGCTCGTCGGCGACGATGAGCTTCGGCTCGGCGGCGACCGCGCGCGCGATGGACACGCGCTGGCGCATGCCGCCGGACAGTTGCGAGGGCAGCTTGCCGGCGCAGTCGGCGGGCAGGCCGACCTCGTCGATCAGCTCGGCCACCCGCCGGTCGAGGTCCGCGCCGCGCAGCGGGGTCAGCTCGCGCAGCGGCTCGGCGATGATGCGGGCCACGGTGTGCCGGGGGTCGAGCGAGCTCTGCGGGTCCTGGAAGATCAGCTGGGTGGCGCGGCGGAAGGCGCGCTCGTCGCCGCGCAGCCCCGCTTCGGTGATGCGGTGCTCGCCGAAGGAGATGCTGCCCGAGGTCGGCCGTTCCAGGGCGCTGACCATGCGGCCGAGCGTCGTCTTGCCCGAGCCGGACTCGCCGACCAGGCCGAAGAACTCGCCGGGCGCGATCTCCAGCGAGACGCCGCCGACCGCGCGCACGCTCGCCCGGCGGCCGGTCCGGTAGACCTTGGTGACGTTCTCGACGACCAGGGGCGGGGTGCCGGTCACCGTCCCCGGCTCGTCGCCGAGCGCCGGCGTCTCGGTCACGGTCCCGCCGGAGCTCCCTGGCCTGGCCCCGGCGTCGGTGGCGGCCCGCAGCCTGGTCTCCGAGATCGTCGGGAAGCCCGTACGGCGGCTGACGCCGAGCTGTGGCACGCATTCCAGCAGTGCCTTGGTGTACGGATGCGTAGGCTTGCGGAGGATGTCCATCTTGTCGCCGACCTCCACCAGCCTGCCCCGGTACATGACGGCGATCCGGTCGGCGATCTCGGCGGCGACGCCCATGTCATGGGTGATGAACACGCAGGCGGTCCGATGCTCACGCTGCACGCGACGGAACAGCGCCAGGATCTCGGCCTGCGTGGTCACG
Organism: Nonomuraea sp. NPDC049637; assembly: GCF_040675235.1. Lineage (NCBI taxonomy): Bacteria > Bacillati > Actinomycetota > Actinomycetes > Streptosporangiales > Streptosporangiaceae > Nonomuraea > Nonomuraea sp. NPDC049637. The sequence goes on from NZ_JBFAOM010000014.1 coordinate 21,460, forward strand.
TCGAGGGCGGTGGTCGGCTCGTCGGCGATGAGGACGTCGGGGTCGGACATCAGCGCCATGGCGATCATCACGCGCTGCTGCATGCCGCCGGACATCTGGTGCGGATAGAGCGCCATGATCCGGTCGGTGTCGGCCAGCCCGACCTCGGTGAGCAGGCTCCTGGCCTTGGCCTCGGCCTCGCGGCGCAACCGGCTCCCCCGGCGCAGCGCCTGCCGGGGCAGCGCGCCCTCGGGCCGGTAGCCCTCGATGAGCTGCACGCCGACGCGCTGGGCGGGGTTGAGCGAGTCCAGCGCCTCCTGGAAGATCATGCCGATCCGGGCGCCCCGGTAGGCGCGCATGCCTTCGGCGCTCAGCCGCGTGACGTCCACGCCGCCGACCTCGATCGCGCCCTCGGTGTAGGCCGGGGCCACGAACTCCAGCAGCCGGATGATCGACAGCGCCGTCACGGTCTTGCCGCTGCCCGACTCCCCCACCACGCAGAGCGTCTGCCCGGAGGCGACGTCGAGGGTGAGCCGGTGGACGAGTTCCTGGGGCTCGGCGTCCTCCCGGGTGACGCCGATGGTCAGATCCGTCAGAGTGAGCAGCGACATGCGCGAGAGCTCCATTCCAGGCACCGGTCCCGTGCTCGAAGTGGGGCACGCAAACCCACACTGAGCTGCCGAAAAGCCATGTTCGAGCCAGATAGTTCTACAAAGGTTGACAGAGGGTCCCCCTACTGTCAACGGTTATTCCACGTTCGTAGACAGAGGGTCTATGGTGAACGTCTACATTCGTAGACAATACAGAAAGGGCAGGGCCTTGACCATGTCCACGCCTTCCCCCACGCCGGATCCGATCGTCGCCATCGCCACCGGATACATGGGCGCCAAGCAGCTCTTCGCGGCCAGCCGCATCGGGCTGTTCGAGGCGCTCGCGGACGGCGGGCGCAGCGCCGGGGAGATCGCGGCGGCCACCGGCGTCACCCCCCGCATGGCCCGCATCCTGGCCGACAGCATGGCCGGGCTCGGCCTGCTGACCAGGACCGACGGCCGGTACGCCCTCGGCGCCGACGCGGCCGGCTACCTGGCCGGGCGGAAGTCGTCCGAGCTGGACCTCGGGCCGTTCCTCACGTTCCTCAACCAGATCAGCTACGGCCACTGGCTGCAGTTCGACACGACCGTGGACACCACCGAGCCGGGCGTCCTGGACACCTCGGGCGACCGGTGGGGCACGTTCATGGCCGGGGTCATGACGTACAACAGCCTGCACGCCAGGATGCTGGGCGGCGCGTTCGACTTCTCCGGCTTCCGCAGCCTGCTGGACCTGGGCGGCCTGTCCAGCGCGTTCGCCTTCGAGGCCCTGCGCGCCAACCCGGAGCTGCGGGCCTCCTTCGTGTACGACCCGACCTTCGCCGACTCCGTCACCCAGCAGGTGGCCGAGGCCGGGTTCGCCGACCGGGCCGAGGTGACCGGCGCCCCGACCGACACGGCCACGCCCGCCGGCCCGTACGACCTGGTCATGGTCAACCACGTCATCCACCGCTTCGGCGTCGAGCAGAACCGGGCCATCCTGCGCAACGCCCGCGCGGCGGCGGCGCCGGGGGCCCGGCTGCTGCTGCTCGACTTCTTCCTCGACGACGACGCCGAGCAGCGGGCCATCGACGCGCTGCACGCCGGGGAGTACCTGGTGATCGACGGGACCGTCGTCTACGAGGAGTCGCAGGTGCGCGCCTGGCTCGACGAGGCCGCCTGGAAGCCGGTGGACAAGCTGGCCCTGCCGGGCAGCCCGCGCGTCATCGTGGCCGAAGCGGTCTGAGCACGACCCGGGCCGGGCACGACCCGGCCCGAGCATGACGCGGCCCGCGCCGCCCAGGTGGCGGCGCGGGCCGGAACGCGCGGGTCAGGGCCGGGAGATGCGGTCGAAGAACGACTCCAGATGCCGCTTCTGCAGCTCGACCGTGGAGAACTGCGGGCCGACCAGGCTCATCACGTTGGCCCCTGCGTTGAGCAGCACGAGCTCGTCCACGAGCTGCTCGTCGGGGATCGAGGTGCGGATGTCGCCGTCGGCGCGCCCCTCCTCGATCAGCCGGTGCAGCATGCCGCGCCAGGCGCGCAGGTGCTCCAGGTACTTGTCGTACAGCTTGGGGTTGGTCAGCGAGGTCTGCCAGAAGATCAGCAGCACCCGGCCGGCCGTGATGCGCTCCTCGTCGATCGGCATCGCGGCCTCGCACATCTCGCGCAGCGCGCCCAGCCCGCGGCGGCCGTCGAGCTTGACGTAGCTGGTCACGATGGCCAGGGCGCGCTCGTACGTCGCCTCGATGATGTCTTCCTTGCCGGGGAAGTAGTGCTTGAGCGCGCCGTTGGCGAAGCCCGCCGCGTTCGCGATCTCACGCATGGTGGCCGCCTCGATGCCCCCCTTCGTGATCAGGTCCCACGTGACGTCGATGATGTCGCTGCGACGCTGGTCGTGGTCGATGATCTTGGGCATGCGGCACCCCTCCGTACGGCGTTTCGTCTACCAGTGTAGGACAAAATGCCGGGAGGGCATGACCCGATCGTTAGCCGCGGGTGACCCGGACGTCATAGAGGGCGCCGGCGGTGTTCGTCTTGTGCGCGCAGGCCAGCCGTTCGATCTCGGCGGGGTCGGCTCCCCCGGCGATGAGATCGAGCAGGTGCTCGTGCTCCTCGACCGAACGGCGGGCCCGGCCCGGCAGGTAGCCGAACACCGAGCGCCGCATGTGGTCCAGCCTGGTCCATTCGGCCTCCAGCAGGAAGTTCAGGTGCTCGTCGTCGCAGTGCTCGTAGACCGAGAAGTGGAAGGCGCGGTTGAGCGCGGTGAACGCGGTGGGGTCGAAGGAGTCGAGCGCCTGGAACAGCCGGGCGTTGATCTCGCGGGAGCGCGCCACGTCCGCCGGGCCCATGCGCGGGGCCGCGACGGCGGTCGCGTACCCCTCCAGCCGGGCCAGCACCTCCAGCGTGTGCCGCACCTGCGCCGCGTCGAAGACCGCGACGCGGGCGCCGACGTTGCGCACGACCTCCACCAGCCCGTCGGACTGCAGGCGGCGCAGCGCCTCGCGCAGGGGGATCGTGCTGACGCCGATCTCCCGCGCGAGGCGGTCCATGACGAGCTGGTAGCCGGGGCCGTAGGTGCCGTCCAGGATGCGCGAACGCAGGATCTCGTAGCTGAGCTCCGCCTTCGACGCGACTCCGCCGGTGCTGGTCACGTGCCGGACACCGGGCCGGACGCCGTGCCCGACGCCGTGCCCGACGCCGTGCCCGACGCCGTGCCCGACGCCGTGCCCGACGCCGTGCCCGACGCTGTGCCCGACGCTGTGCCCGACGCTGTGCCCGACGCCGGGCCGAGCGCCTCGCGGAGCACGGCGCGGAACTCGGGGCCGGCCAGCGCGCCGCGGTGGTCGCCGGGGACGGTGACCAGCCGGGCGCCGGGGGCCAGCGCGACGACGTTCTCGATGCCGGAGGTCATCATGTCCTGCGCGCCCGCCACGAACACCGGCGGCGTGCGCCCGGCCCAGCCCTTGGGCTCGAACGGCGTGCCGCGCAGGCCCTCGACCAGCCGGACCAGCCCGGCGGCCCGTTCGGGGTCGCCGCCGGAGGCGCCCGCGATCATCGCCGCGATCATGCCGGTCATCGGGTCGCCCGGCTCGCCGCCCGCGACGGCCGAGCGCAGCGCCGCCACGTCCAGCGCGGCGAACGGCTCGAACGGGCTGAGCCCGCCCAGCACGACCGCGCGCACCCGGTCGGGGGCCAGCTCCGGCAGTTCCCAGGCGAGCCGGGCGCCGAGCGAGTACCCCACCACGTCGAGCGGCCCGTCGCCGGCCACCGCGAGCAGCGCGGCCGCGACCTCGGGCGCGCCCGCCGGCCCGGCCGGGACCGGGCTCTCGCCGTGACCGGGCAGGTCGGGCACGACGACCACGCGCCCGCCCGCGGCCAGCTCCGCCGCGATCCCGGTCTCCACCCAGTCCTGCCGCCCGCTGGAGGCGAACCCGTGCAGCAGCAGCACGGGCGGCGCCCCCGCGGGCCGGTCGGGCGTGAACGTCTGTACGGCCGTCATGTGCGCCGGCTCCTTCATCTCGTGTGGTACGCGGGTACGGGGAAGTCGACGACCACCTGGCCGGTGCCGCTGCTGCCGAAGTACGGGCACAACTGCTCGCCGCGCCCGGTGTACTCGCGCCAGCCCAGCAGCCCGAACAGCATGGCGGTGTCGGCCATCGCGCCCTCGCCGGTGCACCGCTCGTTGTAGTCGGGCAACATGTCGAGGAACTCCGGGATGCGCCCTTCGTCCCACATCTCCAGCACCGCCTGGTCCACCTTGCGGTTCAGCTCGCTGCTCACGTCGTCGAGCAGCGACTCGGCGATCTCGTTGGGCGGGAAGGCGTGCGAGAGCGACCCGCTGGCCAGGAAGGCCACCTTCCTGTCGCTGCGGCGCACGGCCCGCATCAGCGCCTCGCCGATCCGCCGGTTCTCCTCGACGGTCGAGTAGATGTTGCAGCCGATGGGCAGGACCCGGATGTCGGCGTCCTGGTTCATGAAGTACATCGGCACGAGTGTGGCGTACTCCAGGCCCAGGTCCTGGTAGGTGTGCACGCGGGCCTTCTGGCCGCCCGCGACGATCTCCTCGCGGATCAGCTCGGCCAGCTCGGGATCGCCCGCGTAGTCGTAGGCGAGGTCGTGGATGAAGTGCGGCAACTCATGGCTGACGTACGTGGCCTGGTGGCGCGGCTTGCCGTTGAGGTGGAAGCCGATGCTGTTCATCCAATGGGTGTCGGCGATCAGGAACGTGTCCGCGCCGCGCTCGCGCGCCCGCCTGCCGACCTCGGTGAGGGCGAGCTCCGCGGGCCGGCGGATGCCGAAGTGTCTGCCGGGCTGGATCGACAGCCAGATCGACGGCACGTGCGTGATCTTGGCGGCCAGCACGATCTCTCCCATCACGCCACTCCCCGGCCTGCCTGGGCGGTCTGAGCCATCATCCGCACTCTCCTCTCCACTGATGACGTGATGAGCATCATGTAGGCATCTGAGGGGGTATGTCGATATTGTTCCACATGCCATAACATAAATGATGTCGTATATGATTTGGAAGGAGACGAGGTGGGACACCCTCTCGGACTGTCACCAGGGAAGATCGTCGCGGTCCATCTGAACTACCGCAGCCGCGCCGCCGAGCGCGGTCGTGTCCCTGCCGTCCCCTCCTACTTCCTCAAGCCGCCGACCTCCCTGTCCTGGTCCGGACGGCCCGTGGTGCGTCCCGAGGGCTGCGAGCTGCTGGCGTTCGAGGGCGAGATCGGCATCCTGATCGGCAGCCGGGCCCACCGCGTCTCCCCCGGGCGCGCGCTGGAGCACGTGGCCGGGTACGTGGCGGCCAACGACTTCGGCGTCTACGACTTCAAGCACGCCGACCTCGGCTCCAACCTGCGGGCCAAGGGCCAGGACGGATTCACGCCGGTCGGCTCCGAACTGCTGACCGGCGCCGATCCCGGACGGTTGTGGCTGCGCACGTACGTCAACGGCGAGCTCGCCCAGGAGGCGTGCACCGACGAGCTGCTGTTCGGCTTCGACCTGCTCGTCGCCGACCTGTCCCGGTACATGACGCTGGAGCCCGGCGACCTGATCCTGGCCGGCACCCCGGCGGGCTCGACCGTCGTCCGGCCCGGCGACGTGGTGGAGGTCGAGCTGGAGGGCACGGCCCGGCTGCGCAACGAGGTCGTCGCCGGCCAGGAGCCACCCGCGGCGTACGGCGTCCAGCCCCAGGTCACCGAGGCGACCAGGGCCGCCGCGTACGGCGCCGCCCACCCCGCTCCCGGCCCCCTCACCCCGGAGGTCGTCGCCGCGCTGCGCTCGGTCTCGACCGCGACGCTCTCCTCCCAGCTCCGCGCGCGCGGCATCGACCACCACTTCATCGAGGGCGTCCGCCCCGCCCGTCCCGACCTGCGCATGGTCGGCGTCGCGCGCACCCTGCGCTACCTGCCGCTGCGTGAGGACGTCTTCGCCGAGCGCGGCGGCGGCATGAACGCCCAGAAGCGCACCGTCGAGGAGCTCCAGCCGGGCGAGGTGCTGGTCATCTCCGCCCGCGGCGAGCACGGCGCGGGCACGCTGGGCGACATCCTGGCCATGCGCGCCCTGCGCCGCGGCGCGGCCGGCGTCGTCACCGACGGCGGGCTGCGCGACAGCCCCTCCTTCGCCTCCCTCGACCTGCCCTCCTACTACGGCGCCGCGCACGCCGCCGTGCTCGGCCGCCGCCACGTCCCGATGGACTCGCAGGTGCCGGTGGACTGCGGCGGCGTGCTGGTGTGCCCGGGCGACGTGCTGGTGGGCGACGCGGAGGGGGTCGTCGTCATCCCGCCCGCGCTGGTCGCCGAGGTCGCCCGGGACGCCGCCCGGCAGGAGGACGAGGAGCGTTTCATCCTCGATCGCGTCCGCGAGGGCGCCTCGATCGACGGCCTCTACCCGCTGAAGGGCGCCTGGCGCGAGGCGTACGAGCAGCAGCGCTGACCCCCCAAGAAGGAGAACCCCATGAAGTTCCGCTCGGATCCGTCGACCATCCGCGGATCCATCGCCCCCGTGGTGACGCCGTTCGCCGCCGACGGGTCGCTGGACCTCGGCTCGTTGCGCTCGCTGGTGCGCTGGCAGCTCGACCAGGGCTCGCACGGCATCTCGACCGGCGGGTCCACCGGCGAGCCCGGCGCCCAGTCCGTCGAGGAGCGCGTCGCGGCGATGGCCGTGGTGGCCGAGGAGACCGCCGACCGGGTGCCGTTCCTGCCCGGCACCGGCTCGGCCAAGCTCGACGAGACGCTGCGGCTGACCGCCGAGGCCGAGCGCCTGGGCGCCGACGCCGCCCTGGTCATCACGCCCTACTACGCCCGTCCCACCCAGGAAGCCCTCTACCGCTGGTACGCCACGGTCGCCGCCGAGTTCCCCGCACTGCCGATCGTGATCTACAACGTGCCCTCGCGCACCGCCGTCGACATCGCCCCCGCGACCGTGGCCAGGCTGCGCCGCGACCACGACAACATCGTCGGCATCAAGGAGACCACCAAGGACTTCGAGCACTTCTCGCACGTGCTCAACCTGTGCGGGCGCGACTTCCTCATGTGGTCCGGCATCGAGCTGCTCTGCCTGCCGCTGCTGGCCATCGGCGGCGTCGGCTTCGTCAGCGCGGCGGCCAATCTCGCGCCGAAGACCGTGGCCCGCATGTACGAGGCCTACACCGCGGGCGACCACGCGACCGCGCTGGAGCTGCACTACTCGCTGCACCCGCTGGTCGAGCTGCTGTTCGTGGAGACGAACCCGGCGCCCGCCAAGTGGGTGCTGGAGCAGCGCGGCCTGATCGCCTCCGGCCACGTACGGGCCCCCCTGATCACCCCCACCGAGCCCGGCATCGCCCGGATCAACGAACTACTGGCACAGAGCGAGGGAGTCGCCTGATGAAACTGGAGCACTACATCGGCGGCCGGCACGTCCCGAGCCAGTCCGGTGCGACCTTCACCGCGCTCGACCCGACCACGAACGAGCCGTACCTGGAGGTCGCCGCGGGCGGCGCGGCCGACGTGGACGCGGCCGTCGCCGCCGCCCAGAAGGCGTTCACCGACGGCCCGTGGAGCACGATGCCCGCCGAGCAGCGGGCCGGGACGCTGCGCGCGATCGCGGCGGCCATCGAGTCCAGGGACGACGAGATCGCCGCGCTGGAGTGCCGGGACACCGGCCTGCCGATCACCCAGGCCCGCGGCCAGGCCCGCCGCGCCGCGCACAACTTCCGCTTCTTCGCCGACGTCATCACCACCATGGGCGAGGACGTCTACCGCGTCGGCTCCGCGCAGCTCAACTACGTCGTGCGCAAGCCGGTCGGCGTGGCCGGGCTGATCACGCCGTGGAACACGCCGTTCATGCTGGAGACCTGGAAACTGGCCCCGGCGCTGGCGGCCGGCTGTCCGGTGGTGCTCAAGCCCGCCGAGTGGTCGCCGGCCTCGGCGAGCCTGCTGCCGGAGATCATGGAGGAGGCCGGGCTGCCCGAGGGCGTGTTCAACCTGGTCCACGGCATCGGCGAGGACGCGGGCGCGGCGCTGGTCGCCCACCCCGACGTGCCAGTGATCTCCTTCACCGGCGAGAGCGGCACCGGGCAGACCATCATGCGCAACGCCGCGTCGTCACTGAAGACGTTGTCCATGGAACTGGGCGGCAAGTCGCCGCTGCTCGTCTTCGCGGACGCCGACCTGGACCGGGCGCTGGACGCGGCCGTCTTCGGCGTGTTCTCGCTGAACGGCGAGCGCTGCACGGCCAGCTCGCGGATCCTCGTCCAGGACACCGTGTACGAGGAGTTCGTGGCCAGGCTGGCCGAGCGGGCCGCGCGGGTTCGCGTCGGCGCGCCCGGCGACCCCGCCACCGAGCTGGGCGCGCTCATCCACCCCGAGCACTACGAACGGGTCATGGAGTACGTCGAGCTCGGCTCGCGCGAGGGCGCCCGCCTGGTCGCCGGCGGTTCCCGGCCCGAGCACCTGCCGGCGGGCAACTTCCTGGCCGCGACGGTGTTCGCCGACGTGACCCCGCACATGCGGATCTTCCAGGAGGAGATCTTCGGACCGGTCGTCTGCGTGACGCCCTTCTCCACCGAGACGGAGGCGGTGGAGCTGGCCAACGCGACCCGGTACGGCCTGGCGGCGTACCTGTGGACCAACGACCTGCGCCGCACGCACCGGCTGGCCCAGTCGATCGAGGCGGGCATGGTCTGGGTCAACTCCCAGAACGTGCGCGACCTGCGCACGCCGTTCGGCGGGGTCAAGGCCAGCGGCGTGGGCCGGGAGGGCGGCAGGCACAGCATCGACGTCTACACCGAGTCGCACATCGTGCACCTGGCCACCGAGGACCTGCCGATCCCCCGATTCGGCGCCGCCTGAGCCGGCACGTCCCCCGCCGGGCCGTGCCCCGGCCCGGCGTGGGACGTGGACGCCGAGAAGTGCGCGGAGTTACGCTCCGGTGGCCGATACGGCGGTGATGGCTATTTTTGGGGGGGAACCCAATGAGCTACACACTTTTGCGCGGCAGCTTCGTGATCCGTTACCCGGACCTTCCCCGGCAGGGCCCCGAGCCCGACGGCGACACGATCAAGTTCAGGCCGGACACGCCCGCGCTGGTCGAAGGGCTGGCCCGGCCGTCCGGACGGCCCCCGGAGCTCGGCGCGCGCGGCATCTCCGTGCGCCTGGAGGCCATCGACGCCCTGGAGACCCACTTCCAGGACACCCACCAGGAGCCGGTCGGCGCGAACGCGGCCCGTGACGAGCTGCTGCGGCTGCTCGGCTTCACGAACGTGCGCTTCTTCGACGACCTGCCCAACAAGGTCCAGTCTGCCGACCAGGACGAGCTGCGCGGGCACGTCCTCAGCAACGGCATCGACGCCAACGGCCGGCTGATCGGCTTCGTGTTCGCCGGCGAGCACCCCGGGCCCGACGGGCAGGCCGTGTTCCTCGACGAGGCGCTGGTGGACACGTCCGCGAACGCCAGGCTGCTGGCCGCCGGGCTGACGTACCCGGCCTTCTACGCCACGCTGCCCGCGACGCTGCGCACCCACCTGGCCGGCGTGTCGCGTGCGGCCAGGACGGCGGCGGCGCCCACCGGCATCTGGCCGCGCTCGGCCGCCGACCCCGACGGGCCGGCCGAGGTCGGCTCGCTGGACGCGCTCACCCGGCTGGTCATGTGGCCGAAGTTGTTCCGCCGGCTGGTGCCCTATCTGGCGACCGGGGCGGCGAACCTCGACGGCTTCGACGCCTGGCTCCGGGCCGACCCCGTCAACCGGGACGACGCGGTGTTCCTGCTGGACCGGCTCGAACACGGCAACCTGCACGACGTGATCCGGGCGTCGGGCAACCAGATCCAGCTCACGGCCTGGCCCGAGGACTTCGTCATCAGCCCCGACCCCGCGCCGCCCGGCGCGCCCGTCGGCGCGCGCCCGCCGTCCACCGGGGACGTGCTCATCGTGGCCGCGCTGCCCGACCCGGTGGGGGCCGACCGGGGACATGAGACCGTCACCCTGCTCAACGTCACCGGACAGTCCGTGGACCTCGGCGGATGGCGGCTGGCGGACTCGGCGGGCGGGCGCATGGAGCTGACGGGGGTGCTCGCGGGCGGGGGCGTGCTGCAGGTCGTGCTCGACGGCCGGGTACAGCTCCGCAACCAGGGCGAGACCATCCTCCTGGTGTCCCCCGAGGGCGTCACGATCGACCAGGCCGCCTACAAACCCGACCACGTCCGCCCCGGCCACACCATCTGCTTCGGCCGCTGACCCCCGCCCCCTCCGCGCAGGGAAACCCCGCCCCGAGCACCGGCGGTCCGGCGGTCGGGGCGGGGCCGTCAGGTGAGGAGGGTTGCCAGGGCGGTGGTTGTGGCGGGGTGGGCGGTGAGGAGGGTCTCGACCGCGCGGTTCCCGGGCCCGGCGGCGGATGCGGCCTGTCGCCAGCCGCCCTCGCAGCCCAGCAGCCCCGCCACCGCGTCGCATGCCGCCTGATGCCCCGCCAGCAGCTCGGCGACCGGCCCGGACACGACCGCGGGGGCCGCCTTCGGTGTGGCCGCCGCCGTCCGGGCCCACGGGGGTGTCCAGGCGTCGACCGCCGTCAGGCTGCCGGGGAACGTGCGCCCGGCCTCCCGGACGAGGACCGGCATCAACTCGCCCGCCTGGTCGCGCAGCGTCGTGATCAGCTTGGGCAGCCACGGCAGCAGCACCTGGTCGGGCAGCCGTCCGAACGCCTTGGAGATCACCTCCACCACGAACCCGGACAGCGCCGGAGCCGGCTCCATCGCCTGCACGAACCCGGTGATGTACTGCGGGAACGACGGGATGACCAGCGGGTTGCCGAGCAGTTCGTCGCACCGCGACCGCAGCTCGGCCAGCGGCAGCAGCCCCAGCAGGTGCTGGGCCGCCCACAGCAGCGCCACCTTGGCCGGCGCCTCCGGATGCGACTGCCGCACCGCGATCTCCAGCTGCGCCCGGTCGCACCCGAGCGCCAGCGCCAGCCCCTCCATCGTGAACAGGAACCCGAGCATCGCCGACACCTGCCGCACCCCGGTGTCGTCCTCGACGAACGCGGTCGGGAGCAGGGTGCAGTAGTGGGCGTACCCCTCGGTCACGAACGCCTCGCACCACGCCGGCAGCGTGGGTTCGGCGGTGCGGTAGTAGGCCAGCAGGCGGCGGATGCGGCGCAGCACGTCGGGGGCGTCGTCGACGCCGCGCTCGCCGGCCAGCAGCTCCACCGCCCGCGCGCCCAGCTCGTCGGCGACGCGCCCGCCGCCCAGGTAGAGGATGGCGTCCTCGACGGCGGCCAGGGCCACGGCGGCGGTGGCGTCGGGCTCCCACACCGCGCGGCGCAGCCGCTGCTCGACCACCTGCTCGATGGTGACGCCCTCGTAGCCGAGCTCGATGATGGCCCGCTGGTTGCGGCCGAGCGCGAGGTCCCAGCTCTCCTGGATGGACCGCTCGCCGAGCTTGCGCTCGCCCATGATCGGCCGGGCCGCGTCGGCGGGCAGCACGAAGCGCAGCATCCACAGCAGGTCGGAGCAGGGCCGCAGCTCCGGGTCGGAGTGCAGGTCGAGCAGCGCCCGCTGGATCGTGCGCTTGTCGAAGTCGACGCCGAGCGGCCGCAGCCGGTCGTAGACGTTCTGGGCCAGCGGCGGCAGCGCGTCGTAGCCGACCGAGCCGATGCGGTCGCCGCCGAGCAGGATCTCGCACAGCCGCCGCACGTCGCGCCGGCCCGGCACGACGTCCTTCTCGATGCAGGTGACCGCCGCGTCCTGGAAGTCGTACGGCGTGGGCCTGGCCCGGTTGCGCATGCCGGCCAGCAGGATCGACGTCTCGAACACCGCGATGGCGTCGGCGGTGCTGGCGAGGTAGCCGTTGCGCCGGGCCAGCCGGACGATGTCGACGCTCCAGCCCAGCAGCTCGGCCTCGTCGAGCGCGTCGAGCGTGGGCGGCCTGGACAGGAAGCCGGTCAGCCGGTCGGCGACCTGCGCCGGCGCGGCGGGCGCGGGCAGCTTGACCGGCCGTTTCCTGGCCCCCTTCTGCCCGGCCAGCTGGAACGGGGTCAGCTTGCTCCGCGTCACCGCCTTGGCCCAGGTGGCGGCGGCGATCGACACCGACCCCGAGGCCAGCCCGAACTGCGCCTCGATGGCCGAGTGGCTGGAGGGGATCAGCCCGTACAGCCAGCGGGTCGCGGTGCGGAGGCCGATCTCGTACGGGGCCGTGGCGGCCAGGCCGAACTGCTCGACGCGGCTGGCGGCGTGGAAGGCGCCGCAGACGTAGAGGCAGTCGGCCGGGTCGGCGCCCGAGGCGGACAGGTGCTCGCGCATCCTGGTCCACATGTAGCGCTCGCGCTCCTCGTCGCCGGCCAGCCGGTCGTCGTCGGGGCGCAACCGGCGGAACAGGCTGCCGATGAGGACCATGACCTGGCGGTAGGTGTCGTAGTCGGCGCCGGAGAGCGGCTGCTCGACGTACTGGTCCCACCACTCCGACCAGTGGCGGACCTTGCCGTGGTGGAGCAGGTGCTCCTCCAGCTCGGCGAAGCGGGGGCGCAGGTCGCCGATCTCCACGCCGACGGCGTCGCCGTGCAGGCCGGCCTCCTCCCCCGGTTTCGCCGGCTCCTGCCGTTCGCGCGGCAGCCACTGGAAGACGTGGTCGGCCGAGCGGTCGACCAGCACCAGCTCGACGCCCGGCGTCTCCAGCGCGTACGAGATGGCCTGGTACTCGGCCGACGCCTCGGTGATCGGGGCCACCACGCTCAGCGGCCCCGAACCCTTGGGGAAGCCGTCGAGGTCGGTGGCGAACGCCTGCAGCGCCACCGGGAGCCGGCAGTTGCGCAGCTCGGTCAGCAGCGGCGCCAGGTCTTCGCAGAGCTCCAGGTAGATGACCTTGGGCTGCTTCTCCCGCAGGCGGCGCACCATGGCCAGCGCCGAGGCCGGCGAATGGTGGCAGACCGGGAAGATCTCCAGCTCCTCGCGCAGCGCCCGGTCGACGTCCTCGACCATGCCGGTGAGGATGGACGACACCGCGCCGTCGCCCGCGAAGGCCGAGGCGGCCTCGCTGAGCTGATCCTTCAGCGGTTGGAAGAGGCTCATGACAGGGTGGAGATGGCCTGGCGGCCGCCCTCGAGGAAGTCCTGCCACGGGCCGCCGTCCTTCTTGCTGCGCGGCTCGACCACGCCGTGCCAGTACTTGTTGAGGATGGCCAGGTCTTCCGGGCTGCGCCGGGCCAGCGAGCCGACCAGGGAGCCGGCCAGCGTCTCGGGGCGCAGTGTGCGGTCGCCGAAGAAGTGGCTGTGCAGGATGGCGTCCTCCAGCACGCCGATCTGCTCGGCCGTGGACAGCGCGGACTCCAGCTTCTCGTCGTCGCTGGTCGCCGAGGCGGCCGCGGCCCGCAGGTCGGCGAAGCTCTGCAGCAGGATGTCCAGCAGCGTGGGCGGCAGGTCGAGCTCGATCTGGTGCCGGCGCAGCAGCTCCTCGGTACGGAACCGGACGATCTCCGCCTCGCTCTTCTTGTTCGTCACCACCGGGATGCGGACGAAGTTGAAGCGGCGCTTGAGCGCGGACGACAGGTCGTTGACGCCCCGGTCGCGGCTGTTGGCGGTGGCGATGATCGAGAAGCCGGGCTGGGCGAAGACGATGTTGTCGTCGTCGAGCTCGGGGATGGAGACGTACTTCTCCGACAGGATGGAGATCAGCGCGTCCTGGACGTCGCTGGTCGAGCGGGTCAGCTCCTCGAAGCGGCCGATCACGCCCTGCTCCATGGCGTTCATGATCGGCGAGGGGATCATCGACTCGCGCGACTGGCCCTTGGCGATGACCATCGAGACGTTCCACGAGTATTTGATGTGGTCCTCGGTGGTGCCCGCGGTGCCCTGCACGACCAGCGTGGAGTTGCGGCAGATCGCCGCGGCCAGCAGCTCGGCCAGCCAGCTCTTGCCCGTGCCGGGGTCGCCGATCAGCAGCAGGCCGCGGTCGGAGGCCAGCGTCACGATGCTGCGCTCGACGAAGCTGCGGTCACCGAACCACTTCTGCGGGATCTCGCGGTCGAGCCCGTCGGAGCGCTCGGAGCCGAGGATGAAGATGCGGATCATGCGCGGGCTGAGCCGCCACGAGAACGGCTTGGGGCCGTCGTCGACCGACTCCAGCCAGTCGAGCTCGTCGGCGTACTTCACCTCTGCGGGGGCGCGCAGCATGTCACTCATGGTCGGGGGTTCTCCTAGGTGAGGAAGTTCTTGAGCTCGAAGACGAGCTTGCGGACATGGCCGGAGAGCACGGGGGTGCCCAGGTCCTTGAGTTTCTGGCGGTACCACGGGTCGACGCTCTGGCTGCCGGAGCTGTTGACCGAGCCGACGGGGATGAACTTGACCCCCGAGCGGTGGATCGACCCGAAGTCGTTGATCAACGAGCGGTTGTCGTAGAAGTCGGAGATCCACACCATCACGGTGTTGCGCGGATCGGCGATCTTCGGCCTGGCCAGGGCCATCGCGGCCGTGCCGTCGGTGCCGCCGCCGAGCGTCGTGCGCAGCAGCACCTCGAACGGGTCGTGCACCCACGGCGTCAGGTCGAGGGCGCGGGTGTCGTAGGCGATGAGGTGCACGTCGACCTTGGGCAGGCCGGCGAAGATCGAGGCCAGGATGGTGCAGTTGACCATCGCGTCGACCATCGAGCCCGACTGGTCGACGACCACGATGAGCCGGGCCGGCGTGGTGCGGCGGGCCGTCTGCCGGTAGTAGAGCCGGTCGACGTAGAGCCGCTGGTCCTCAGGGCTCCAGTTGGTGAGGTTCTTCCAGATCGTGCGCTCGATGTCGAGGTTGCGGAAGACCCGCTTCGGCGGCACCGACCGGTCGATCACGCCCACGCTGGTCTTCTCCACCTGCGTGCGCAGCACCTCGGCGACCTCGTCGACGAACCTGCGGATGAGCGCCTTGGCGTTGGCCAGGGCGACGCCGGACAGGTTCGACTTGTCGCGCAGCAGCTGCTCGATGAGCGACATGCTGGGCGTGAGCTGCCTGGCCAGAGCCGGGTCGGCCAGCACCTCGCGCAGCCGCATGCGCTTGACCAGGTCGCCCTCGATCATGGCGAGGACGGCGGCCAGCTCTTCGTTGCCCGGCCCGTTCCGCAGGCCGCCGGTCTCGCAGCCCATGCCCTTCTCGAACCAGGCGGCGTCCTGCTTCCAGCGGGCCAGGTCGCCCGCCGTGACGTCGCCCGTGCCGGTGGAGAACACGTTGAGCAGCAGCTTGGAGACCAGCGCGGCGCGGCGCACCTCGCCGCCCTCCTCGTGCTCCTTGTCGGCCATCAGGTCCTGGAGCTCGGCGCCCAGCTCGGGGAAGCGCTGGACCAGCGTGTCCACCGAGACGCCGGGGTCGAGCAGCGCGGGCGGCAGCTCCAGGTCGCCGACGATGCCCATGCTGGCGGTCTCCAGCGCGGGCTGCTCGTCGGCCGAGAACAGCCGCGACATGAGCCGCCAGTACAGCACTTGGCGCCGGGTCTCGTCGGCGCTCGTGGTCGAGTCGGTCATTTCCGCAGCAGCCGTCCTGCCCGTTCGCGCAGCACGGCGACCACGTCGCCGGCCTTGGCCTCGGCCTTGACGACCTTGGGGTCGGTCGGGCCGTTCGCCCAGTCGCCGTTGTGCACGGTGACCGGCTTCTTCTTGACCGTGGCCTGGACGGCGAGCGGCTGCAGCAGCCACCTGCCGCCGTCGCGGCGCACCAGCCCGACGCACGCCGAGGACGCGGCCACCAGCTCCGGAGTGAGCGGGCAGCTCGCCGGGAGCCGGTCGAGGTCGAGGGCGAGCTTGTTGCCGCCCAGGTCGAGGGTGTGCCCGTCGACCGTGTACCCCTCGACCAGCACCGGCTCGGCGATGCGCACGGGGTGGCGGTCGAGCGGCGGCGTGGCCGGGGCCAGCGCGCCCGCGAGCCGCACCCGGGCGGTGGTGAACGGGTCGGCCTCGGCGCCGGTGCGGGCGCGGTCGTCGTGCCACAGCAGGTCGCCGCCGGGCAGCAGCGGCATGCCGTCGATCTCCACGGACAGGTGGCCGGCCAGCGCGCCCATGAGCACGGGCCGCCCGCCGAACAGCCGCCACACCGACGGCCCCACGATGGTGTCGACCTTGGCCGCCGCGACGCTCGTGCGCACCAGCCGGGCCTGCCCGCCGGCCTCCTCCAGCACGCCGTGCACCTGCACCCGGACGACCGTGGCGTGCTCGTGCACGTCGGCGCCGAGGATCAGCAGCCGCCCCGACACCGGCTCGGGCACGCCGTGCCACGGCCCGGACTGGGCGAGCAGCAGCCCGCGCGTCCACAGGTCGGCCCACCGCCTGAGCGGCAGCCGGTCCATGGTCGCCACCGGGGACGAGGCCCGCAGCTCGGTCGTCAGCCCGTCGAGCAGCACCGCGAGCCCGCGCAGCTCGGGCACCCCGAGCAGCGCCTCGATCGCCTGGTCGGCGCCGGAGACGAGGTCGTCGTCGACGCCCCGCCAGCCGGTGATCGCCAGCTCCCGCAACCAGACCCGGCACCCGGCCAGCAGGTTCTCCGGCACACCGCCGGACGCCGCCCCGGCGCCCGGCCCGCCGCCGACGGACGCCGCCCCTGTTGTGGCGTCCGTGGCGGCGTCCGTGGCGGCGTCCGTGGCGGCGTCCGTGGCGGCAGCCGTGGCTGCGTCCGTGGTGGCGGCCGTGGCGGCGGCCGGCGGCCAGGGCGCGCGGCTGCGGCCCAGAGCCTGGTCGAAGCGGGCGAGCAGGGCGTCGTGCACCGCGCCGAACAGCGCGGCCCGCCCGCCGGCCAGCGCGGCCAGGTGCTCGTCGGCGACCGACCCCGCGGTCACCTTCTCCACCGCCTCGCCCAGCCGGTCGCCGAGCGGGGAGCCCGCGAGCGCGCCGGCCAGCGCGGCCAGCGCCGCGGCGGGCTCCTCGGCGACCCTGGCGAACCCGTGCCCGAGCGCGCCGTCGAACCCCGTGGCGAGCGCGTGCGCCTCCTCGACCCCGGCCGGCCCGTCGCCGGCCAGCTCCCCGAGCTGTACGTCGAGCATCAGCCCACCCTTCCCGTCTCGGGCCCCGTCGCCGGGAACCAGTGGAGCTCGGCCAGCGGCTCGGTGCTGTCGGGCACCTCCAGGTAGGCCAGGTGGCGCAGGAACCGGCTGAACACCACGGCCGCCGGGGTGCGCTGAGGGGTGCCGTTCAGCACGCTCATCAGGTGGCCGCCCTCGGGCACCTCGACGCGCAGGTAGCGGGCCACCCGGTCGAGGCCGTACTGGAGCACGGCCTCGTCGGCCAGCAGGCGGATGTGCTTGCACGCGTAGCCGTGCAGCGCGCCGCACGGGCGGTTGTTGTTGGTGCTGCAGCTCAGGTCGTGGGTGCCGGCGGTGATCGAGGAGACGTAGACCCGCTCGATGTCGGACCCGCTCGACACGACCCCCTGCAACCTGCCGTCAGCCAGCTCGACGAAGGGCACCTTCGCCAGCTTGCGCGGCTGGACCGGCGGCACCACCCGCACGACGCTGCGCTGCTCCCACGCGGTTTCGTCCGCGTCCAAGGTCTCGACCTCCAGTCTGACGGCATGCTCGCGCCGACAGCCAACTCCGATGGGCTTGATCAACAGACCCGGAAATCTACCGGAGGCCACCGACAGACCGGACGTGAACGATCATTCGCACGGAGGTCGAGCACGCCGGAGGCCGTGCGCGGGCTCGTACCCCCGCGCACGGCGCCCCGCCGCTCAGGAGGTGACGGCCGCCCAGGTCGGGTGGTCGCCGGGGCCGAGCTCCACGAAACCGGGCAGCTCGCGCAGCGCCAGCTCGGCCCCGCCCGGCGTGTACGTCGCGATGATCCGCAGCGGCCGCCACCCGGTGTTGAAGGTGGAGTGCAGCGTGCCCTTCGGGATGTAGATCGCCTCACCGGCCCTGACCGGGAACTCCGGGTCGTCGCCGACGGTCTGCCGCCCCTCGCCCTCGATGACGTAGAGGACCTCGTCGGAGTCGGGGTGCAGGTGGCGTTCGTGGCCCTTGTTCGGGTTGATGACGACCTCGCCGAACGTGGAGGACGCGCCCGGCACGGCGTCGGGCGTCACGTGCCATTTGATGGCCCCCCAGTCGAAGATCATCGTGGGCAGGGCGTCCGGTGGTCGGTGCATGGCGGGTTCCTCCCGGTCAGAGCTGCTTGAAGGCGCGGACCTGTTCGGCGATGGCCCGCTCGGCGGGCAGGCGTTCCATCGAGGACGCGCCGAAGAACCCGGCGACGCCGACCGTGCGCTGCTGGATGTGGCGCACGTCGTCGGGCTCGGCGATGGGACCGCCGTGACACAGCACGATGACGTCGGGGTTGACGGCGACGGCGGCGTCACGCATCTCCTGGATGCGCACGGCCGCCTCGTCGAGGCCGATCGCGGTGACGGCGCCGATGCTGCCCTTGGTGGTCAGGCCCATGTGCGGGACGAGGATGTCGGCGCCCGCCCGCGCCATGGCCGTGGCCTGCTCGGGGGTGAACACGTAGGGGGCGGTGAGCAGGTCGCGCTCGGCGGCCAGCCTGATCATCTCCACCTCCAGGTCGAAGCCCATGCCGGTCTCCTCCAGGTTCGCCCGGAAGACACCGTCGATCAGGCCGACCGTCGGGAAGTTCTGGACGCCGGTGAAGCCCATGTCCTTCAGCTCGTCGAGGAAGCGCGGCAGCAGCCGGAACGGGTCGGTGCCGCACACCCCGGCCAGCACCGGCGTGTCCTTGACGACCGGCAGGACCTCCCCGGCCATCTCCACGACGATCGCGTTGGCGTCGCCGTACGGCATGAGGCCGGCGAGCGAGCCGCGGCCGGCCATCCGGAACCGCCCGGAGTTGTAGATGATGAGCAGATCGACCCCGCCCGCCTCGGCGGACTTGGCCGACAGCCCGGTGCCCGCGCCGCCGCCGATGATCAGCCGGCCGGCCTCCCGCTCGGCGCGCAACCTCCGTAGTGCCTCGTCGCGACGCATCAAGCCCCCTTCTCGATCAGCCGGTGCAGCCGGTCGGCGGCGGCCACGGCGAACTGCGCGTTGTTGATGTCCTGGTCGCTCTCGACGACCTCGACGGCGCTGCCCGCGACGGCCGCGAGCACGGCGTCGAAGCAGGCCGCGTCGGCCGCCGGGTCGTGGAACGGGCCGCCCTCGACGTCGACGGCCGAGACGCCGCCGCGCGGCACGAACAGCGTGACCGGCCCGGACGCGCGGGCCAGCCGCTCGCCGATCGCCCGCCCGATCTCGGCGTTCTCGGCCGGGGTGGTGCGCATGAGCGTCACCGTCGGGTTGTGCACGAGGAGCTGCCGGGACCTGAACCGTTCCGGCACGGTCTCCATCGGGCCGAAGTTCACCATGTCGACGGCGCCCAGGCTGACGACCTGCGGGATGCCGGCCCGCCCGGCGGCGGTCAGGCGGTCGGGGCCCGCCGACAACACGCCGCCGACGAGCTCGTCGGCCAGCTCGGTGGTGGTCAGGTCGAGGACCCCGGCGAAGTGGCGGCCGGCCGCCAGCGCCTCCATGGCCCGGCCGCCCGAGCCGGTGGCGTGGAAGACCAGCACCTCGTAGCCCAGGGACTCCAGCCGGGCCCGCGCGGCGTCGACGGCGGGCGTGGTGACGCCGAACATCGTGGCCGCGACCAGCGGTTTGTCCTCCCCGGACGGCTCGGCGCCGGCGTCGTAGGAGGCGGCCATCGCGCTGATCGCGGCGGCGGCGTTGGTCAGGATGCGGCGGGAGACGGAGTTGACGCCCGCGACGTCGACGACGCTGTACATGAGCGTCACGTCGGTCTCCCCGACGTAGGCCGAGACGTCGCCGCTGACCATGGTCGAGACGAGCAATTTGGGCAGGCCGACGGGCAGCGCCCGCATGACGGCGGCGGCGATGGAGGAGCCGCCGCTGCCGCCGAGCGCGAGCACGCCGCTCAGCTCGCCGCGGGCGTGCAGGTCCGTGGCCAGCGCGGTGGCCCCGGCCGCCATCGCGGCGAGCGCGGCGCCGCGGTCGCCGGCGCTCCTGAGCCGGTCGAGATCGGTGCCCGCGGCGCGCGCCACGGCCTCGGCGGGGACGTCGGCGGCCAGCGCCGGGGCGCCCATGACGCCGGTGTCCATGAGGACGACGCCCTGGCCGGCCCGCATGATCGAATCGCGGACGAGGGCGTACTCCTCCCCCTTGGTGTCGAGGGTGCCCAGCAGCAAGACCGCCATGTCAGACCTCCTACGATCGGCCTTCCGACCTTACCCCGGCGATCTCGGCGTGGCGGATGCCGAGGACGTCCACGCCGTGCTCGGACAGCGGGCGCGTGCCGAAGATGCGGCGTTCCTCCTCGGTGATGGCGACGTCGTTGATGCTGGCCTCGCGGCGGCGCATCAGCCCCGACGCGTCGAACTCCCACTGCTCGTTGCCGTAGCTGCGCCACCACTGGCCGGCGGCGTCGCGGGACTCGTACTGGAAGCGGACGGCGATGCGGTCGCCGGTGACCGCCCACAGCTCCTTGCGCAGGGCGTAGTCCAGCTCGCGGGCCCACTTGCGGCGCAGGAACTCCGCGATCGCGGCGCGGCCGGTGACGAACTCGCCGCGGTTGCGCCACACGGAGTCCTCGGTGTACGCGAGCGCGACGCGGTCGGGGTCGCGGGTGTTCCAGGCGTCCTCGGCGGCCTGGACCTTGATCCGGGCGGTCTCCTCGGTGAACGGCGGGACGGGCGGGCGGGTCATGGGCTGTCCTCTCCGATCGAGAGAACGGTCGTTCTCCCGGCTTGTGCGATAGCGTAGAGAACGAGCGTTCTCCGCGGCAAGCACCTGGAGGGGTGTCATGGATCACGAGCAGCGGTTGCTGGACGCCGCGGGCGACCTCTTCTACCGCCGCGGCGTGCAGGCGGTCGGCATGGACGAGATCCGGGCCGCCTCCGGCGTCTCGCTGAAACGCCTTTACCAGTGTTTCCCGTCGAAGGAGGCGCTGGTCGTGGCCTATCTGCGGCGGCGCGACGAACGCTGGATGGCCTCGCTCACCGCGTACGTGGCGGGTGCCGGCGACCGCATCCCGGCGGTCTTCGCGTGGCTGGAACGCTGGTTCACCGAGGACGACTTCCGCGGCTGCGGGTTCGCCAACGCCTTCGCCGAGCTGGGCGCCGGTTCGGCCGCCGTCCGCACGGCGGTGCGCGAGCACAAGGAGCGCCTGCGCGCCTACCTGCGCTCGCTCGCCGAGGAGGCGGGAGCCGGGGACCCCGCCCTGCTCGCCGAGCAGTTGCTCACCCTGATCGACGGCGCCACGGTGACCGCGATGATCTCCGGGGAGCCGGGCGCGGCCCGCTCGGCCGGACAGGCCGCGGCGGTTCTGGTCCACCGGCACCGGCGGCCCTGAGACGCGAAAGAGCGCACTCCCCGCGGGGAGTGCGCTCTTCGGCAGAGCAGGATCAGGCGGCGTAGGACGGGTAGCCGTAGCCGACGACCTGCGAGGTCGGCCGGACGCGCTGCTCGACCTTGCCGTTTCCGGTGTTGCCCTCGATCGTGGAGATCGTGCCGTCGCCGTTGTCCTTGACGACGAAGCCGACGTGCTGGATGTCGTTCAGGCTCTTGCTGCCGCTCCAGGAGAAGAAGACGACGGCGCCCGGCTTGGCCTCGGTGCCCCAGCGGTCGTTGGCGGCGAACCACTTGGCGTGGGTCACGGTGTAGGCGTCCCAGCCGACCTGCGGGCGGGCGCCGGTCTGCTCGCCGACCCAGGAGACGAACATCGAGCACCAGGGGGCGTTCAGGTACATGGCGCGGTTGCCGCCGTCACGCGCGGCGGTCTCGGCGGCGCGCTGGGAGTCGGCGTACCACTTCTGGAATTTGGTGCCGCCGCCGTTGGCGTCCTCGGAGGTGCCGACCTGAGCGCGGGCCGTGGCCAGCACCTGGGCGGCGGTGACGTTGACCTTGCCCTTGGCGCTCTCGTCGGCGGCGCTGTTCTGCGCGACGCGCGGCTGGGCGGCCACGCCGGCGACCTTGGCGGTCTGGGTTGCGGTGTGGGCGGTGGCGTGGGTGGCGTCGGCGTTCACTGCCGCGTGCGTGCCGAGCACGCCGGCGACGGCGGTCGCGCCGAGAGCGATCTTGGCGAGGTCGAGCTTGTAGGCACGGTGAAGACGGTGCTTGGCCATGAGGGTGTTACTCCTTGAGCTTCCGTGCCGCTTGCCGGGTTAGCTGACGGGTTCGGGCGGGAAGCTGCCCTACGGCACCACGGTGCCGATTCACCCCATTGGACACATGGGTCCCCGGTTCCGCGCACAGGCGGATTCAGCGGTCTCTTGGTCAGGCAAAGGGCTGACGCATCGTCTTCCCGGGCCCCGGAAAGGGCCTGAAGGTATATGTGCGACGCCCGGATGCGGAGATGTCCGCATCGATTCTGTACAACACGGGTCCCGCTTGGGTAATTCCCAGGCAATGCCATCCCTACCTGGGACGACTCCCCGTTCGGCTGGGTACAACCAAGCTACCCGGCGAGTAATTCCCCGGCAAATGGCGGCAATAATTTCGACGCTGCGTGCGAGAAACGCTACGCGCCGAATCGGTTCACGCCACGTGCGCCTTTATCGCCACGCTCGTGAGCGCCAGCAACAATTCCAGATCGGGCTCGGCGTCGACCTGCACGGCGACCCAGGCGCCGTCGCGGCAGGCGTGGACCTGGTCGCACGCCCCCAGATACGGCTCCAGGCGGCCGATGGCGGGGGCGGTGAGCCGTACGTGGATCTCGTCCCGGCCGGCCAGGCGCAGGA
The DNA here is from genome assembly GCF_040675235.1 of Nonomuraea sp. NPDC049637. Classification (NCBI taxonomy): domain Bacteria; kingdom Bacillati; phylum Actinomycetota; class Actinomycetes; order Streptosporangiales; family Streptosporangiaceae; genus Nonomuraea; species Nonomuraea sp. NPDC049637. The sequence continues at coordinate 44,180 of NZ_JBFAOM010000014.1, forward strand.
TCTCGGTTCCGTGTACGGCGAAGGCGACCTGCTGACCGGTGCCGCTGACGTTCAGCGACGGCCAGGACCGTAACTCCGCGACCGCGCGGGCCACGTAGGGTCCGCGTCGCGTGGGCGTCCGCCGCCAGGCGGAGATTCCTGCCACGCTCCAATGCTGAGCCACGGCTCACCCCGCCGTCAGCCCCCGTTCCGGAACCGTTATCCCCTCGTGAACGGGCGTGTCCGGGGTCTGACCGGCACGGTTACGGACACCTGACCAATACGTATTGACGCTCCCCCAGGCAGCGGCTACCGTCGATTCACAACTTAAAGGAAACTTTCCTAATAGTTTCCCCAGAAGTCTCCCATCCCACTCCCCACACACCCCCCAACGGATGTCGGAGCGACATGAAACACACCATTCTGAGCAAGGTCCTGGCGGGAATGGCGGCATTGGCCCTGCCCCTCACCGCGGCCGTGGCCGTCCCGACGCTCGCCTCCGCCAGCACGGTGGCGTACGCGGCGGCCTGGGCCCCGTGGACCGCCTACACGGCGGGCACGGTCGTCACCTACAACGGCGTGGACTACGTCTGCCTCCAGGCGCACACCTCGCAGCCCGGCTGGGAGCCGCCGAACGTGGCGGCGCTGTGGAAGGTCTCCGGTGGCGGCGGCACCGACACGACCGCGCCGTCGGTGCCGGGCAACCTGCGCTCGACCGGCGTCACGGACACGAGCGTGGCCCTGGCCTGGAACGCCTCCACCGACAACGTGGCCGTGACCGGCTACGAGGTCTACCGCGGCGGCACCCTGGTCACCACCGTCACCGGCACCACGTACAACGACACCGGCCTCACCGCGAACACCGCCTACAGCTACACCGTGCGTGCGCGTGACGCGGCCGGCAACCGCTCGGCCAACAGCAACCAGATCTCCGCGACGACCACCGGCGGCGGTGGCGGCGACGACAAGACCCCGCCGTCGGTGCCCGGCAACCTGCGCTCGACCGGCGTCAGCAACAACAGCGTCGCGCTGGCCTGGAACGCCTCCACCGACAACGTGGCGGTCACCGGCTACGAGGTCTACCGCGGCGGCACCCTGGTCACCACCGTCACCGGCACCACGTACAACGACACCGGCCTCACCGCCAACACGTCCTACACCTACACCGTGCGCGCGCGTGACGCGGCCGGCAACCGCTCGGCCGACAGCAACCAGATCACCGCGACCACCACGGGCGGCGGCGGTGGCGGCGGCAACAAGGTGCTGGGCTACTTCGTCCAGTGGGGCATCTACCAGCGCGGCTACCACGTCAAGAACATCGACACCAGCGGCTCGGCGGCCAAGCTGACCCACATCAACTACGCGTTCGGCAACGTGCAGAACGGCCAGTGCACGATCGGCGACAGCTACGCCGACTACGACCGCTTCTACCAGGCGGGCGAGAGCGTCGACGGCGTCGCCGACACCTGGGACAACGGCGCGCTGCGCGGCAACTTCAACCAGCTGCGCAAGCTGAAGAAGAAGTACCCCAACCTGAAGGTGCTCTTCTCCTTCGGCGGCTGGACCTGGTCCGGCGGCTTCGGCCAGGCGGCGCAGAACCCGACTGCCTTCGCCGACTCCTGCTACAAGCTGGTGGAGGACCCCCGCTGGGCCGACGTCTTCGACGGCATCGACATCGACTGGGAGTACCCGAACGCCTGCGGCCTGACCTGTGACACCAGCGGCGCGGCGGCGTTCAAGAACGTGATGTCCGCGCTGCGCTCGCGCTTCGGCGCGAACAACCTGGTCACCGCGGCCATCACCGCCGACGGCAACGACGGCGGCAAGATCGACGCGGCCGACTACGGCGGCGCCGCCCAGTACGTCGACTGGTACAACGTCATGACGTACGACTTCTTCGGCGGCTGGGACGCGCAGGGCCCGACCGCCCCGCACTCGCCGCTCACCACCTGGGACAAGATCCCGGTCCCCGGTTTCTACACCGACAACGCCATCCAGAAGCTCAAGAGCAAGGGCGTCCCGGCCGCCAAGCTGCTGCTCGGCATCGGCTTCTACGGCCGCGGCTGGACCGGCGTGACCCAGGCCGCGCCCGGCGGCACGGCGACCGGCCCGGCGCCCGGCACGTACGAGCAGGGCATCGAGGACTACAAGGTCATCAAGACCCGCTGCCCGTCCACCGGCACGGTCGCGGGCACGGCCTACGCCTACTGCGGCAACCAGTGGTGGAGTTACGACACGCCGAGCACCATCGGCGGCAAGATGAGCTACTCGAAGAACCAGGGCCTCGGCGGCGCGTTCTTCTGGGAGCTCAGCGGTGACACCACCAACGCCGAACTCCTCACGGCCATGAAGAACGGCCTCGGATAAGTTCGCACGTCAGGGGCCGGTCCCGGGTTTCGGGGCCGGCCCTTCGCCGTGCCCGGCGCGCCGCAGGACGGAACGCGGACGCCTTGGGAGAAGCTGGTCACCGGGGGTGAACGACGATTCTCTGGGGTGGCGGGCACAGGCGGCCCTTCTTCACGACACCGGTGTTCCTGGTCGGCCTGATCGGGATCACGGTGCTGGTGGTCGGGCTGGACAGGTTCACCGGCGGGGGCGCGGAGCTGGTGCCGGTGCTGATCTTCCTGCCGGCGATCGTGTCGGGGCTGGGCTCGGTGTGGCAGACGGCGGTCGCGTCGGTGTGGGTGCTGGCGGTGGTGTCGGCCTCGGTCGCCTATCTGGGCGGCAATCTGCGGACGAACCTGGAGGTCTCCGGCTTCACCGCGGCGTTCGGGCTGATGAGCGTGGTCGGCGCGAGCTACCGGATCCAGCGCGAGGAGGAGGTCCGCCGGTTGCGCTCGGCCGCCGCGGCGTTGCAGCGGCAGCTCGTCAGGCCGCTGCCGCTGCGCTCGCTCGACGTGGTCGTGGACGGCCTCTACCAGCCCATCGAGGAGGACACGATGGTGGGCGGCGACATGTACGAGGTGGCGCCGTCGCCGTACGGGACCCGGGTGATGATCGCCGACGTGCAGGGCAAGGGGCTGCCCGCGATCGGCGCCGCGCTGGCCGTGCTGGGCGCCTTCCGGGAGGCGGCCTACCGCGAGATCTCCCTCATGGGCGTGGCCGACGCCCTGGAGGACGCCGTGATCAGGCACAACCGGTTCGCCGCGCACACCGGCGAGCCGGAGCGGTTCGTCACCGCGCTGCTGCTGGACATCGGCCCCGAGCTGGAGGTGGACGCGGTCAACTGCGGGCACATCGCGCCGTACCTGATCCACGGCGGGAACGCCGGTCAGCTCTGGCTCGGCGAGCCGGAGGTGCCGCTCGGCCTGGCCGGGCTGGCGGGCGAGCCGCGCCACGGCGCGCGCTTCGCCTTCCCGCGCGGGGCGTCGCTGCTGCTGTGCACCGACGGCGTGACCGAGGCCCGCGACCGCGACGGCTCCTTCTACCCGCTGGAGCAGCGGCTGCGCTCCTGGGCCCGCGACCCGCCGGCCAGGACCGTCGAGGCCCTGGCCGCCGATCTGAGCACCTTCACGCGCGGCGCCCCGCGCGACGACATCGCGGTGCTCATCCTGCGCCGGACCGGATCGTGACCGGCCGCGCGACCGAATGGCAACTATTAAGAAAGTTTCCTAACAGAAAGCATTGACGGCCCTGGTCACCAGGCTTACCTTCCGATCAACCCCCCAGTCATGCCCCATCGGAGGTGGCCTTGAAGCCCACACGCCTACGCGCGGCCCTGGCCGCGTGCGGCACCTCACTGGTCCTCATCGCAGGAGCCCTGGCCGGTACGGCCACCGCCGCGGCCGACAACGCCGCCTGCCGCCCGGACGGCCTCTACCAGACCCCCGGCGTGGACGTCCCCTACTGCCTGGCCTACGACGAGGACGGCCGGGAGAAGATGGGGGCCGACCACCCCCGCCGCATCATCGGCTACTTCACCAGCTGGCGCACCGGCAAGAACGGCCAGCCCGCCTACCTGGCCGGCAACATCCCGTGGGGCAAGGTCACCCACATCAACTACGCCTTCGCCCACGTCGACGGCAGCAACAAGATCGCCGTGGACGCGAACGCCACCGCCACCGAGTGGCCCGGCGTCGCCGGCGCCGAGATGGACCCGGCCTACGCCTACAAGGGCCACTTCAACCTGCTGAACAAGTACAAGAAGCAGTACCCCGGCACCAAGACGCTGGTGTCGGTGGGCGGCTGGGCCGAGACCGGCGGCTACTTCGACGCGAACGGCGCCCGCGTGCCCTCCGGCGGCTTCTACTCGATGACCACCAACGCCGACGGCTCGGTCAACCAGGCCGGGATCGGCACGTTCGCCGACTCGGTCGTCGCGTTCGTGCGCGCGTACGGGTTCAACGGCGTGGACATCGACTACGAGTACCCGACCTCGATGAAGGACGCCGGGAACCCGCTCGACTGGACCGTCGCCAACGCCCGCAGGTCGAGCCTGATGAAGGGCTACGCGGCGCTGATGAAGACGCTGCGCCAGAAGCTGGACACCGCGGCCGCCGCCGACGGCAGGTACTACATGCTGACCGTCGCCGCCCCCGCCTCCGGCTACCTGCTGCGCGGCATGGAGACCTTCCAGGTCACCCAGTACCTGGACTACGTCAACATCATGTCCTACGACCTGCACGGCGCCTGGAACGAGTTCGTCGGCCCCAACGCCGCCCTGTACGACGACGGCAAGGACGCCGAGCTGGCCAAGTGGGGCGTCTACACCGCCGCCCAGTACGGCGGCCTCGGCTACCTCAACACCGACTGGGCCTACCACTACTTCCGCGGCGCGATGCCGGCCGGCCGGATCAACATCGGCGTGCCGTACTACACGCGCGGCTGGAAGAACGTCAACGGCGGCGCGAACGGCCTGTGGGGCACCTCCAACGGCCCGAGCGGCAGCTGCCCGCAGGGCCTGACCACCTGCGGCGACGGCGCCCGCGGCATCGACAACCTGTGGCACGATGAGGAGAACGGCAAGGAGGTCGGCGCCGGCTCCAACCCCATGTGGCACGCCATGAACCTGGCCAAGGGCATCGCCGGCTCCTACGGCCCCGCCTACGGCCTGGACCCGGCGAACGACCCCGAGGACCGGCTGACCGGCACCTACACCCGCAACTACAACGCCACCCTGACCGCCCCCTGGTTGTGGAACGCCACCAAGAAGGTGTTCCTGTCCACCGAGGACGACCAGTCGCTCGGCGCCAAGGCCGACTACGTCAGGAACCAGGGCATCGGCGGCGTGATGATCTGGGAGCTGGCCGGCGACTACGCCTGGGACGCGGCCAAGGGCGAGTACTTCATGGGCCAGACCCTGACCGGCCTGCTCTACGACAAGCTCAGGACCGCCGCCCCGTACGGCGCGGCCAAGGCCAAGGTGGCCGTCCCCGCCGAGAAGGTGGACGTCACGATCGAGGCCACGGGCTTCCCCGCCGGCGACAGCAACTACCCGATCAACCCCAAGCTCGTCATCACCAACAGGACGCAGACCACCATCCCGGGCGGCGCGGAGTTCCAGTGGGACTACGCGACCTCCGCCCCGAACAACGCCAAGGACCAGTCGGGCTTCGGCCTGCGGGTGATCAGCAGTGAGCACACCGGCAACAACGTCGGCGGGCTCAAGGGCGACTTCCACCGGGTGTCGGTGAAGCTGCCCACCTGGCAGACGCTCGCCCCCGGCGCGTCGGTGACCCTCGACTACGTGTACTACCTGCCCGTCCCCGGCCAGGCGAACTACACGCTGACCTTCGGCGGCAGGACGTACGGGCTGGTCCAGGACCTGGCGCGGGGCGGCGTCGCGCCCAGCCCGAGCCCGACCCCGACCGTCACCCCGACCGGCGGCGCCTGCACCGCGCCCGCCTGGAGCGCGACGGCCGTCTACAACGGCGGCCAGCGCGTCTCGCACAAGGCCCACACCTGGGAGGCCAAGTGGTGGACGCAGGGCCAGGAGCCCGGCACCACCGGCGAGTGGGGCGTCTGGAAGGACGTCGGCGCCTGCTGAGACGGCTCCGGCCGGCCGGCGGGCGGGACGGCGCGCGTCCCGCCCGCCTCCGCCGGCGCGGCCCCCGCGGCGCGGTCAGGCACGCAACCACCTGGAGCAGCCTCTTGCGACGTGACCGTGGGCTACGGAAGGATCGCCAGATCGAGCCCCACCGGTATCCGTAACCCCATGCGTATACCGAGGCCCGTCACCCCCCGCATGGACGACATGGAGAGGCTGTCGTGCAACCTCAGGAGAGCATCGAGCGGTTCGGCTACCGTCAGGAATTACGCCGCGGGGTCGGACTGACCGATCTCGTGTTCTACGGGCTGATCTTCATGGTGCCGATCGCGCCGTTCGCCATCTTCGGCCCGGTCTACAAGGCCTCGGGCGGCATGCCCGTCCTGGCGTACCTGGTGGGCATGGTCGCGATGTTGTTCACCGCGGCCTCCTACGCGCAGATGGTCAGGGCCTTCCCGCTGTCGGGGTCGGTCTACAACTACGCGGGCCGCGGCATCGCCCCGTCGGTCGGCTTCATGACCGGGTGGGCGATCCTGCTCGACTACCTGCTCGTGCCGAGCCTGCTCTACCTGGTCGCCTCGATCGCCATGCACAACAGCGTGCCGGGGGTGCCGGTCTGGGGGTGGCTGCTGATCTTCGTGGCCGTCAACACGGTGGTCAACCTGCGCGGCATCCGGATGACGATCACCCTCACCAAGGTGCTGATCACCTGTGAGCTGGTCGTGCTCGGCCTGTTCGTGCTGATCGGGATCTGGGCCCTGCTCCAGGGCCGCGGCCACGGGTTCAGCCTCACACCGCTGTTCAACCCCGACACCTTCTCCTGGCCGGTGATCTTCGCCGCGGTCTCCGTCGCGGTGCTGTCCTTCCTCGGCTTCGACGGCATCAGCATGCTGGTCGAGGAGTCCGCGGGCGGCTCGGCCCAGGTGGCCAGGGCCATGCGGCTGGCGCTGATCCTGGCCGGGCTGCTGTTCGTCGCCCAGGTCTGGGTGGCGGCGCTGGTGGTGCCCGACCCGGCGGGCGTGCTGAACACCGGCTCGGAGACCGCCTTCTACGACGCCGCCGCCTCGGCGGGCGGCGAGTGGCTGCGGCACGTCACCTCGACGGCCACCGCCATCTCCTGGGGCTTCGCCGACACGCTGGTGGCCCAGGTCGCCGTCTCCCGCCTGCTGTACGCCATGGCCCGCGACCGGCAACTGCCCGCCTTCCTGGCCAAGGTGTCGATCAAGCACTCGGTCCCGGCCAACGCCATCCTGCTCGTCTCGGCCCTGTCCGTCGCCATCGGCGTGTGGGCCGCGCAGCTCGAGGAGGGCGTCGGCCTGCTGAGCAGCCTGGTCAACATGGGCGGCCTGATCGCGTTCGTCGTGCTGCACGTGTCGGTGATCGTCCACTACCGGGTCCGGGGGCGCTCGACGGACTTCTGGTCGCACCTGGTGGCGCCGCTGATCGGCATGGCGATCCTGATCTTCGTGATCGTCAACGCCAACATCCTGGCCCAGCGGGTGGGCCTGATCTGGCTCGCCGTCGGCGTCGTCGTCCTCGGCGTCCTGTACGCCCGCGGCCGCCGCCCGGTGCTGGACGGCGACGACAAGGCCGGCCTGACCGGGATCCGGTCGCCGTGACGCGGCCGCCGCTCCACCACGAGCTGTTCCTCATCGGCCACGACCAGTCCGGCAAGCCCCTGGTGCACCAGCACTCGATGGCGCTCGGGCTGGCCGGGGCGGTGCTGCTCGACCTGGCGCTGAGCGGGCGCGTCACGGTCGGGCAGGGGCGGATCACCGTCGTCGACCCCACGCCGGTCGGCGACGCGGTCGTGGACTCCCTCGTCCCGCTGATGGCCCGCGACCGGGCCGAGGGCGAGGCCAGGTTCTGGATCAAGAAGCTGGCCGAGGACGCCTACGACCGCACCCGGCAGAGCCTGGTCGCCGCGGGCGTGCTGGTCATGGTGACCAGGCGGCGCATGGGCATGTTGCCGTACACGCGGTACCAGCTCGCCGACATCGCCTCGGTGGTGCGCGCCTCGGCCGGGGTGCGCTCGGCGGTCGAGGGCTGGAAGCAGCCCGACGGGCGCGGCGCGGCGCTGTGCGGGCTGGTGGGGGCGTTGCGGCTGGAGGCCGAGCTCTACCTCGACCAGCCCTCGGCCCGGCTCGTCGAACGCCTGCGGGAGATCGCGGGTGAGCACTCCCCCGTCGTCAGGGAGGTCGTGCAGCTGATCGACGACATGCTCGGCGAGGCCGCGGTCGCGGTCTTCCGCTGACCCCGGCCCGCGTCGAGAGCCGCCCGGGTCAGCCGAACAGCTCGCGGATCTGGCCGACGACCTCCACGATCACCGACACCTCGGCCGCGCGGGCCGACAGCCGCTTGAGCGCGTCGAGGACGCGGGAGCGGTCGGGGTCGGCCTGCTCGATCTCCTGCCGCACGTCGGCGACGTCCCGGCGGGCCCGCGCGGGCTCGGTCACCTCCGCCTCGTGCTCGGCGAGCAGGCGTTCCAGCCGGTCGAGCAGCCGAGCCGCCGCGCCGGGGGCCGCGCCGCCCAGGTTGTTGACCGTGGCACGGGAGTGCGGGCCCACCGCGATCGGGCCGCTCACCTCGCCGCCGCTGATGTGCACGCCGTACGAGCCCGGCGTGGGGGTCTCCTCGTGCGTCACGCGCCCTGCCCTCCCAGGTTGTTGACCGTCGCCGCGGCCTGGTGCCCGAAGGCGACCGGGCCGCTGACCGTGGCGCCGCCGCTGACCGACAGCGTGTTCATGGTGACGCTCGCCGCCTGCAACCGGTAGGCGCCGGTCTCCACGCCCTTGTCCTCCAGGAAGTCGAGGACCGCCTCGGTGAGCCGCTGCTCGATCATCCGCACGTACTTGGAGACGTCGAGCACCTGGATGTGGGTCTGCAGGTCGTCGCTCGCGCCCAGCTCCCGGACGCTGAAGCGGGCGCCGTAGGGGTAGACGATGTGCTTGCGCGGGTCGGGCGCCAGCATGTTCTGCCGGACGGCCTGCACCCCCGTACGGACGAGCCGGGCGGGCGCGGCCAGCACGTCGCGCAGCAGCCGCAGCTTCAACGACCTGACCGCCTCCCAGGCGATGCGGCCGCCGGTCATCGTGGGCAGCCGGTCGACCACGTGGTAGGGGCCGTGGGCGGGCGGCAGCACGGTGACCACGAACTGGGTGTAGAGCATCCGGCCCTCGACGGCCAGGTAGATGAACGCGGAGGTCAGCGCCTCCTGATCCGCGGCTGGCGCGACGAGCCGGCCGTTGCGGTCGCGGATCTCCTGCCCGGCGTTGTTGATCGTGACGCGCTGGTAGTAGCGCACGCCGCCCTGCGGGTGGCGGACGACGGCCTCGATCTCCTCGGGCGTGGCGTGGGACCTGGGCAGGCCGTTCTTGCCGATCAGCGGATGGGACACCGGGGCGCCGCCCTCGTGCCAGTCGGCCACGGTGAAGATCCCCCGGGTGACGACGTGGTCGCCGATGTCGAGCCGCTGGATGCCCTCGTTGGGACGCAGCACCCGGTCGCGCATGTCCTTCAGCCGCTCGCGGACGAAGGCGTGCAGCTCGACGGGGTCGATGTCGACCGGGTCGTCCTGGCGGCGCGGCGGGCCCTCGCGGCCGCGCACCCGGTCGAGCTCGACGGCGATCGACCAGGTCCTGGCGATGGAGCCGGCGCCCATGAAGGCGTCCTCGTTGGCGTACATGGTGATGTTGCCCCACTGGGCGCTGCGCACGTAGTCGACGCGATGGGCGGTGCGGGGGCCGGTCGCGCCGACGACCGGCTCGGGCGCGCCCGGCCGCAGCGTGCCCGCCAGCGTCATGTACGTCGCGATCCGGTAGACCAGCGCCACCCCGAGCGTGGTGAAGGGCACGGCCGTCGCCAGGGCCAGCGTGCCGAGCCCCTGGCCCAGGACGTCGGCGAGGCCGTAGGAGGGGCCGTCGTCGTAGAACGAGGAGCTGGACAGGCTCTGCAGCAGCAGCACCGACAGCGCGGTGGAGAACACCGCGGCCAGCAGGAGCAGAGCCATGTTCGCGGCCCAGAACCAGAGCATGGCCCGCAGCACGAGCGAGCCGCGCCGGACCGGCCCCGACGTGAGCAGCACCAGCGGGACGAGCATCGCCACCCACGCGATCGTGGTCAGCGGGGAGATCACGAACCCGGCCAGGAAGAACACCGTGATGAGCGCGTCGCGGACGACGAGCATCGAGCGTGAGCGCCGGCAGTGGTGGATCACCGGGATGAGGTCGAAGCCGCCGTAGGACGGGGGGACCGCGCGGTAGGGGTCGAACATCAGCTCGCCCAGCACCCGGTCGCGGAACCCGCTGTCGAGGTAGGCGGCGGCGCTGAGGTAGCGGGTGACGTTGCTCATGCGGGGCACGCCGGGGTGGGCCGTGGAGTCCCGCGTGGAGCCGGTGGCGCCGGAGCTGTCGACGGCCATGACCCTCCTTCGTCGGTGAACCCGGCCGAGCTTATGAGGGGCGAGTGCTTCAGGGGGCTCGTTGTTATCAAATAGTCTCGTTCACCGGAAGTGAAGGTCGGGACAAAAGCCCGAAAAATCGAAATACTTCCCTTTACGGAGCATTACGGGAGGGTGTATTGGTCCACCATTCAGGCGCCGGGGGGCGGTGCGGGCGATGCGGCAGCGACACCGGCGCCCTCACCCAGTGCCCCCGCTGCGGCGCCCTCCTCCCGGCCCCCTCACCTCCCGCCTCCTCCGCCCCCGCGCCCTCGCCCTCGCCCTCGCCCTCGCCCGCCGACGATCGTCCGCCGCCGCCCTCGCGGTTGCGTCCGCCGGGGTGGCGGCGGCCGGTGGTGCTGGTCAGCGTGGCGGCGGCGTGTGCGACCACGGCGCTGGTGTGGTGGGTGGCCGGGAGCCGCCCGTCCTCGCCGGCGGAGGCGGGCGGGAGCTCGGGCGGCGCGCCGTCGGCCGTCCAGCCGCAGACCTCGGACGAGACGGCGGAAGACCCGGCGACCGGGGACGCCACCCCCACGGGCGGCCCGGCCGCGAGCACCGGCCCGACGCCGAGCACGGACCCCACGGCGGCTGCGGCCGGGCAGGCCGGGCAGGCCGGGCAGGTGGACGAGCTGCTGTCCAGCAGCAGCTCCACCCGTTCCAGCCTGTCGGCGGCGATCGCGGACGCGACGGCTTGCCGCCGAAGCGGCGTGACCACGATCGAGGACATCACCGCCGGCCGCCGCGACCAGCTCGCCGCCGCCCGGACGCTGGACGTGACGGCCCTGCCCGAGGGCGCGGCGCTGAAGCAGACGCTCGTCACCGCGCTCGACGCCTCCTACGACGCCGACACCGCCTTCCTTTCCTGGGCCCGGCGCCATCTGGCGGGCGGCTGCACCGGCCCGGTCTCGGACGACCGCGATTACCGGCGAGGTCTCAGCAGATCGGCGGCCGCGCAGACGGCCAAGGCACAATTCGCGCAGGCGTGGCGGCCGATAGCGGAGACATATGGCCTGACAATATGGAAGGCTGACCAGATCTAGCCATATTTGCCCATAAATCAGCATAAGCACCGAAATTCCGATCGTCAGTGACGAAGGAGTGCTGCGATGTTCCTGCCACGCCGTGTGTTCCGGCTGGCCGCGGGTGCGGCGGCCGGGTATCTGTTCGCCGTGCGCCCCTGGCACCTGCGCTGGGGCGCGACCGACAGGGAGGTGCACGAGGACCTGCCGGGTGACGACATCGTGCCGCTCCCCCAGCTCCAGGCCACCCGTGCCGTCACCGTGGACGCGCCGCCGCCGGTCGTGTGGGCCTGGGTGGTCCGGCTCGGCGGCTACCCCGGCCCCGGCACCCGTCCAGGCACCGCACCCGCCGTACGGACGGAGGCCGCCGACGAACCCGCGCACCCCCCGAGCGACCTCAAGCTCGGCGACGTCATGGACGGCGGCGGCTTCGTCGTCGAGCGGATCGAGGCCCCGCACACCCTCGTGCTGGCCCACCGCGGCGCCGACGCCACCACGACCTGCTCCATCGCGCTGCGCGACACCGGCGGCGGCACCCGGCTGATCTACCGGCTCCGGATGCGCGGCGAGCCCACCGTGCGCGGCGCCGCCCACGTCGCGATGACGGACGTCGGCGACTTCGTCGCGATGCGCAGGCAGCTCCTCGCCGTCAAGACGGGGGCCGAGTCGGCGAGATGAGCCTCTGAGCCGAGCCGGTGAGCGAGCAGCCGGGCCAGGGCCGGGCCGGGCTGGAAGGCCCTGGTTCGGGCCCTCCGCCGCTGCCTTAGGGTTCATGCTGTGGATCAACGGGGAGCGAGCGCGACGGCCGAACGCGCATCCGCCGGCAAGCGTCCCTCACCCCGGCGGCGCAGGCGCTGGTTCGCCTGGACGGTGGTCGCGCTGCTGGCGGCCTGGGCGGCGCTGCGGGTCGGCGGCCTGGAGACCGGCTCCTTCCTCATCCAGCTCATGACGGTGACGCCGATCGGCGCGGGGCTGGCCGCGCTGACCGCGCTGCTGGCGGTGCTCAAACGCAACCGCCCGGCGGGGCTGAGCGCGGCCGTCGTGGGCATGGTGTTCGTCGCGTGCCTGATCCCGAGGACGTCCGGCGTGGAACCGGGCAGAGTGATCGAGGGCGTCCCGCTGCGGGTGTTGTCGGTCAACCTGTTCGGATGGGCCGACGCCGAGACCGTGGTCCGCCTGGTGCGCCTGTACGAGATCGACGTGTTCAGCGCGCTGGAGCTGACCCCGGACGCGGTCCGGCGGCTCGACCAGGCGGGGCTGCGCAAGCTGCTCCCTTACCGGGTGCTCCAGGCCGCGGACGGCGCGATCGGCAGCGGCCTGTTCGCCAGGCACCCGCTGCGGCCGCTGCGGGGGCTGTTCACGCCGATCGGCCACAACATGCCGGCCGCCACGCTGTCCCTGCCCTCGGGCGGCAAGGTCGAGGTGGTGGCGGTGCACCCCGACCCGCCGCTCGGCGGGATGGCGGCCGAGTGGGACGCCTCGCTCAAGGCGCTGCCGTCCCCGTCGCCGTCGGTGATCAGGATCCTGGCCGGCGACTTCAACGCCACCCTCGACCATCGTGCCTTCCGCGACCTGCTGGCCAGGGGTTACGTCGACGCGGCCGACCAGGTGGGCAAGGGGCTCGTCCCGACCTGGCCCAACAACAGGGCGATACCGCCGATCATCACGATCGACCACGTGCTGGCCGACCGCCGGGTGAACGTGGCCAGCACGGAGATCCTCGACGTGCCCGGCACCGACCACCGCGGCGTCTTCGCCGACCTGCGCGTGCCCGCCATCGGCTGACCCGCCGCCGCCTGCCCGCTCACCGCGCCTGCCGCTGCCCGTGCAGCTTCCTGAGGGACGCCCTGAGCAGCTTGCCTGCGCCGTTCCGCGGCAGTTCGGGGACGAGCTCCAGGTACCTCGGGATCTTGAAGCGGGCCAGGCGGCCGTCCAGGTGGGCGAGCAGGTCCCCGGGCTCCGCGCTCGCGCCCGGCCGCAGCACGACCAGCGCCTTGCCGGTCTCCCCCCACTTCTCGTCCGGCACGCCGATCACCGCGCACTCGGCCACCGCCGGATGGGCGAGGAGCACACTCTCGATCTCGGCCGGGTAGACGTTCTCGCCGCCGGAGATGTACATGTCGCTGATCCGGTCGCGGATGCGCACGTACCCGTCCTCGTCGGCCACGCCGATGTCGCCCGACCTGAACCAGCCGTCGGCGGACAACACCTTCGCCGTCTCCTTCGGACGCCGCCAGTAGCCGGGCATGACGTTGGGGCCCTGGACGTACACCTCGCCGGGCTCGCCGGGGGCGGCGGGCGAGCCGTCGGGGGCGACCAGCCGCACGTCGGAGAAGAAGCACGGCACCCCGGCCGAGCCGAGCCCCGCGTCCGGATGGCCCGCCCCGAGGAAGAGCGCGCCCGGGGAGGTCTCCGTCATGCCGTACCCCTGCAGGAACGGCAGCCCGCGCTCCCGGTACGTCCTGATCAGCGGCTCGGGCACCGGCGCTCCCCCGCACAGCAGGTGCCGCAGGCTGGACAGGTCGGCCTCCGCCCAGCGCGGCGACCGCGCGAGGGCCGCGAACATCGTCGGCACGCCGAACATCATCGTGACCCGCTCGGACTCGACCAGGTCGAACGTCCTGTCCACCTCGAACGACGGCTCCAGCAGCGCCCTGCCGCCCTTCAGCACGGTCGGCACGAGCAGCTGCGCCAGGGCCGCGATGTGGTACAGCGGCGCACTGACCAGCGTCACCTCGTCGTGCGCGAGCGGCACGTCGACCAGCAGGTTCACGGCGTTCCAGATGAGGTTGCCGTGGGTGAGCATCGCGCCCTTGGGGCGGCCGGTGGTGCCCGAGGTGTACATGATCAGGCAGATGTCGTCCTGGCTGACCGGCTCGTCCACGGGGTCGGCGGGCGCGCCGGCGATCAGCTCCTCGACGGCGTCCTGGCTCAGGTGCCGGCCGGGCAGGCCGCCGCCGTCCTGGCCCGCGCCGAGGACGACGACGCGGGCGCCGGAGTCGTCCAGGAGGAAGCGCAGCTCGGGCGCGGCCAGCCGGGCGTTGAGCGGGACGAACACCGCGCCCAGCAGCCCCGCGGCGAAGAACGTCTCCACCAGGGACGGGTGGTTGGGCCCGAGGTAGGCGATCCGGTCGCCGCGGCCCACGTCCAGGCCGGTCAGCCCGTGGGCCAGGCGGGTGACCCGGTCGTACAGGTCGCCGTAGCTGCGGTCGGTTCCCCGGTAACCGACGGCGGGCCGGGCGGGCGTCATCCGCGCCCTGCGTGCCGGCCATGACCCAAGCCCCTGATTCCGCATCGGCACTCCTTGACGGTCAGGACTCAAGGTAGGTCACCAAGCGCTTGCTGTCACCGGAATGCCACACTTTCTCCCGTCCGCCCCTTCTCGTACGGTCGGGCCGCACTTCCGTCGGCGGCGGCCTCTTTCAGCGGCGGCACCCGCGCGTGACACTGGACGGCGTGTCACCAGTCACGCGCGTTCCCGTGTTCCGCGGCCGCGACGCGGAGGAGAACGTCCTGCTGCGGCTGCTCGACGACGCCCGGGCCGGCTCCGGAGGGGCGCTGCTGCTGACCGGCGCGGCGGGCATGGGCAAGACCGCGCTGCTCGACCTGGCCGCCGCGCGGGCCCCCGGGTTCCGGGTGCTGCGGGTGTCGGGGGTGGAGTCGGAGTCGCGGGTGCCGTACGCGGGGCTGCACGGCCTGCTGCGGCCGGTGTCCGCGGCCGTCGCGACGCTGCCGGCCGCCCAGGCCCGCGCGCTGGCCGAGGCCCTGGAGTCGGGGACCTGCGCGGCGGGGCTCGCGCTGCCCGCCGCCGTGCTGGGGCTGCTGTCGGCGGTCGCCGCCGAGCGTCCCGTACTGGCCTGCGTGGACGACGCCGACCGGCTGGACGCCGCGAGCCTGGACGCGCTGGCGTTCGCGGCCCGCCGCCTGTCCTGCGAACCGATCGTCCTGCTCTTCACCACCAGGCCCCCGGCCCTCGCCCCAGGGACGACCTCCGGCGAGCGGGGGGCCGATGACGTGCCGGTCCAGGAGGGGTTCGACGCCGGGGCGATGTGGCCGCTGGAGGGCGTGCCCGTCCGGGAGCTGCGCGGGCTTGACGGGCCGGCGGTGCGGGAGCTGGCCGCGGACCTGGTGCCCGGCGGGCTCGCCGAGGACCTGGCGGCCGCGCTCGACCAGATCGCCTGCGGCAACCCGCTGGCGCTGCGCGAGCTGATCGGCGCGCTCACCCCCGACCAGCGGGCCGGGCTCGCGGCGCCGCCCGCCGTCCTGCCTCCTGGTGGGCGGTTGTGGCGGGAGCACACGGGCGTGCTGGCCCGGCTGCCCGCGCGTACGCGCCGGCTGTCGCTGCTGATCGCCGCCGATCCGGCCCTGGACGTGGCGACTCTGGCCAGGGCGGCGAGCCCGGCGTGCGCGTTGTCCGTGCTCGAACCGGCCGAACGGGCGGGCGTCCTGCGGGCCGACGGGGACGCGTTCGCGTTCTGCGCACCCGCGATGCGGTCGGTCGCCTACCACGCGGCGTCGCTGGCCGAGCGCCGCAGCGCCCACCGCCTCCTCGCCGGCCTGCTCGCCCCGGACGGGGGCCGTGCGGACGGTTGGGAGAGGCTGCGGCGGGCCTGGCATCGGGCCTGGGCGGCAGACGGCGGGGCGGAGGAGGCCGGGGACGAGCTGGCGCGGGCGGCGCTGGCCGTCCGGTGGGCCGCGGGGAGCTCCTCGGCGTGCCGTGCCGGGTTCCCCGAGCCCTACCTGGCGTTGGAGCGCGCCGCCGAGCTGACCGCTCGTCCCGCGGTCAAGGCCGAGCGACTGGCCGCCGCCGCCAGGCACGCCTGGGTGTCGGGACGTCCCCGGGCCGCGCGTTCCCTGCTGGCCCGGCTGCGGTCGCCCGGCGCGCCCGAGGAGCTGCGCGGCCACGTCCAGCTGCTGCGCGGCAGCCTGGAGCTGCTGGGCGGCGAGACCGGCAGCGCCCGCGAGGAGCTGCTGGCGGCGGCCCGCCGGCTGCTGGACAGCCACCGCGAGCTCGGCGTGCGCGCCCTGGTCCGGGCGGCGGACGCCAGCTACCGGGCGGGCGACAACCGGGCGTTCATCGCGATCGCCCGGCAGGCGGCGGCGCTGCGGCGTCCGGACGAACCGGCGCCGGCGCAGCTCATGTTCGAGTACCTGGCGGGCATGGCCCACACCTTCAGCGGCCTGCACCAGGAGGCCGCCGGGCCGTTGCGGCGGGTGCTGGAGCTGGCCGGGTCGGTACGCGACCCGGCCGTGCTCACGTGGGCCTGCGTGGCGGGCATGCTGCTGGGCGAGGACGCGGTGGCCCACCGGCTGTCGGCGCGGGCCGTGGAGGAGGCCCGGCTGCGCGGAGCCGCGTCGGCGGTGCCGCAACTCCTGGAGTTCACGATCTACCCCGACGTCTGGATGGGCCGGTACGCCTCCGTCGCCGCGACCGCCGCGAAGGGCCTGCGGCTGGCCCGGGAGACGGGCCAGCACAACACCGCCGCCCAGCACCTGGCCTGGCTGGCGGTCAGCGCCGCCGTGGAGGGCGACCAGGAGACGTGCCGGATCCGCGCGGACGCCGCCATCGAGCTGGCCGACGCCCACGAGCTGGGCCTGGCCGGCGCGGTCGGCAACTGGGCGCTGGCCTGCCTCGACCTGGCGGCGGGCCGCGTGGCCGACGCCGCCGGCAGGCTGCGGGCCGAGCGGCGCAACCGCCACGTCGTCATCAAGGTCATGTCCACCCCGCACTACATCGAGGCGGCCGCCCGCACCGGTGACCGCGAGCGGGCCGCGGCCGCCCTGCGGGTGCTCGAACGCTGGGTCGGCAGCACACGCAGCCCCGGCCTGCGGGCGCTGGTCTCGCGCTGCCGGGCGCTGCTGTCGGTGCGTCCCGGCGAGGCCGAGGAGCTGTTCCTGGACGCCCTGCGCCTGCACGGCCAGGGCGTCTGCGCGTTCGAGGCGGCCCGTACGCACCTGCTGCTGGGCAGCGCGCTGCGGCGCGACCGGCGGCCCGGCGCGGCCAGGAACCACCTGCACACGGCGCTGGAGACGTTCGAACGGCACGGCGCGCGGCTGTGGACCGAGCAGGCCAGGGCCGAGCTGCGGGCCTCCGGCGAGCCGGTCCGGCCGACCGCGGACGCGACGGTGTCGCAGCTCACCGCGCAGCAGGCGCAGATCGCCCGCATGGTGGCCGCGGGCGCCACCAACAAGGAGGTCGCCGAGCAGCTCTTCCTCAGCAGGCGCACGGTCGAGCACCATCTCAGGAACATCTTCAGCAAGCTCGGCATCCGCTCACGGGTGGAGCTGGTCAGGTTCATGTCCTGAGCGACGCCGCCGAGCGGTTCCATCGCGGGCGGCGCGCGGCACGAGACCGGTGATTTCACCGATGCACGACTGACTGCGCGCCCCGACAATGGCGACAGACAGCAGTCATTCCCCGATGAGCAGGGAGTTCGACGACGTGCAGCTCTCCACCCCCCACTTCAGCGCGCGAACGTTCACCAAGCTCGCCCTGGCCGTCACGCTGCTCGCCGGCGGCGTCGCGGCGGCGCCGGCCGCCCACGCGGCCGGCCCGTACGAGCGCGGCCCCGACCCGACCTCCGCGATCCTGGAAGCCGCGCGCGGCCCGTTCGCGACCGCCGAGCTCAGCGTCTCGCGGCTGAGCGTCTCCGGCTTCGGCGGCGGGACGGTCTACTACCCGACCGACACCAGCCAGGGCACCTTCGGCGCGATCGCCATCTCGCCCGGCTACACGGCCACCTGGTCCAGCCTCGCCTGGCTGGGGCCGCGGATCGCCTCGCACGGGTTCGTGGTGATCGGCATCGAGACCACCACGATCTACGACCAGCCGGCCAGCCGCGGCCGTCAGCTCCTGGCCGCGCTGGACTACCTGACCTCGGGCAGCCCGACGGCCGTGCGGAGCAGGATCGACGCGTCCCGGCTGGCGGTGGCCGGTCACTCCATGGGCGGCGGCGGCACGCTGGAGGCCGCCGACGCGCGCCCGTCGCTCCAGGCGGCGGTGCCGCTCGCGCCGTGGAACCTCACCAAGAGCTGGTCGGGCCTCCGGGTGCCGACGATGATCATCGGGGGTGAGGCCGACACGATCGCGCCGGTGGCGACCCACTCCGAGCCGTTCTACCAGTCGATCCCGTCGTCGGTGGAGAAGGCGTACCTGGAGCTGAACGGCGCCTCGCACTTCTTCCCGCAGGTCACCAACACCACGATGGCCAAGTCGATGGTGGCCTGGCTGAAGCGGTTCGTCGACGACGACACCCGCTACGACCAGTTCCTGTGCCCCGCCCCGCGGGGGACCGCGATCGAGGAGTACCGCGACACCTGCCCGATCACCTGACGGGCGCGGCTCCGGAGCCGGTGACGCCCGCCGTCACCGGCTTCCGGCCGTCCGGCGCCCGCCGGCTCGCCACGCCGCCGTGCTCGTCGCCGGCGGTCAGCGGAAGGCGGCGGCGTTGCGCTCGGCCCAGGCGGCGAACGGGCGGGCGGGGCGGCCGAGGACGCGCTCGACGTCCGGGCTGACGCTCCGCTCGTCAGGGGTGGGCTCGCCCAGGATGGCGAGCGTGCCCTCCACCACGGGCAGCGGCATGACCTGCGCCATGAGGGCGTGGGCGGCCTCGCGGGTCTGCTCGGCGAACCGCACCGGCTCGCCCAGCGCCGCCGCGATCGCCGCCGCCCGGTCCCGCGGGGTGGTGGCCTCGGGGCCGGTCAGCACGTACGTCGCCCCGTCGTGCCCGTCCTCACGCAGGACGGCGGCCGCCACGGCGGCGACGTCGGCGGGGTCGACGAAGGGCAGGCCGACGTCGCCGAAGGGGGCCTCGGCGGTGCGGTGAAGGCGTACGGGCTCGGCCCAGGCGTAGGCGTTGGAGGCCAGGCCGCCCGAACGCAGGACCGTCCAGGCCAGGCCCGACCCGCGGACGGCCTCCTCGAAGCGGACTGCGTGCGGGTAGGCCCCCGGCCGGGTCCCGGCACCCTGGCTGGACAGCAGGACGATCCTGCGCACGCCCGCCTCCCTGGCCGCCGCGATCACGCCCTCCGGGTCCTCCCCCGCCACCAGCAGGAACAGCGCGTCCGCACCCGCCAGGGCCGGACGCAGGCTCGCGACGTCACCCAGGTCGGCGGCGACGGCCAGGACGCCCGGCGGCACGTCGGCCTGCGTGACGCGGCGGGCGACGGCGGTGACCGGCAGGCCCTCCTCGGCCAGCAGACCGACCAGCGTGCGGCCGACGTTCCCGGTGGCACCCGTGACAACGAACATGGTGGTTCTCCTCAGTCATTAGTTAGTTGTCTGACTAAGAAGAACCGTAGCACAGAAACTCAGTCAGACAACTGACTTCTAGCGGCGCAGGTGTGAGACCCGCGCCCGCCGGGGACATCTGGGCAAATGGGGACGGCGTTCGTCACGACGGCACTGGCCGGGCAAGGATGGACCCAGCTGGGCGAACTCGGCCTGGCCCTGCTCCTGTCGGCCGCCATCGGGCTCGAACGCGAGATCCGCCAGAAGAGCGCCGGCCTGCGCACCCACACGCTGGTCGGCTTCGCCTCGGCCCTGATCATGCTGGTGTCCAAGTACGGCTTCGCCGACGTCCTGGGCGAGCACGTCACGCTCGACCCGTCCCGGGTGGCCGCGCAGATCGTGTCGGGCATCGGGTTCATCGGCGGCGGCCTGATCTTCGTCCGCCGGGACGCGGTGCGCGGCCTGACCACCGCCGCGGTGGTCTGGCTGACCTGCGCGGTCGGCATGGCCGCCGGGGCCGGGCTGTGGCTGCTCGCGGTCGCCGTCACCGCCGGCCACTTCCTGGTCCTGCTCGTCTTCACCCCGCTCAGCGCCCGGCTGCCCCGCTCGAAGTACGCCCAGTCGCGCCTGCACCTGACCTACCTCGACCGTCACGGCGCGCTGCGGCGGGTGCTGGCGCTGTGCAGCGACAGAGGCTTCGTCATCGCCGAGCTCTCCCTGGAACGCGACCGGCCGCGCGAGGACCGGGAGTCGATCTCGATCTGGCTCGTCGTCCAGGGCTCGGGGCCGGTCGGGGTCCTGATCACCGAGCTGCTGGAGATCGACGGCGTGCTCGGCGTCTCCAGCGTCGACCTCGACGTCACCACTCCCTGACGCCGGCCGGGGCCGCACAACCGTTCAAGACCGCAGCCCGTCCCTGCCGCTACAACGGTGGCGGCGGGACACGGAGAGCGGGAGGGCGGATGGCCGGAACGGGATTCATCGGACTGGGGATCATGGGCCGGCCCATGGCGCTCAACCTGGTGCGGGCGGGCACGCCGGTCGTGGTCTGGAACCGTACGACGGCCGGGTGCGAGCCGCTGCGGGCGGCCGGCGCGCAGGTGGCGGCGAGCCCGGACGAGGTGTTCGCGCGGGCCAGGGTCGTGCTGCTCATGCTGGCCGACGAGGCCGCCGTGGACGCGGTGCTCGGGCGCGGCACGCCGCGCTTCGCTTCCCTGGTCGCCGGGCGGATCGTGGTGCACATGGGCACGACGTCCCCGGCGTGGTCGGCGGACCTGGGCGCGGCGGTGCGGGCGGCCGGCGGCGACTACGTCGAGGCGCCCGTGTCGGGCTCGCGCGGCCCGGCCGAGGCCGGACGGCTGGTGGCGATGCTGGCCGGCGAGCCCGCGGCGGTCGAGGAGGTGGCCCCCCTGCTCGCGCCGATGTGCGCCGGGACGATCGCGTGCGGCCCGGTGCCCGGCGGGCTGCTGATGAAGCTGGCGGTGAACATCTTCCTGATCACCATGGTCAGCGGCCTGGCCGAGGCCGCGCACTTCGCCGCCCGGCACGGCCTGGACCTCGACCGCTTCGCCCAAGTGCTCGACTCGGGCCCGATGGCCAGCGACGTGTCGCGGGGGAAGGTCCGCAAGCTGCTGGACGGCGACTTCGCCGCCCAGGCGGCCATCGCCGACGTGCTGAAGAACAACCGGCTCATCGCCGGGGCGGCGCGGGCGTCGGGCGTGGCCTCGCCGCTGATCGACGTCTGCCACGCCCTGTTCGCCGAGACCCTGGCACTCGGGCACGGCACGCTCGACATGGTGGCCGTGATCCGCGCGATCGAGGCCAGGACCGACGGCAGCCAGGTGAGCGACGCGCTCGACGCGCCGGGGGTCAGGTGAGGGCCGTGGTCCATTCGCCGGGGGTGAGCCCGTAGGCGCGCTTGAACATGCGGGTCAGGTGGCTCTGGTCGGCGAAGCCCGCCCGCAGCGCGGCCTCCCGCAGCGGCAGGCCGCCGCGCATCGCGTGCCGGGCCACGTCCAGTTGCCGCATCGTCCGGTACCGGGTCGGGCTGGTGCCGAAGGCGGCGCGGAACTGGCGGGCGATCGTCCAGCGGTCGAGCCCCGAGACGCGTTCGAACTCGGCCACCGGGTGCCGGGTCGCCGGGTCGGCGGCGATGAGCTCGCGCACCCGTGCCAGCGCCTCGACCGCGAGCGGGTCGCGCCGCCGCCGGACGGGGACGTCGGCGTGGCGCTCCAGGGCAGCCGCGACCAGCAGCGCGACCTCCAGCCGGGCCAGCTCCTCCAGGGGCTCGTCCAGGTGCCGCAGCCAGGCGAGCAGCGCCGGCGACATGCCATCGGGCCGCACGACCGGGTCGGCGACGAACGGCAGCGGCCGGCCGCCCAGGGCCTCCTGGATCAGGTACGGGTCGACGTAGAAGATCCGGTAGCCGAAGCCCGCGTCGGTGCCCGCGGCCCCGTCGTGCAGCTCGTCGGGGTGCAGGACGTGCCACTCCCCCGGCAGGCATCGCCGCAGCTCGCCCCGGTAGCGGAAGGTCTGCACGCCGGCGAGCGTGACGCCGATCGCGTACGTGTCGTGCCGGTGGGGCGCGAACGCCTCGCCGACGAGCGAGGCCGCCAGCCGCTCGATGCCCTCGGCGGCCGGGCCGAAGCGCAGCCGGTGCCCCGGCCGCCCCGCCCCGCCGCGGACAGGTCGTGTCTCCACCACCCCAGTGTCGGCCATCGGGCCGCGGTTCACCCCTCCGGCTCGGTCAGCGCCCGCGCGTCGTTGCCGACGATCGGGTTGCGCACGCTGCCGAGGCGTTCGGCCTCGACCTCGACGACGTCGCCGGGCCGCAGCAGCCACGGAGGGGTGCGCGCGTAACCGACCCCGGCGGGCGTGCCGGTGGCCAGCAGGTCGCCGGGCCGCAGCGTGAACGTGCGCGAGATGAGGGCGAGCGTGTCGCCGACGCCGTAGACCATCTCGTCGGTACGCCCGTCCTGGACGACCTCGCCGTTCACCCGGGTCCGCAGCCGCAGCCCGTCGCGCAGGTCACCGACCTCGGACGCGGGCACCAGCGGGCCGAGCGGGCCGGAACGGTCGGCGTTCTTGCCCAGGATCCACTGGCTGGTGAGCTTCTGCGCCCTGCGCGCGGTGAGGTCGTTGAAGACCGAGTAGCCGGCGACCGCGGCCAGCGCCTCCTCCGGGTCCGCGTCCACCAGCGGCGCGCCGACGTACGCGACGACCTCGCCCTCCCAGTCCAGGCCGTCCTCGCCCGAGGGCACCGGCACCGGGACGCCGCCCACGGTCAGCGACCGCGTCCAGCGGGCGAACAGCGTCGGGTGCGGCGGCACGCCGTCCCCCGCGTAGGAGCCCTCGGCGACGTGCCTGAGGTAGTTCAGCCCGATGCAGATCACCCGGGCCTCCGGCAGCACCGGCGGCACGAGGGTGACCGACGGGACCGGGACGCGCTCGCCGGCCGGCTCGCGGGCCAGGAAGCCGGCCGCGCCGGCCCAGAACCGCTCCAGCGGGGCGAGCACGGTGACCTCGGCCCCGTCGGCCGACAACGCGCCGGCCTCGACGCCCCCGGCGGCGTTCCTGCGGATCCCGACGATCCTCATCGCTCATCTCCTCAAGGCGGCGAAAAACCTGCTAAAGATTCGCAGGTTTTGTGGTTGGATCCGGACTATGCCCTACTCCTCCTCGCCCGGACAACCGGCCGCCGCGCTCGGGCAGGGCGCGGGCACGCGGGCCGAGCGGCTGGCCGCCGCGCTCGACGAGCGGATCAGGTCACGCGGGCTGGGGCCCGGGGAGCCGGTCGGCACGCTGGAGTCGCTGCGCGCGGAGACGGGCCTCGGTTACGCCACGGTCAGCGAGGCCGTCCGGCTGCTGCGCGACCGGGGCGTGCTGGAGATCCGGCCGGGCCGCGGCGGCGGGCTGTTCGTCGCCGACCCGGGCCCGGTGGTGCGGCTGCGGCACACCCTGCTCGGCGTCGCCGAGGAGCCGGGCACGGTGGCCGACGCCGTCGAGCTGCGCGACCACCTGGAGGAGCTGATCGACGTCGGCGCCGCCCGCCACCGCACCCGCCGGGACGTCGCCGACCTGCGCCGCCTGCTGCGGCGGCTGCGCGCCGCGCCCGGCTGGGACGCCTTCATGCGCGCCAACTGGGCCCTGCACGAGCGCATCGCCGCCATCAGCCCGAACGCCATGGCCCGAGCCGTCTACATCGGCACGCTCGGCCATCTGGGCGCCGCGTCCCCGCGTCCCGACGACGCGGCCGGCGCCGGCTACCGCGAGCTGCGCCACCAGATCCACGCCGACCTGGTCGAGGCGATCGCGGCCGGCGACGAGAGCGCCGTACGGGCCGCCGTCGCCCGGCACAACACCACCGTCTGAGACAGACCTGAGAGCCCCTCATGCCCGGCGAGTTCCGCCAGTACCTGTTCCCGCACGACCACCCGCGGCTGGCCGGCGTGCGCGGCCTCGACCCCTACGCCTACCGCGAGCTGGCCAGGAGACCGGGGACGTTCACCGGCGGCCTGATCGAGGGCTGGACCCCGCTGTACGGGAGCGACTTCCGCGGCGTCACCGAGGACGGCGTCCTGCGGGACGGCCTGTACCCGCTGACCCCGGCCGCCCCCGGCGAGGAGGCGCCGGTCGCCGCGATGGTGTCGGCCGCCCGCGACCTGCTGGCCTGCCTCGACGACGAGGGCCGCGAACGCCTCTCGCACGAGGCCGACGCCGCGGCGTGGCAGACCTGGGCCAACCCGGAGTTCCTGCAGTTCGACACCGGTCTGCGGCTGGACCTGCGACCGCCGGTCGTCAGGGAGAAGGCGCTGGCGCTGGTGGCCGCCTCGCTCTCGCCCGAGGGCGGCCGGCTCGTCCGCGCGGTGATGCGGGTCAACGGCTTCCTGGGCGAGGTCGTCGGCCTGGAGACGATACTCAACGAGTTCAGCTACAACTTCGCCCTCTACGGCACCCCCGGCCCGCAGGCCCCCTGGGGCTGGCAGCTCTACGGCCACCACTGCGCGCTCAACTGCCTGGTCGTCGAGGGCCGCATGGCGCTGTCGCCGGTGTTCCTCGGCGCCGAGCCGGACGAGATCGACGCCGGTCCGCACGCCGGCCTGCGCGACCTGTTCGCCGACCGGGTCGCCCGCGGCCTGCGGCTGATGGCCGCCCTGCCCGAGGAGCAGCGCCGGCAGGCCGTCGTCTACGAGCACATGGTCGACCCGGCGATGCCCGAGGGACGGGTGCATCCGGGGGACGAACGCCATCTGGCCGGGGCGTTCCAGGACAACCGCGTGATCCCGTTCGAGGGCGTGCGGGTCGCCGCCATGCCCGCGGCGGCCCGGGAGCACGCGCTGGCCGTCGCGGAGTCGTTCGTCGGCCTGCTCCCGGCGGGGCCGCGCGCCGCCCGGCTGCGCGAGATCGCCGCGCACCTCGACGAGACCTGGTTCTGCTGGATCGGCGGCCACCGGCCGGGCGACGTCTTCTACTACCGGCTGCAGTCACCGGTGATCGTCGCCGAGCTGGACCACCACCGCGGCGTCTTCCTCGACTACGACACGCCCAAGCCGTTCCACGTCCACACCGTGCTGCGCACGCCGCACGGCAACGACTACGGCCGCTCGTGGGTCCGGCAGTGGCAGGATCAGGCCTCGGGCTGCAGGTAGACGACCGTATCCATCGGGACGCGTTCGCGGATGCGCTGCTCCGCCTTGGCCAGCGCCTCGGCCACGGCGTCCCCCTGCTCGGCGACGGTGACGCGGGCGGCGACGAGCAGTTCCTCCGGGCCCAGGTGCAGGGTGCGCAGGCGGGTGAAGGAGGCGACGGCGTCGTCCTCGCGCAGGGCCTCCTCGATGGCCCGCTGGACCTCCGGCGACGCCGCCTCGCCGATGATCATGCTCTTGGTCTCGGTGGCCAGGGTGACGGCCACGATGATCAGGAGCACGCCGATGGCGATCGAGCCGATGCCGTCGTAGACCGGGTCGCCGACGACCAGCGTGAGCGTGACCCCGATGAGGGCGAAGGCCAGCCCGAGCAGGGCGGCGGTGTCCTCCAGCAGGACCACGGGCAGCTCGGGGGCCTTGGCCTCGCGGATGTAGCGCAGCCACGACCGGCCCCCGCGGGCGCGGTTGGCGTTGCGCACCGCCGTGCGCAGGGACAGCCCCTCCATGACGATCGCGCCCACGAGCACCCCGATCGCCCACGGCCAGCTCTCCAGGGGCTTCGGGTGGCTGATCTTCTCGTAACCCTCGTACAGGGCGAACAGGCCGCCGCCGAAGAACAGCACGACCGAGACCAGGAAGGCGTAGAAGTACCGCTCGCGCCCGTGGCCGAAGGGATGGGACGGGGTGGGCCCGCGCTTGGCGCGGGACTGGCCGAGCAGCAGCAGCCCCTGGTTGCCCGAGTCGGCGAAGGAATGGATGCCCTCGGCGAGCATCGAGGACGAGCCGGTGAAGAAGAACGCCACGAACTTGGTGACGGCGATCCCCAGGTTGGCGGCCAGCGCCGCGTAGGTCGCCTCCTGCGAGCCCTTACCGCTCACGCCGCCCCCGCACCCGGTGCCGCAACCGGTGCTCGTACAGGCTGTCGCGTCATCACGTTCCTCCCGTGCGGGTGAGCTGTCGGATGCGTGCCTTTGCCCCGTGGGCCGGCGAACACACCTCGGTCCGGCGTCCGAATGGACATGCACAACGTGCATTGATGCGCGTCGTGCATCTTCGTACGCTGGAACGGCCCGCACCCCCGAGAGAACAGGACGTGCCGATGAGCGACCGCAGCCTGACCGGCGACTCCCCCGGCGCGAGCCCCGCGGCGATGCGCCGGATCCTGCCCGCCGACCTGGTCGAGCGCGGCGGGTGCCCGTTCGACCCGCCGCCGGGCCTGCGGGAGCGGCGCGGCCAGGACCGGGTCCGGCCGGTCGAGCTGCTCAACGGCGCGCGGGCGTGGCTGGTCACCGGCTTCGACGAGGCCCGCACCGTCCTGTCCGACGCCCGCTTCAGCGCCGACCGGGTCCGCCACCGCGAGGCCACGTCGCTGCAGCCGCACGAGGTGGCCGAGCAGGCGGCCGGCGTCCTTCCGGCGGGCCCGTCCGTCGAGAGCCGCGAGGACGGCTTCTTC
Source organism: Nonomuraea sp. NPDC049637 (assembly GCF_040675235.1). Classification (NCBI taxonomy): domain Bacteria; kingdom Bacillati; phylum Actinomycetota; class Actinomycetes; order Streptosporangiales; family Streptosporangiaceae; genus Nonomuraea; species Nonomuraea sp. NPDC049637. Next base: position 70,930 of record NZ_JBFAOM010000014.1, read on the forward strand.
GTGTTCATGGACCCGCCCGAGCACACGCGCATCCGCCGGCTGCTGACCGGCCAGTTCACCGTCCGGCGCATGCGGCAGCTGGAGGCCCGGGTCACCGAGATCGCGGTCGAGCACATCGAGGCGATGAAGGCGGCCGGCACGGAGGCCGACCTCGTGCCGTCGTTCGCGCTGCCGCTGCCGTCGCTGGTCATCTGCGAGCTGCTCGGCGTCGACTACGCCGACCGCGCCGAGTTCCAGGAACGCACCTCCGTCGGGCTGAACGCCGACTCCACCGACGAGGAGCGGGCCGTGGCGGGCGCCGAGCTGTACGCGTTCATGCAGCGGCTGGTGGCCGCCAAGCGCGCCGAGCCGGCCGACGACCTGCTGTCGGGGCTCGTCCACGACGCCGACCCGCCGCTGACCGACGCCCAGCTCGTGGACGTCGCCCTCGTCCTGCTCGGCGCGGGCCACGAGACCACCGCCAACATGCTCGGACTGGGCGCGTTCGCCCTGCTGGAGCACCCCGACCAGCTCGCCGCCCTGCGGGCGGACCCCTCCCTCGTCGACAACGCGGTCGAGGAGCTGCTGCGCTTCCTGAGCATCATCCAGCTCGGCGTCAGCCGCGTCACCACCGAGCCCGTCACGCTGGGCGGCGCCGACCTCCCCGCCGGCGCGACCGTCGTGATCGCCACGCCCGAGGTCAACCGCGACCCCCGCCACTGGCCCGACGCCGACCGCTTCGACGTCAACCGCGCGCGCGTCCCGCACCTGGCCTTCGGGCACGGCGTGCACCAGTGCCTGGGCCAGCAGCTCGCCCGGGTGGAGATGCGCATCGGCCTGAAGGAGCTGATCACGCGTCTGCCGGGCCTGCGGCTGGCCGTGCCGGCCGGCCAGGTGCCGGTGCGCGACGAGATGCTCATCTTCGGCGTGCACTCCCTGCCCGTCGTCTGGTCCTGACGTCGTCTGGCCCTGACGTCGCCTGGCCCTGACGTCGCCTGGCCCTGAGCGGGCGCGATGCCCGCCGGAGCCCCGTCACCCCGCCGGAGCCCATAATGAGGACCGTGGCAGAGGAGGCCGGGGTGGTTCAGCTCGCATCGGGCGGCGGGGGGCCCGCGTCGCCCGGCCGCCGCGAACGCAAGAAGCAGGCCACCCGCGCCGCCCTCCGCGAGGCGGCGCTCCGGCTCGCCCTGCGCCACGGCGTCGAGAACGTGACCGTCGAGCAGATCGCCGGCGAGGCCGACATCGCGCTGCGCACGTTCTTCAACTACTTCTCCAGCAAGGAGGAGGCGGTCGTGGCCTCGCTGGCCGCCGCCGCGCAGGAGCTCGTCGCCCGCTTCAGGGCCCGGCCGCGCACCGAGCCGGTCCTGCGCGCCTTCCGCGAGGCCGTGCTGACGGTCATGAACGAGAGCGACGCGGCCGGCCGCGACCACGTCCGGGCGTTGCAGCTCGTCCGGTCGGCGCCCACGCTGGTGCCGCAGCAACTGGCCGTGCTCGCCGCGCAGGAGCAGGCCCTGGCCGAGGCGATCGCCGAGCGCGTCGGCCACCCAGCCCCCGGGCGTCCCGGTGACACCGGCTACCCGCTGCTGTGCGCGGCCGCGGCCCTGACGGCGCTGCGCGTCGTCCTCGACCAGTGGCTCCGGCAGACCGCGGCCGCCGCGGGGCCGCCGGACACCGCCCTGCTCGGACGGCGGATCGACACGGCGATCGACCAGCTCACCGCCGGCCTCGACCACCCTGGCCGGCCCGGGCCGTGAGGTGCGCGGCCCCTTCGGCTGGCCGTACGGGCTGTCCGGCGCGGAGATCCGCCGCTAGTGTCGGCAGTCACCGGGTGATGATCGACTTGGGAGGGCGTCGTGCGGCGTGTCCTGATCCTGCTGGTCCCGATCGCGGCCCTGGCCACCGGGCTGGCCGCCGGGCTGGCCGTCGCCCGGCGGCGTCTGGTCGTCGTCCGGATCAGCGGGGCGAGCATGCTGCCGACCTACCGCACCGGCGACCGGGTGCTCGTCCGCAGGACGACGGGGGCGGGCGTCCGGCGCGGCCAGGTCGTGGTGCTGCAGACGCTGCCGCCCGGGGGCGAGTGGCGCACCGGGCCGCTGCCGGCGCCGGGGGCGGCCACGTGGTTCATCAAGCGGGCGGTGGCCGTGCCGGGCGACCCGGTTCCGCCCGAGGTCGCGGGCCGGGTGGGGGCGTCGCCGGGCGACACCGTCCCGGCCGGGCGGCTGGTGGTCCTGGGTGACGGGCCGGTCAGCGAGGACTCGCGGGTGTGGGGTTACGTGCCGTTCGATCGCGTGCTCGGCGTCGTCGTCCGGGCGATGTCGCCCGTCCGCGAGTCCGGAGGGGGCGTCGGCTCGTAGCCCTGGGCCTGGAGGGTGAACAGGCTCGCGTACTCCCCGCCGAGCGCCATCAGCTGGGCGTGCGAGCCCTGCTCCGCGACCCGGCCCTCGGCGAGCACGACGATCGTGTCCGCCTCCCGGACCGCGCCCAGCCGGTGGGAGATCAGCAGGCTGGTGCGTCCGGCGCGGTGGCGGCGCAGGCTCTGGTGGATGGCGTGCTCGGCCTGCGCGTCCAGGCCGGAGCTCGGCTCGTCCAGCACCAGCAGGTCGCGTCCCTTCCGCATCAGGGCGCGGGCCAGCGCCAGACGCTGCCACTGACCGCCGGACAGCACGACTCCGGCCTGGGGGTCGTCCCGGTCGCCGAAGAAGATGCGGCTCAGCAGCGTGTCGTAGCCCCGCGGCAGCCCGGCGACCGTCTCGTGGACGCCGGCCAGCCGGGCGGCGTCCTCGACCCGCTCCCGGTCGCCGATCGCCGTGACGTCGCCGAGCCCGATGTTCTCGGCCGCGGTCAGGTCGTAGGACATGTAGTCCTGGAAGACCGCGCCGATGCGGCCGCGCAGCTCGGCCGGGTCCGTCTCGCGCAGGTCGACGCCGTCCCACAGGATGGACCCGCGCACCGGGTCGTACAGCCGGCAGATCAGCTTGACCAGGGTGCTCTTGCCCGCGCCGTTCAGGCCGACGAGCGCGAGCGAGCCGCCGCGCGGGACGAAGAGGTCGACCCCGCGCAGCACCCACGGATGGGCGTCGTCGTAGCGGAACCAGACGTCGCGCACCTCGATGCCCTCGCGCAGCGCCGGGACGGGCCGCGGCCGCCGCGGCACGGGCAGGTCGGGCGGGTCGGCCACCACGTCGAGGTAGTGCCCGAACATCAGCAGCGCGTTGTGCGCGTCCGCCGACTGGCCGACGATCGACGCCAGCGCCGACTGCACCCCGGCCACGGCCGCGACGAACACGGCGACGTCGCCGACGCTCAGCGCGCCCGACGCGGCGGCGATGATCGCCCACAGCAGGCCGGCCGCCGCGACGGCCGCCCCCACCAGCGACAACGCGCCCTGAGTGCGCAGGGTCCGGCGGGCCAGCCCCTGCTCGGCGGCGTTGACCGCGCGCAGCTCGGCCAGCATCCGGCCGCGCAGCAGGTCGCCGAGGCCGAACAGGCGGATCTCCTTGGCCGCGTCGGGGCTGGTGAGCAGGCCGGCGAAGAAGATCTGCCGCCGGGCCCTGGAGCTGACGCCCCACATCATGCCCGCGCGACGCCGGGACAGGTCGAGCTGGGCGCGGACCGAGGGGATCGCGGAGAGCGCCACCACGGCGATCATCCCCGGCGCGAGCACCGCCAGCGCCGCGGTGAACCCGGCGAGGGTGACGGCCCCCTGGGCGATCCCCAGGGTCGAGCGGACGATCCGCTGCGGCGCGTTCTGCCCGGCCTCCTGCGCCAGCCGCATGCGGTCATGGAAGGCCGGGTTCTCGAACCGGCTCAGCCCCGGATGGGCGTTGACGGCCTGGAACAGCCGGTCCTGGATCAGCACCTGGAGCGCGCGGCGGAGCTGCTCCTGGGCGTACTCCGCGACCGCGGGCAGGGCGGCGCCGGCCAGGCCGGTCACGCCGAGGGCCACCCCCGGGGGCAGCAGCTCGGCGGGCCCCGCCCCGGCGGCCAGGCCGTCCAGGACGAGCTTGGTCAGCCACGCGGCGGCCACCGGCACCAGCCCCATGAGCAGCACCGCGATCCCCGACCCAAGGACGGCGGCCGGGTGCGCCCGCCAGGCGAGCCCCACGGCCGCGCGCGCACGCCGTCCCCGGGCGGCGCCGCCGGGCCCGGCCGGAGGGGTCATCGGCGGGTGACCGCCGGCAGCCTGCCCGGTGCGCCGTCGGCCGCCACGACCACCGCGTCACCGTCGACCAGGAGGAAGCTCGGGAACTGCGAGACCTGCAACGCCCTGCTCACCGGGCCGCCCATCGGCTCCACGACCACGGTGGCCGAGGTCAGCTCGCGGGTGAACCGCCGGGCCTCGTCCGGGTCGCCCGTGACCACGGCCAGCACCCGCTCCGGACGCGTGTCGGCGAGGTAGGACGTGAACTCCGGCAGCAGCTCGTGGCAGGACGCGCACTCGGTGGAGAACACCGCCACCACGGAGATCCCCGAGAAGAACGCGCGCGACACGGTCCCGCCGTCGGCGGTGGCCGCGCTGAACTCGCCGATCGTCGTGCCCGGCTGCACCGTCGGGGGACGCGTCGGCCCCAGCTCCGACAGCCGCAGCGTGTGCGCGCGCAGGCGGCGGATCACCGCCAGCGTCAGCACCAGGTTGACCAGGCACAACAGTCCGACGATGACGACGGCGGCGACGAGATAGGGCATGCGGGCTCCTCAGGGGTGACGCGGTTGTGCGGCGAACAGGTCGGCGAGGTCGTCGAAGAAGATCACGATGACGGCGAGGACGCCGCCGGCCAGCACGCTCAGGGCGACGCCCGCCGGATGCGGTGCGGCGTGCCCCGGCACGAGCCCGGCGGCGACCAGCGCGAGCAGCCCGGCGTTGCGGACGAGGTGGCGGCGGCCGAGCGGCGTCCCGGCGGCGCCGAAGCACCGGCACGGCGTCGTGGCGCCCGAACGCACCGCCCTGACGATGCCGGCGCAGAACCCCACCAGGACGGTGCCGGCCAGCACCATGCCGGCCCGCACTGTCCCGGGGACCGCCAGCAGCACGACGACGCACCCCTCGGCCAGGACGACGGCGCCGCTCAGCGCCGTGACGGCCCGCGGCCCCAGAGGGACCAGACCGCGCACGGACCCGCGGAACCCGGCGAACGCGGACCTGCCGCGCACCTTGCCGGCCACCGCGACCAGGAAGACGACGCCCAGCGCCACCCGGCAGGCCAGCGCGACGTACTGCATGGCTGTCATGGGAGATCGGGAGGAGTCGTCAGCAGTAGTCGAAGCTGCCGCAGCTGACCGTGCCGCTGGAGTCGTGGTAGCAGCAGGTCCGGCAGAACTTGCCCTGGCAGCACCAGTCGGTCCAGCACGCGGCCGAGGCGTTCGCCGAGGGGAGGAGTTTGTCGAGGAGGCGGTCTCCCAGCTGGTTGAGTGCGCGGATCATGGCAGCTCCTTGCGTGGGGATCTTTACGCGATCAACGTCGCCCAGCAAGGGACCGGAGTTAACGGAGAGATCGGCTGAGACTGGAGACGGCTTTGAGCAGCAAGTGATCTTGACATTTCGGATCTGACCTTTATGCGCACGTAGGCCGCCGGATTGTTCACTGTCCGTTCTGGTGGGCCAGGGGGCCTGACTTCTCGAACGCCGCGCGCGAGGCGTCCTTGAGCCACTCGGCCGCGGCGGCGGCTCTGGTGAGGTTCGTGTGGACGGCCAGGGTGCGGATCACGTACCGGCCGCGCCGCCCGGTCCACGGGGACAGCTGCACGTCCCACCAGTTGGACGTGTAGCAGATTCCGGTCGACCCCGGACCGGTCTGCGGGCAGCGGATGCCCCACTCCTGCGCCTGGACGTCCTTGAGCCTCGCGTACGCGGCGCGGGCCCGGCCCGAGTCCTTCAGCGGGACGACCCAGACGGTCACCATGACACGTCCCTTCGGGGCGCCCGAGCCGACGTAGACGCCCACGGCCATGTCGTCGCAGCGCGCCTTGCGCAGGGCGGACTTGACCCTGGCGACGGGCCACGGGCTCGGGCAGTCCTCCACCCCGGCCGCCTTACGGCTGAAACGTATCCCCATGGCACTCGTGAAGGACTGCGGGAGCAGGGCGTCGGCCGTGATCGGGGTCGGGTCCGTGCTCTCCTTGTCGAGGTCGGCGGGGGTGAACGGGTCCTCGCGCGGCTTTTCCGAGGGCGTCTGCGCTGGTGTTTGGGCTGGTGTTTGTGATGGCATCGGTGTGTCGGAGGGGCTTGGCTGGAGGGTGGAAGCGGCGGTGGAGAGCGGGCCGATCGACGGCGCTCCCCGTACCGCGCCCTTGACCACGACTCCTACGCCCACCACTGCCAGCACCAGAGCGACCGCTCCAGCGCCGACGGCCAGGGCGGTCCTCTTCGACCGTCCGCCGCCGTCGCTGGGTGCAGGCTGGGGAGAGACGTCCCATCCGGACGGCCCGTGCGGCTGGGGAGGGACAGCCCATCCGGACGGCCCGTGCGGCGCGGGTGGGGCCGGGGGTTCGTCGCCGGTCAGGCGGCGTACCAGGGCCGCGGCGTCCGGACGGGCGGTGGGCTCCTTGACCAGGCACGCCGCCAGCACCGGACGCAGTTCCGGCGGCACGGACGACAGGTCGGGTTCGCGGGTCAGAATGGCGTGCATGATCGCGGGAAGGGCGTCGCCACGGAAGGCCTGCTGCCCGGTGGCCGCGTAGATCATGGTGGCCGCCCAGCTGAACAGGTCGGCCGCCGGGGTGATCGGCGCTCCGCCGAACTGCTCCGGCGCCATGTAGACGGGGGTGCCCACCACGCTGTGCGTGGCCGTCTGGGCGGTCACCCTGGCGATCCCGAAGTCGATCACCACGGGCCCCTCCGGACCCATGATCACATTGTGCGGCTTGAAGTCGCGGTGGACGATTCCGGCCCGGTGGATGGCCGCCAGCGCAGTGAGCGTGGCCACCGCGAGCCGCTCCAGCCCGCTGCCCGAACGCGGCCCCTCCGTCCTGACCAGCAGGTCGAGCGACGGCCCCGGAATGTGCTCGCTGACGATGTACGGCCTGCCGCCCACCAGGCCCGTGTCCAGCACCCGCGCGGTACAGAACGCGGCCACCCGGCGGGCCGCCTCGGCCTCGCGCAGGAAGCGGCGGCGTGCGTTCTCGTCCGCCGCGGCATCGGCGTGCAGCACCTTGACCGCGACCTGCTCGCCGGACGGCCCCTGCCCCAGGTAAACCGTTCCCTGACCGCCTCGCCCCAGCACCCCGACCAGCCGATGGGGGCCGATCCGGGATAAGTCCTCCGGCGTGAGCGACTGCACGAGATCTCACCCTAGCGCGCACCGACAAGATCTCCTCAATGTCACACACAGCGGGTCAAGTCGCTGCGGAGCACCCCCTCGGGAGCCGCGTCACCACCGCGCTGCCCGGACGACGTCGGAGCGGCCTCCCGGCGGCGTCGGGGGCCAGGCGTCGCAGGTTCGGCGGCGTCGCAGGTCCGGCGGCGTCGGGGCCTGGTGCCGCAGATTCGGCGGCGCCTGGTGGTCGTCACCGTCCGGCCAGGGCGCCGGGCCTACTTGGGCAGCACGCCGTTCAGCGCACTGGCGCCGCCGCGGCCGGACTGCGCCTTCCGGCCGGCGGCCGGAGAGGCCCCTTCCTGCTCGGCGGCGTCGAACCTGGCCAGGTAGGCGTCGATGAAGTGGTCGCGAATGCCGTCGGTGCCGGGGGCCAGCGGGTCGGCGGTGGCGCCGGCGAGCCGGTCGATCAGGCCGGTCACGGTCGGCATCCTGTCGTGCAGCTTGCCGTGGGTGTCGAAGTACCGTTCTTCGGCGACGTGGTGGAACAGCGGGGCGGGCGGGAGCTGGGCGACGATGTCGTTGTTGTTGACGAACCGGAAGGTGCGTCCGCCGAAGGCCTGGTCGTAGGCGGCGGCCAGCTTGGGGCAGCAGGTGCGGGGCTGGCCGTAGGTGTAGACGCCGTCGGCGAGCAACGTCGGATCCTCGAAGTGGGTACGGGCGGCGGCGAGCATGGCCAGCGCGCCGCCGAGGCTGTGCCCGGTGAACCACAACGACTGGCGCGAGGTGTGCCACTCCTCCAGGGTGTGCAGCAGGGCGGGGTGCACGACGTCCAGGGCGCGGTAGAAGCCGGCGTGGATGTTGCCGTCGGCGGCGGCATAGGGGGTGAGCAGGGTGTCGGCGTCCGAGAGCCAGTCGCGCAGCTCCTCGGGCCGGGTGCCGCGGAAGGCGACGACGATCATGTGGTCGCTGGCCGCGGCGTACGCCTGGGTGTCCTCCAGCGGGAAAGGCGCGGCGTGCGGCACGCGGAAGCACCTGACGCGGTCGAAGCCCCAGCTGCTGGCGGTGGCCCGGACCACGGGTTCGTCCTTGTAGGCGAGGGCGGCGGCGTGAGCCAGGCGGCGGGCCTGGGCCAGGGTGTAGCCGGTGGCGGCGTGGTCGAAGGTGATCGCGGTCATGGACGTCCCCCGTGCGAAGCGCTCCGAACTGTCGTCACCGTCCGTACCCGGGGTTCGACCAAGCGTCCGCGCTGGGCAGGTATGCCGCTCTCCATGTCGGCGCGCTCCGGCGTCCAGCGGGCACCGGCCAGGACCTGCCGCGCACCCGCGCGGCCGCCCGGTCGCCCGGTCGCGACGGGTTGCCGGTCAGGCCGCTCGCGGCCGGCGCGCCTGGGCAGGGCGCCTGGGCCGGGTGCCTGGGCCGGGCGCCTGGGCCGGGTGCCTGGGCGGGGCGCCTGGGCGGGGCGCCTGGGCGGGGTGCGGGCGGAGGGCCGGCGGGAACGCTCGGCGCCGCCTGGCGGATCGGCCCGCCGGGTGAGCGGCCCTCCGGCCGCTCCCGGCCGCCGCCGGACCGGCGGCGCTCACGATGCAGTCACCAGTCCCGGCGTTTCGCACACTTCCCGGACGGACTCCCCCACGCCCCCGCGACGGCTCGGGCCACCGACCTAAGCCAGCGGCCTGAGCCACCGGCCTGAACCGTCGGCCGGTCAGGAGGTCTGGAGCCGCCGGCATCCTTGGCCACGGACCCACAGGCTGCCTTCGGCCCAGCCGGTGGCGCAGCGATAGACGGCCCGGTCTCTGGAATTGATGACGAAGTCAGACAGAGGCCCCCACTGGCCGGTGTCGCAGGCGCGGGCGAAGATGTCCAGCAGTTGCACGTCCACCTCCTGACACGTGATGACCTCGCCCGCCCGCGCCATCGGCGCGTTGAGCGAAACAGCGGTGGCAGCCTGGGCGGTGGCGAACGGGGCCATCGCCACGGCGCCGGCGGCGGCGAGCGCGGCCAATGCGATCGGGATGCGTCGCATGATCGGTTTCCCTTCGGGACAGGAGCGGCGGATGCCACCCAATCCTCACCATAAGCATAGAGTAATAAGTCAACTACTATCTGTTACGATCAAGGCCCGTCATCCGGCGCGCATGCAGCTGCCCCTACGGTGAGCGCCACACGCCGGCCAAAAACTCGTGGACGTCTGTCGGACACCTTGCGACCATCGCACGGTGACAGATGAAGCCGATCGCCAGACGTCGTACCCCACCAGTCGGAAGCAGGTGCGCTTCGTCGAGTTGTCGAGCACCGCGATGTCCGCTCTGCTCGACGGGGATCTGGCCACAGCCAGCGATACGGCCGGGGTCGCTCTGACCGATTACTTCCTGACAGACAGAGCACGATGGCTGTGGCGGATCCGGATCGACCAGATGGCCGCCGACCCTGACCACGCACCGTGGATGGTGCGGCAGACGGTGACCGGGCCCGAAGGCGTCGTCGTCGGTCATGCCGGCTTTCACGGACCGCCCGACGAGACGGGCATGGTGGAGATCGGCTACGCGGTCGCCCCGGAGTTCCGTCGCCAGGGGTACGGCCGAGCCATCCTGATCGAGTTGCTGCGCCGAGCCGCGGCCGATCCGGCAGTCAAGACCGTACGGGCGACGATCAGCCCCGACAACGTGGCATCCCTGGCCACGATCGCGGGCTTCGGCTTCGTCCAGGTCGGAGAGGACTGGGACGAAGAGGACGGCCGCGGCCTCATCTTCGAAGCCCCTGCCAACCACATCCGCTAGACGCGAACCATCCTCCGGCCGCACCTGGCCCGCAGTCGTGTCAACGTGAACTCGCCCGTACCGTCACGGACGCGGCGGAGACATGAGGAACCCTCCCATGTCCTTCAGCCCAACCACATGGGGCCTTTCATTGGAGGACGGCCATGAATCGGTAGCTTGAAGATATTCCGCCCCACATCGAGCAGCCAGACGGAAGAACCACCACCGTGTACGCTCATCCAAGTTACTGAACGTGCAGTGGAGGAGCGCGGTGGCCAGCAGCGACAAAGGCAGCTGATTGATCCAGTCCTCGCGGAAATCGTCACGTATCAGTTTGCGGTCGGTGTCGCGGATCAAGCGCATCAGCGGTCCGAAGAGTTCGTGGCGTCCCTCACCTTGCGCGATTTGGTCGGACAATCTGTCCTGAGCGCGTTTGTCGAGGGGTATACGTCCGGCGATGATGGAGAGCAGAAGCATAGCCGGATCTCGGGTCAGTGGTGCGCTGATGTCGAAGGTGGTCAGGTCGACGAACCTGAACCGCTGCGACGGGAGCTCCCCTTGCCGCGTACGTTCCAGGAGGACATTGCCTGTATGCAGATCGCCGTGAGCCAGCCCGCGCAGATGCTGAACATTGTCCCGGGCGACGATGGTTCCCGCGGCCATGGCTAGGGGGTTCGGCAGAAGACGGGCATTGCTCTCGTCCTCGAACATGATCCAACGACGGTCCGGAGAGAGGAGCCCGTTCTTCTCCGCCCAGGCGTACAGCTTGCCGCTCGGCTCGAATTTGCGGCGCAACTCGCCGCGTATGTACTCGCCTGAGTCCATGTGCGAAAAGGGATCAGCCCGCTTACCGTTCCACTTGCAGAGCAACCCGTCCAACACCGCGGAGAAAGCGTCGATGATCTCCGGCGGGGACTCCAGTTCCGCCATCTGGCACATGCCGGCGAAACTGCCTCCGGCGATCTCTTGCAGGAGCACATAGCCTCCTGCATTGCCGATGGCTGGCGAATGCGGCTTGACCGCGACCAGATGCTCTCTGCGGAATGCCCTGGAACTAGCATCCCACGCCCGTTGATGCTGGGAGGGTTCACGTGATGACGGTCCAGGAGGACACACTTTTGCGATGACTTTGCTCGTACGCCGGCCGCTGTCGCGAGGCGTTTTGACGATCAGGGCCAGCAGGCAGCTTTCCGTGTGCCCACTTTTCACCCAGAGTGGCAAATTGACCGATATTTCATAGTTTGCAGCATCGGCCCACGCGTCCAGAGCCCGCGCAGCAGGCTCCCCCAGATGTTCGACGATGATCTCGCGATCACCGCGCTTGACTCTACGACGGGAGTCCGGTCCACTGTCCGGCTCCAGTTGGTCGAGCTCATGCAGCAGATCGGCTGGCTCGTTGAAGAGGCGGCGATGATTGTCCAGGTACGCCTGCTCGGCCGTGGACAGTCGCCTGGTGACGATCCGGCCGTTCATCTTGACGAGAAGCGTCTGCTCGACCAGCACCACTGCGCGATTCACATCCTCCAGCACGGTGATGAGGGAGCCCACCGCGTCTGATTGGGCCGTTTCGCCACGACGGGTCTTGTCACGCAGGGCCCGATCCATCTCCTCGAGTTGCTCGTCGGCCGTTCCGTCCGACGTGGCCTCTCGAAATTTCATGACATAACGCTCGTGGCGGGATCCCTGCGCGGTGGGCACCTCGAACCCGAAGGCCCCCGCGACCTGCACGACAGCATCCTCCACTTTGGCGAAGGCCTTGTCGTCGTCGTCCGTGACTCTGATTTCCAGCGCGGTGGACGGGGGGACGTCCCCCTCATCGAGCGCGAGAGCGGAGGCCTCGTCGAGGTCGAGTCGCGCCCCCTCCTCGAAGGCGCTCCTGTAGGCCGGATCGTCCAGCTGTCGCCGGCAATCCCGCAGGCATTCCTTGTGGTGCTCCGTCATCCATGGCGCGCCCATCTGAGGTTCCCCTGCCATGTGCCAGTTGTGCTGCAACGTCCCGAGGAGTTGGGCGGCCAGCGGCAACCGTCCGAGCTTTACGAAGATCCGCATGGCGGTCTCCAGAGCCAGCAGGGTGCCGAGCGTGTCGTGGAAGCGCCGTTTGATACGCAGGCTCTCTCTGACGTTCAGCAGAGCCTCGTCGATGCGGCCGGCGGTGAGCATGCTGCCCGCCAACGCCCAGTACGCGTGAGAGCTGACCCACTGCTCGCCGCGCTCCTTGCACATCCGCAGGCAGTCCTGGAGCAACGCCTCGGCGTCGGAGGTTGCACCCTGCGCCGTCAGCAGCAGCGCCGACTCGATGACGGCCGGCAGCAGGCCGGGATTGAGCTCCATGCTGTCGGTGTTGAACTCGAGCGCCATGCCCAGCAGCGCGCCGGCCTTGTTCAAGTCTCCTTGGAGCAACGCCGCGGTTCCCTGCATCTTGGAGGCGAGCATCGCCGCCCGCGAGTCACCGACCATGGCCGCCTCCTCGAGGCAGGACTCGGCCATCGCCTGCGCGCCCATGCTGTCGCCCTGGGCGCTGAGGACGTAGGACAAGACCCACAACGCCTTGCACCGATCCTTGCTGGGCATGACGTTGGCCTTCAGCGCCTGTTCGAGATACCGCTGTCCGTCTTGGGTGAATCCGCAGCAGACCCACATGAACCACAGTGACGACAGCAGTCGTAGCGCCAGTGCTCCCTTTTCGCTCGACTTCAGCGCATGTTCGAGGGCCTTTTGCACGTTGCCGTACTCCTGGCGCAGGCGCACGTGCCAGTAGATTTGGCGTGGCCCTGACCAGGCGTCCTCGCTGCGCTGCGCCAGGCGCAGGTAGTACTCCAGGTGCCGCTGGCGGATCTGCTCCGTCTGGCCGAGTTCGTCGAGCCGCTCCTCGGCATATACGGCCAGGGCGTTGATCAACTCATAGCGTCCGCTTCCCTGGTCGTTCCTGAAGAGCACGATTGACTTGTCGACCAGCTTGCTCAGCAGTCCGGAAACGGTGTCCGCCGGCAATCCTTCGTCGGAGCAGACGGCTCTGACCGCGTCGAGGTCGAAGTCACGGGCGAACACAGACAGTCGCGCCCACAGCAGCTGCTCGGCGGGCTCACACAGCCCGTGGCTCCGGCTGATCACGGCGCGCAGCGTCCGGTGGCGCAGCAGCTTGCCGTTGCCCGTACTGTCCAGCAGGTCGAACTGATCGGTCAGCATCTGCTCTATCGACAACCATCGCAATCGGGCCGCCGCCACCTCGATGGCCAGCGGGAGACCGTCGAGTCGACGGCACAGCTGCGCCAGGCCCTTGACGACCTTGCCGTGGTCGAGTGCCAGATCAGGCACGCTGACGCCGGCCCGGGCCTTGATGAGCTGCATGGATTCGTTGCGCGACAAGCTCTCCAGCGCGTCGTCGCCCGGGACCTCCAAGGGGGGCACCGGCACGACGTGCTCGTACGGCAGATCCAGCCGCTGTCGCGAGGTGGTGAGCACCTTGAGACCGGGCGCCGCCTTCAGCAGTTCGTGCACCACCTCGGCGCAGCCCTGCACCAGGTGCTCACACGTGTCGATGACCAGCAGCATGTCGCGCTCGCGCACCCACTCCGACAGACTCTGCGGCTCGAACTGTGAAGACTGCTCGGGGAGGCTCAGTGCCGTGGCGATGACGTGCTTGATCAGGCCCGCGTCCTTCAGCCAGCCCAGGTCGACCCACCACACCCCGTCTCGATACCGGGAGCGCACCATGTTCGCTAGCCGGAACGCTGTGCGCGACTTGCCTACCCCGCCAACACCGGTCACGGTCACCAGCCGCGACTCGCCGAGCCGCTTTTCGAGGGTGGCGAGCAACCGGCCCCGACCGACGAAATCAGCGGGTTCGGGAGCAAGGTTTCCGGGCTGCTGGAAACAGGGGTTCGACATGACGGCTCCTGAGCTGCAGATCAAGGGGGTGTGACCCCAGGAGGCGAGGTTTTCCGGCGAGGGAATCGAAAATTGTGGTGAATCTCGAACGTATAGACTTATATAAGACATTGAGTCATATGTGCACTATGTCCCAATCTCTCCGCCGTGCATCATGAATCTTATTCATGCTTTTGCGCGCCTGCCCGACGCGGCGATTCTTTCACCTTTCGGCTGGATGTTCGCAGGTTTTCGGATTTGCGGAGGAGAACGTGCACACGGTCGACCGGTACACAGCATGGGAGCGGCATGACAAACCATGACAAATTCAACCATTGGTCGTATTTCGAGGAGCGTGGTCGGGGACGAAGTGCTTGGACCGCAAGGCCGACGGCGAACGAAAGATTCCGCCATGGCCGCCGACATCGCCCGCGGCGACTCCATCGACCCGGACGCCGGCAAGGTACACCTGGACGATCTGGGCCGCATGCCCGGCTCGCTTCGCGCATCGTCGCCCTGGCGACGAAGGTACACATACACTAATTCCACGTCGCGCCGGCCTTCGCCAAGCGCCAGGCGCCAGGCGCCAGGCGAAGAGCATCAAACCGTCGCACGTTCAGGCCTGGATCAGCAACGCGAGGTCTCTCACGGAACAGTGATCATCCAGAGCTGAGTCCCCATGCAGAGAACCCCGCCTCCCAGGGACCGGTAGGCGGGGTTCTCGTACGTCAGGGGCTACTTGGCGAGTTGGCGGGCGATGACCAGGCGTTGGATCTGGTTGGTGCCCTCGAAGATCTGCATGTTCTCCGATGCCCTACGCAGCCACCAGCGAAAATCTGTCGATCAGAAGCCTGACCAGGGGTTACTGTTGCGACCGGCTCTCGTCGTTTCTCACTGTTCTAGACCCTCCCACGGAACAGCGACGGAACAGAGCAGGAGGTCTCTCATGGCGATCCCGAAGAAGGGCTCGCGGCTCATCACCGTTGATGGCACCGCCTTCCGCTGGCGCATCCGTCATAAGCCCACGTATTGCCAGGGGAACAGCTGGGGCCCAATGACGTTCGCAGTGGAAGTGGCCGGTGCGTCGGGTCGCGTCCTTCTGGTGTCGCTTCCCTGCTCACGCCCGGACGCCTGGTGGGGAGAACAGACGATGGCCATACGGCCGGCGCTCGTGACGGCGACCATACGCACGGCGCTCACTCACGGCTGGGATCCGCGACAAGCAGGCAACGCCCACGAGCTTGCCCTCACTGATGAGGACCTGACCGGGCTGATGAACGGCCAACCGCCTGTTTACGGCGTCCCTTTCATGCGGAGATAGCTTCCTCGGGCGGCCAGCACGACTGTCCGATTTTCAGGCGGAGCAACCACCCTGCTCCTCCAATGGAGACCGAGCTCGGAGCGACGTGTACGGCTGTCGTCAGATGCCTCTGGTGGCTGACGTTGCTGTCAGCGCTACTGTCACCTCCCGCCTCGGCTCTCCTCCGTCAGATTCCAGATGTCGATTGAGGCAATCGCTGTCCAGCGGCGTGGCACAGGCTTGAAGATGGATCACGCCGCCTGACCGAGGAGGTTCCCAACCCGTCCATCGTCATGGCGGCCCTGATTGACGTTGCCGGTAACCGGAGGAGTGCCGTGCCGATCCCCGACTTTCAAGCCTTGATGCGGCCCGTTCTGGAGATGCACTTCGACGGCGGTGACCATGAGTCCGCTGAGGTGATCGCATCCATGGCCGACCGCTTCGAGTTGAGCGCGGACGAGCGCGCGGAGATGCTGCCGTCGGGCGGACAGAAGCTCTTCAACAATCGGATCGCATGGTCCGTCACTCACATGGCCCAAGCCGGCTTGTTGGAGCGGCCTCGTCGAGGCGTCACCCGGATCACCGACCGAGGCCGGAAGGTCTTGGCCGAGCACCCGAACCGGGTGGACATGAAGGTGCTGAACCGGTTCGCGGAATACCAGGAGTTCCGTACCCGCCGCCGCAAGGCCGACAAGGCTGCGGAGGAGTCGGAGCTGTCCGCGGCGGATGCGCCGCCGCTGGAGTTGATCCCTCAGCTCATCACCGAGGCGCATACGGCACTGGCCGACGAACTGGTCGAGAGACTTCGTCAGGCGCCGCCGCAGTTCCTGGAGCACTGCGTCCTCAAGCTGCTGACCCGGATGGGCTACGGTGGCCCCGAAGGCGAGGTGCGCCACCTCGGCGGACCGGGCGATGAAGGCATGGACGGGCTCATCCGCCAGGATCCGCTTGGCTTGGACGTGGTCTACGTCCAAGCCAAGCGCTACGCCGCCGACCGGACGGTGCAACGACCGGATGTCCAGGCCTTCGCCGGCGCTCTCCAGGGCGCCCAGGCGTCCCGGGGGATCTTTATCGCCACCACCCGGTTTTCCCCAGGTGCCATCGATTTCGCCGAGAAGGTTCCCTCCCGGATCATCCTGATCGACGGCCGCCGCCTAGGAGAACTCATGGTCGCCTACGACTGCGGAGTCCAAGAAGCCCAGACCATCACCATTAAGAAGATGGACGACGACTTCTTCACCATCGAATAAGAGTCTGCGGAGGCATCGCCGCATTGACTACCTGATCCGTAGGGCAGGGCAGCTCCCTGGTCATTTGGGTGGCGATGCAGCTATCAATCGCATCAACACTGCCGCGCTGGACCGATCCAGTGTGTATGCATGACCTCATGATCTGGTCACGACGACACTTCCACGCCGCCGCCGCGCTTGCACTGGTCGGCCTGCTCACCGCCTGCGGCGGGGCCACGACCAACAAGGACGCCGCCACCATCATCGGCGACCTCGGTGCCAACGGCGTGCCCGCCAAGCTCGGCACCGTCTATGACGAGAACACCGACCCGAACAAGCTGCTTGGCCGCCCCAACGGCTACCTCAGCAAGGCTGAGTTCACTGATAGCAGGGTCAAGGCTGAAAAGGCGGGCAGTGTCGAGGTGTTCGAGGACGACGGCAGCTCCGAAGCTCGCGCCGAGTACATACAGGCACTTGGGAAGAGTCCGATGCTGGCTGAGTACACGTACGTCAAGGGGAACGTCGTGGTGCGCGTAGACAAGGACATGGCCCCCTCCGACGCCAAGGCGTACGAGGACGCGCTCAACGAGATCGTCGAATAGCTCCAAGAAGCGCCGAACGGCCCCGCCTCTGGAACAAGACAAGGGCCGGAGCCACTGGTCCGAGCGAAGCTCTACAGACCGCGGGAGTTCCGAGCGGTCAGGCTCTCCACGTAGGGAGGTGATACCGGTGGTGGAGCCTAGGAGTTTCGAGCTTAGACTTCCTTCTTGCAAACGGGAGCCAGTCACAACGTCGACTGGTCTTCCTCCTGGTCGAGCGGCAGGTGGTGGGCGGTGCCGTACGCTTTTGTGAGTGGGCATTGCTGTACACGGCTGCTGTACAGCGCCTTGACCGATAGCCAGCCAACACACTCTACGTTGTGGTCGGCGTCAGCCTTGGTGCCACCTCGCACAAGCACGCGGCTGGCCTCGCGCCATGACAGCATCTGCGCTGCCGAACGCGAGCGTGCTTCTGTTTTGTAGCACGTCCAGTGGGACGCGGGTTCGAACTCCGCTGTAGCGTACCGGAGCACGCCTTATAGGATTTGAGCGTGCCGCAGACCCCCCCAGAAGATCACTTCGCTCAAGCCGCCCACCGCCACTATGAGGATGCGGTCTATCTGCACGACGATGGTCGGCTGCCTAACGCCGACCATCACTACGGCTTCTCCGTAGAATGCGCTCTGAAGAGCCTCCTGCTGCGGCACCTGAACGCGACCATGGCGCCATACAAGCCTGGCGGTAACCCATCCCCCTGGCCCTGGACCCCCGATGCGCACGGCAAGCCCAAGAAGCACGGACACCTGCCTGACCTGTGGTCCGACGTGGCGACTCTCGTTCATGGCCGGTCGGGTAGCACACTGGCCGGTATGTTGAACTCCAGCGCGCCCTTCGCTACCTGGGATGTGGCCGACCGCTACCACGGCGGCCCCTCGCTCAGCACCACCACAATGAACGAGCGCAAAGCCGCTGCCGCTCAGATCCTTACCGTGCACCAGCAGACGCTCATCACAGGGATACTCCAGTGACTCCTTCCGGCGGCATTGTCCGATTCGACGAGGCTCGGCCCATTGCCCTCGCCACAGCACGCGAGGTGGCGGCCAAGGGAATCGATAGCGTCCTGATACGCGATGTTTTGGGACGTCTCTGCCTGGCTCTCGACGACCGGCCCGGGGAACTGTCACAAGAGGCAGTTGCCAAGTGGCGAGCCGAACTAAAGGAACGGCTTGGCTCGTACGCTGCTCCAAATACGGTACTGCTGGCCTCGGAACTCTTCGCTGCGGAAGCCGTCTTCGACTCCCCACGCGTGGTTGATGAGCCGGAGCTGGGAAACCGTCCAGGGCAAGGACACATACGTGCGTTGGACAACACCGTGGTGGGCGAGGACTGGGCCCGTGTTACTACACCCTCGCCCCAGGTGACCGGCGTCCGGACTGCACGCATAGCGCTATACGGATTCAAGGGTGGCGTTGGTCGGTCCACGGCCACATTCATGCTCGGCAAACACCTCGCCGCCCAAGGGCGGTGCGTTCTCGTCGTAGATCTCGATCTGGAATCGCCCGGTTCTGGCTCGCTCCTCCTTGATGAGGAAGCCATGCCCCGATACGGTTTGGTCGACCACCTCGTCGAGTGCGCTATAGGCAACGCCGAAGGGTTGGACCTAGTGGAGCGGGCCTCCGGCGTGTCGATCCTTGGAAACGGTGAGCTGTGGGTCGCCCCCGCGCGAGGTAGAGGTTCAGGTAGTGCGCCGTACGCTTATGTCGACAAGCTCAACCGTGTTTACGCGGACGCCCCCGGCAGTACATTCCCTTCCTTTGCCGACCGGCTCGAGCAGGCCGTGTCAGCTTGTGAGATAGCTGTCGCAGAACGGAGTCGCCAGCCTGACGTCATTCTCCTCGATAGTCGTGCCGGCATTCACGATATCGCTGCTATCACGATCTCGCGGCTGTGTGACCTCGCGCTGCTCTTCGGCTCCGACAACAGCCAAACTTGGCAGGGCTACAACGACTTGTTCACAGCTTGGAGGACATCAGGCCAGGCTGAGGCGATCCGTGAGAAACTCCGAATGGTTGCTTCGATGGTTCCAGACAAGCTGCGCGCTGATTATCTGGAGACATTCCGTGATCACGCCTGGACATGCTTCTCGGTACTCTACGACGATCTACCACCAGACGACATATCTGGGTTTAATCCAAGTCCCGAGGACACTTCAGCTCCGCACTACCCCATCCCGATCTTGTTCACTCTGGATCTAGTTGGCCTCGATGGAGCGGCCAGTCCCGGTTGGAGCGAACGTACATTTGTGCAGGCCGCGTATGGTGAGTTCTTGAATACTGCCACGCGCCTCATCATCGAAGGACTGCAATGATCGCGGATCTCGGAGTCGAGGAACTCCGCACGCTTCTCAGCACCTCGCTACCGAGCGCTCAGGACGCGGACACCATCGTGCCAACCGTAAGCACGCTGTTCACCCCCGACAGTCATCGCCTAGCCCTGAACGTGGACGCCACTATCGTCAAGGGCGGACGGGGTGTCGGCAAGACCTTCTGGTTTCGGTCGCTACTCGACGACCGACTTCGTGCGGTGGCATCCCACGAGTACCGCATCGATCGGCTAACCCATGTGACAGTCCATGCTGGCTACGGGGCGGACAACACCCCCGAACGCTATCCGGGTTCCGCAGAACTCCGCAGCCTTATGGACAGCGGTGCCGCTCCATGGGATCTATGGAACACGGTGCTGCTTACTGCGCTCGGCGTACCAGATCTCATGGGCACTTCCTCATGGAAGGACCGCATCCAATGGGTGCGCGAACATCCTGCCGAACGGGATCGAGCCATTGCGGAAGCCGATCGTGAGGCTGCGCGTGACGGAACCCTCTTGCTAATACTCTTCGACGCGTTGGAACATCTCCATCGCGACCGTCGACAAGCGGACCAACTTGTCATAGGCATTCTCCAACTCGCCTTGGAGCTGCGACTAAGCACGCGCAATATTCGATTCAAAATCTTCATTAGACCAGATATGTTCGATGGTGCGCTCCTCTCGTTCCCGGACGCGTCAAAGCTCACTGCAAATGCTGCCAGTCTTAAATGGTCGCCTACTAATCTATATGGATTGCTTTTTCACTATCTTGGGAATAATGACTCTCCTTCGGCGGAACGATTCCGTGCGGAGATCCCGGGCTGGATCGAAGCTACTCCCGGACGACACCTTCCGCCTCCACATCTTCTCGGCGACGAACAACAACAGGCTGAGTTGTTCACAGCGATCGCTGGCCCATATATGGGTGCGAACTTTCGCAAGGGTCATACCTATACATGGCTTCCCAATCACTTGATGGACGGCGCCGAACAGGTCAGTCCTCGCAGTTTTCTTAGTGCGCTGACCAAAGCTGTGGAGGAGACCACTGCTCAGTACGCTGCGCATGAGTACGCTATTCACCATGAAGGCATTCGACGTGGAGTGCAAGCTGCATCGGCAACCCGTGTGGGGGAAATTAAGGAAGACCTACCGTGGGTGCAAGTGGCCATCGATCCCTTGGCCGGGCAGCAAGTACCGATCGATGAGGGCGCCGTGATCGATCTGTGGTCCGAACATGGGCTGACTGAAGCTCTGCAACGGCAGGCAGCATATGTTGTCGAGGGCGAGAAAGTAAGGACTGGTCCGCGGTACCCTGACCGATACTCCGGACTCATTGAGGAACTCATCGAACTTGGTGTGATGCGACGACGTAAGGATGGCCGCATTGACCTACCCGACGTCTATCGGATCGCCTTCTCCATTGGACGCAAGGGTGGAGTGCCGAAAGTAAAGTCGTAATTCTACTCTATGCGATAATCGGGACCCCGATCATTTGGGCGGTCGATATACGGTCATTAGTGCTTCGGGACCCTTCGGGCGTGTGCTCATGTACGTTGGTGTTGCTGTACAGCATGCAACGTGCGATCGTGCTTTAGCATCTGATCCGTAGCAAGATCGGAGACGTCCTAGGTGCTCATTATCGGCATGAGCACCAGTTCGGAAGGGACGTTTGGTCTCAGGGATTCCACACTCGTTCATGATCGTTCAGGGCTATTGTTAGCAGCAGCGTTAGAAAAATTGCCTATCGGGATACTCGTCCGGACGAGGAGCTCTGGCGTGAGGTAGGGCCTGTTTCCGATTCGCACCGAACTCTGCGAAGTTCCGTCACACCTGCGTAAGGCTCAGCTTGTGGTTACTGATTTTGATTGGGTGATGTCGAGGGTATCGGTCTGACAGTAGTGTGTCGGTTCCTGTAGTTCTGGTTGGGCGAGAGATACGCGGGCGCCGGCTGACCGACGCCGGGAGGGCGAGGCGGGAGCGCTGTCGGCTTCAGGCCGCCATGGAGCCGCCCCGCTCATGAGGCCGAACAGTCTGAATCCCGAATTTAGTCGTCCTCTGGTATTGCGCTACCTCGTGTCTGGAAGGGGACTTGCGTTTCGGGTCCTCGGCTACGGGGTCCAGGTACAACTCGAGGCCCTCGGTGTCCTCGGTCACGACCTGCCCCCGGTGCGACTGATGAGCACGCCGGTGGCGACGACGAGGGCCGTGCCACCGATGATGATGACGATCTTCCTGTTCTTCTTAAACAGGTTCTTCAATCTCTCGGTGACGGAGGTGGTCTCGTCGTCCTGAGAGATGGTCTGGTTGGGCATGGAGGCGTTCACCCGCACAGACCTACCGGACCCACCTCTCAACTGTCAGGCAATCATCCGACGTCGCCCAATCAAGTTCAGTAAGTCCCCGCGAACGTCGCCGGCGTCGTGGTCGCCCTGTCCATCATTACGAGTGAAGCGTAGGAGCGTGACCCAGGGCCGACGCCGCTGCTCAACCGGGTGACGTCGTACGAAACGATCAGACTACGTGAGAGACCCTCAAGGGCCCGCAGCTTGGCGGTGCAAGACTGTTCCGCTCGTGACGATGTCAGGAGCGCTATGGGGCGCTTGCAAGTGGTAGGGATTACCGATCAGGTTGATCCTGGGAACGTTACTGCAGCTAGTGAGCCACTAGCTGCGGTAACGCATGCATGATCGTCGACGATACCCCGGATGAGTCATGCTGCTTGATCGATGGCCCATGTGTTTCACCTACCGTGAGGGTCGATCTTCGCATGTGAGGGGGTCAATGTGGATCCAATTGTATTGGCGGCGGGTACCGCGTTGGTGACGGCAATGGCCACCGACGCCTGGCAGTCTGCTCGCGACGGCGCGGTCGCGTTGTGGCGCAAGGCTCGCCCCGAGCAGGTCCAGGTCGTCGAGGCGGAGCTGGTCGAGGTCCGCGAGCAGGTGATCGAGGCTCGCCGCGAGGGCGACGCCGACACCGAGCAAGCCCTGGCCGGGGCCTGGCAGGTGCGGCTGCAGCAGCTGCTGCGCGTCGATCCATCTCTGGCAGGCGAAATCCAGCGAGTGCTGGACGAGGTGCTCACCCCAGCACTGCAACCGGTCGAGCGGGAGCGGATCGGCTCGCTGGTCATGAAGGCGCAGGCCAGCGGGCGCGGGCGCGTCTATCAGGCCGGCCGTGACCAGACCATCCATGAGCGGTGACCCAGGCCGTCGAGGAAGGTCCACGCTGCTATGCATGATCGGACATATCACGCCAGGCGCGGCCGAACTATCCACGGGGCGACGCCAGCTATGGGGCTGGTCGAACAGGTGGCCACTCTCCTCTGAACATGATCCTTCCCCGTGCAGGCCGTGCTGTTCGTCGGGCGCTTGAAGGAGATGGCCGACGTCATGTTCGTTCAGCGCCATGGAGATCACCTTCGACGCGTGGATATTGGTTCGTCTCTGTTTAAGGAGTGAGGCCTAACTGTTTCCGCTATCTCTCACCCTCGTATCGTCTTGCTGGGTGCCATGAGCACGCGGTGGAGCCCTTTTGGCTGCTAAAACACGTGTATAGATAACCGCGTACACACACGTCTGCTTTACTCCATGACCGGCAGCCAGATCATCTGGATAATGGCCATGGTGTCTGACGACCACTATTGGGAGTGCCGTGATCGACGAGAGCTATCCGTCTGGGGATCTGCCGCATGGTGACGTAGATCGGCCCATTGAGATGAGCGCTGTAGCAAGGGACAGCGCCAAGATCTTCCAAGCACTCGGCTCCATCTACTTCGGTGAAACGCTGCCAGAGGATGACATTCCAGAGGAGGAGCTCGCGACGCTGCGCGCAGCATGGGTGCAGGTTGACGTGGTCTCCAGCCTAGTCGAACGGCTTCAATCGGGCGGGCTGGCAGTGATCGGTGGTGCCCCCGGCATGGGCAAGCGGTCCAGTGCCATTCGCGCGCTCATCGAGTATTCCGATGAGAGAGTAGCTGCTGGGGGAAAGCCCCTGAAGCTGCAGCAGCTCACCCCTGACTGGGAGAGGAAGACCCCGCAAGCGAGCGTGCTTCCCGTCGAGGCGAATCGCGGTTATCTGCTCGACGTCAGCGCCGAGATCTCCGAATGGTCCAATCCCCTGGAAACAGCCTCCGCCTTGGTGGCGCGCGCCGCTCGTCTGCGCGAGGAGGGATCTTGTCTCATTCTGATCTCCAACCAGTCCGGCTGGCCGCACGGCACTGGGACAGTGGCGGCGCCGTTCGTTCCGGCGTTGGAGCGGCCGGAGCCCCGCGAGATAGCCATAGCTCATCTGGAAAAGATCCATGGGAAGTCCGCTCGCGCGGCCTGGCTGAGGCTGCCTCACGATGGAGCACAGCCAGGTTCGTGCGCTCACCTGATCACGGACGACACTGCACCGGCCGACGCTGCATATCTCGCTACGCTTTTGGCCGGCGCGACGGATGACAAGGATGGCATCAAAGCTGCGATCGATGCATTCCAGCAATGGGACACGCACCTGACCAAAGTCTTCGGAGGCGAGGGAGACAAGAACGTTGACAATCGTGCCCTGTTGATCTCTGCTGCGTTTGTCGGTGAGGCGCCGATGCTGCGCATTCAATCCGTGGCTCGCGATCTAGTGGGCGTGCCGGCGTCCACCGGCAACAGCGACACCAGCAGTGTTCGTCGCATTCTGGCAGGGGAAGAGCTTAAGACGAGGTTCGAGGCGATCGGTGCGACCAAGAAGGGACAGAACGTCTCTCTGGCGGGCAAGCCGGGACTCGACAAGGCCACTATCGAACGGGTCTGGACGCAGCGCCCCGATCTTCACCAGCCATTGTTGGAGTGGATCACTAGGATCACCGCTCCTAAGGCCGAAGCCGAAGAACATCTGCAGCACATCGGCAGGATGCTGGTACGTCTTGCCGCCGCTCACACAGATGTACGGCTGCTGCGACTCGTCCAAAAATGGGTGGAGGCCGAAGGTGCGGCAACCGACCGCCGACCCCTTGTGGCCGCGATTCTGAACGAGGCCGCCCAGGACGCCGCCCTGGGACCGGTGGTACGGGATCAGTTGCTCACGTGGGCCCAGGCATCGCTCGACCTCGCGACTACCGTGGCCTTGGTGTGCCAGATGACCTTCGCTGAACACTACCCCCGGCAGGCGCTGGTACGGCTGCAATGGATTCTCCGGCGTCCTCAAGACGATGAAGCCGTAAGGGCTGCAGAAAAGGCCGTTAGGCTCATGGCAGCTCACCCCACCTTGCTGGTCAAGGACGTCTGGCCGACCATCACTAGATGGGCAGTCAAGGATGGGTTGCTGTCGGGCCGACGTGCCTTCCTCGCCATGGTGGACCCGCGACCCTCGTACTCAAATTTGAAGGAACTGCTGGTCGTCGCCGACGAGAAACCGGAAGTCAGAGGAACCCTCCTGGACGCCTGGCGGGCCACGCTGTTTGACGAAACGCTCGACGGAGCGGCCCGAGCGGTGCTCACGGCCTGGGCATACGGCATCGTCGCAGGCACCTTGCCCGAATCAACGACGTTGGACCTGCTGGATCAAATTGTCCAGCACCACTTGACCGCCAGCCCGGTCTCCGCACTCCTGTACGACACCACCGTTGAGCCGGAGCCTCATCCCGGCGGGCTCGCTCGCGTGCGCCGCCTGCTCTGGCAGCGAGTCCACGCTCCCAGCCCTTCAGCCACCCTTGCAGAAAGCTAGCCGGTGGAAACTTGGTTGACACGCCGCCGAGCCGAGCGCCAGCTGCGGCAGGGCATCACGAACTTCCCTGCGCGTCTGCCCTCGTCCTGCCCGGGCATCGCGTTTCACGCACGCATGAGCGCCTTGCCCACTGGCGACCTCAAGGCCCTCATGCACGCTCCTCACGAAAGCTCGACGGTCATCCGTAACCTAGTGCGTCATGCAGCGGCCGATGTCACCCGTCGATGTGATCCCGCCGATATAGCCGCTGCTCATGATGTCTGCGCACTGCACCTTCAGGCGAGGCGGACCCTTTCCAGGTACCCGGATGTCTACGTGTCAGCTTCGATCTCCTTGGGGTTGTCGGCAGAAGACGGAGACGCGGTTCGACAACTTCTGGCTCGGCGGCGTGCACAAGGTATTGACGACACTGTAGAAGCACAACGCGCTGAGCATCTCCGTCGGATTCTCAGCGATCCAGCCACCGCCGTGCCATGGTGGCTCGATCCACAGACAAAAGCCCTAAGTGCCACGCTGTCGGCCGACCAGTTGATGAACGTGCTCAGCTCCCTCACTGAGGTGACCAGTGCGATCCGCAAGCTGGTGCCGCTCACTGATGTCCCCGTTGAGTATCAGCTGCTCGAGCTTCTAAGAGGCTTCGTCTCAAGCTTTCCTCAGGACCATCAAAAACGCATGCTTATGACGCTGATGGCATTGGGATTCGATAAGGCAGGGCGCCCAAATATGGCAGCCAGCATTGAGCATTTGATGGCAGCCCAATACCCTCCACAGACGAGTGCTGCGCCACGTCCATCTACGCGTTCTCATGCTGACCCCGATCTAGGGAGAGACAGCGATAAGACCAGCAAAAGCAACGGCCGGCTCGTGAAGTGACTGGCGAGAGCAGGGTGACATCGTCCCCCTTTGTCTGTTCCGTGCTCGCCAGGCTCACTATCAGAAGCGACGCAGGAGTGGCATGACGGTCACGAGGGCGGCTGCCGGAAGAGATCAGACCACGCGTACTGGGCATTCATGGTCGGTGAAGATATCCGCCACACCAGAGCTAAGAAAGCCTTGCCTTTGGGCATGGGCGGAGCCTAGTTGGTTAACCTGTCCGCAGTCCGAAGATCAGCCACGTTACTCGGTGAGCCAGGGTGAGGAACGAGCCCTGGCTCGTCGATCGCCCCCAAGCACGTACGGCGTTCAGCCATACCGTGGCGATCGTAGGGCTGCATCTGTGCGGCGGCGCGGCAACCCTGGCCGGGGCGTTCGGTTGCTACGGCGGGGCCGGCGCGCGGTGCCCGGCCCGGGTCCCGCTGCCGTCCGGGACCGACCCCCAGGCCGCACGCACGGATGGCGGGCGGGCGAGGGTCGAGGGTACGGCGGCGCGCCGCGCCGCCGCTTGATCTCTACAAGAACAGTGTGGTGCTAAGAACCGAACAGAGGGCCAACGTTGCTGGTACAACGTCAGCGGGCTTCTCTTCGGATGCAATCAGGTATGCGAGCACAAACGCCAAAACTTCAAACGGAAGTTAGGCGCCGAGCGATGGGGGCAGATCAATCGCGGCCTCTGGCCATTGCCTAAGGACGCCCTCGCCACATCTCTTGCCTGGGAGCCATAATCTCGGTAGGAGCAGCCATCGTTGAGTTCTTCGTCGCCGAGCTTGTCTGACAGCGCGTGGGTGGTGCTGGCCGCGACCGGCCGAAGAGCCGCAGCGCGGCCAGCGACCACCAAACGCGCGGCAGGCCGCCGCAGGCGGGCTGCCCTTGATGACGTGGAGAGAAGTTGCTTTCTGGTCTGACCGTAGCTGTTCCTGCTGAGGTTTGAGCTAGTGGTTGTGGGGCTGGGCCGTGGTCCAGATGCGGTTGAAGCTGGTGAGGTAGGTGTTCGCCGGCCCCTCGTCGTCGGTCGGGGTGAGGTGCATGACGGGGGCGTTGGCTGCGGGGGTGCCGTAGGCGTGAGTGTTAACCAGGAGCTGGGTGTCTGCGCGGTAGAGGGAGTTGTAGAGGACGGTGCGGTGGAGCCGGATCTCGACTCCATGCGCGTCGAGCAGCGGGCGGTACAGCGTGAGGGCGTTCTTGATTCGGGCTGCCATCACCTCGGCGCCGATCCCTTCGTCGACTCCCCTCGCAGCGACTTCCGGGCCTTCGGGGTCGCCGAGGAGGATGCGGACCTGGACGCCGGCCCCGGCCCTCTCAGCGAGGACGCGCTGGATGGCTGGATCCTCAGCGAGGAACAACGCGCTGTAGGCGAGGATGTCGATGTCCCTGGTGGCGTTGTTGAAGTGGGTGCGCCAGGTCGTTTGGGGGATGGCCCAGCGGTGGGGATAGACGGCGTGTATCCCGTCGGCGAGTGCCGGGTGTCTCGGCGCGGTTTCTGGCCATAGGGCGGCTTCGTCGACGTTGAGGAGGTCGGCGACGGCCCAGCGGTGGCGGGGGTAGGGGATGCGGCCGTTGAGCCATCTGCTGACGGTTTTGGGGTCGACGGCCAGGGCGGCGGCGACGTCGGTGGTGTTGAGGCGGGCTGCGGCCAGTGCGTAGCGGAGGTTGTTGTTCATGACCGGCCTACTACGCGAGCGTCATGCTGGCTGGCGGCGTCTCGGTCAGGGAACTCGCGGAGTACCTCGGCCACGCCGACCCCGGGTTCACCCTCCGCGTCTACGCCCACCTGATGCCCGGCTCCCACGACCGAGCCCGCAAGGCCATCGACAACCGCCTGTTCCGTCCACGCGAGGTCTCTCACGGAACAGGCACGGAACAGTGATCATCTAGACGCCCGATCCCCACACAGTGAACCCCGCCTCCCACCACAGGGAAGCGGGGTTTCCGCACGTCAAAGGCTACTTGGCCAGATGACGACTGATCACCAGTCGCTGGATCTGGTTCGTCCCCTCAAAGATTTGCATGATCTTGGCTTCGCGCATGTAGCGCTCCACCCGGAACTCCCTGGTGTACCCGTAGCCGCCGAACACCTGGACCGCGTCCGTCGTGACCTTCATGGCGGTGTCCGTGGCGACCAGTTTGGCCACGCTGGCCTGGCGGCTGTAGTCGAGGCCGGCGTCGCGGCGGCGGGCGGCGTCCAGGTACGTCGCCCGCGCGCTGTCCACCCCCGCCGCCATGTCGGCCAGCAGGAAGCCGAGGCCCTGGTGGTCGATGATGCGCTTGCCGAAGGTCTGCCGTTCCTTGGCGTAGGCGACGGCCTCGTCCAGGGCGGCCTGGGCCAGGCCGACGGCGCAGGCGGCGATGCCGAGCCGGCCGGAGTCGAGGGCGCTGAAGGCGATCTGCAGGCCCTGGCCCTCCTCGCCGATCAGCCGGTCGCCGTCGATGACGGCGCCGTCCCAGTGGGCGCTGGTGGTGGGCACGGCGTGCAGGCCCATCTTCTCCTCGGGGCGGCCGAACGTCAGCCCTTCGGCCGCGCCGGGCGCGACGAAGCAGGAGATGCGCTCGCCGGTACGGGCGAACAGGGCGTAGAAGTCGGCGATGCCGCCATGGGTGATCCATGCCTTGTTGCCGGTGATGCGGTAGTCGCCGCTCTCGGTGCGCTCGGCGCGGCAGGTGAGCGCGCCCGCGTCCGAGCCCGCCTGCGGCTCCGACAGGCTGTAGCCGCCGACGATCCGTCCGGCCAGCATGTCGGGCAGCCAGCGTTCGCGCTGCTCGGGGGTGCCGTACGCGGCCACGGGGAAGCAGGCCAGCGTGTGCACGCTGGTCGCCACCGCGACCGCCGCCCAGCGGGCCGCCAGCTCCTCGATCACCTGGAGGTACACCTCGTACGGCTGGCCGCCCCCGCCGAACTCCTCGGGGTAGGGCAGGCCGAGCAGCCCGGCCGCGCCGAGGGTGGCGAACAGCCCCTCCGGGTACGTCTCCGCGCGCTCGTGCTCGTCGACCCGGCGCGCGAGCTCCTTGTCGGCGATGTCGCGGGTCAGCTCGATCAGGTCCTTGGCGTCCTGGTCGGGGAGCAGGCGGTCAACGGTCACGACGACTCCTTGGGTGCGGCTTCGGCGAGGCGGGCCAGGGCGGCCGCGGCCCGCTCACGGAACTCGGCGACGCGGGCGAGCTTGATGTCCTCGTACCCGCGGATCGACTCGGGAAGGCCGGCGATCTCGGCGACGGCGTCGATCGTGCCGGGGGTCAGCCGGGCGAGGGCGGCACGCATGAGATCACGATATTCGGTGATCAGTTCCCTTTCGACCCGGCGGACCTCGGCCTGGCCGAACACGTCGAGGGCGGTCCCGCGCAGCACGCGGGCGGCCCGCAGACCGCGGAACAGCACCGGCGCGGAGCGGCGCAGCCGGATCTTGCGCTTCATGCCCATCGCGCGCAGCAGCGGCGGGTGCAGCAGCACGGACACGACCGCGTCGGCGCCGTACTCGCGCTCGCGCCTGGCCTGCTCCTCGGGGTCGAGGTGCAGGCGGGCGACCTCGTACTCGTCCTTGTAGGCCATGAGCTTGTGCAGGGAGCGGGCGTAGGCGAGCCCGACGCGCGCGCCGGCCTCCTCCCCCGCCCGCCTGGCCGCCTCGGCGATCACGCGCCTGACGTCGCTCTCGTAGGTACGGGCGTAGGTCTGGTTCTGGTAGCCGGTCAGGTCCGCCACCCGCAGGGCCAGCGTCTCCTCCAGGCCGGTCTCGGGCCGCTCGGCGGGCTCGGCGAGCGCGGCCCGGCGTACCGCCTCACGGTCGGCGACGGCGGCCCGGCCCCAGCGGAAGGCCGCGAGGTTCTGCTCGACGGCGGCCTTGTTGAGCCTGATCGCCGCCTCGATCGAGGCGGCCGAGACGGGCAGGCAGCCGTGCTGGTACGCCGCGCCGACCAGCAGCATGTTGGCCGGCATGTGGTCGCCGAACAGCGCCTCGGACAGCTCGTGCGCGTCGAGGTACAGGTTGTCCGCACCCTCCGTGGCGGACTCCAGCCTGACCACGGCGTCGGCCGAGGAGCCGGGCACGGTCGCCCGTCCGGTGACCATGGCGGCGGTGGGCACGATGGAGGTGTTCACCACGGCGACCGTCCGGCCGGGGGCGGCGACGGCGAGGTTGGCGTCGGCGGCGGCCCCGAGCAGGTCGAACCCGATCAGCACGTCGGCCGTGCCGCGGGAGGCGCGCACCGAGCCGTCCACCGGCCGCTTGGCGATGCGCACGTCGCTGACGACCGGGCCGCCCTTCTGCGCGAGGCCGGTCTGCTCGATGCCGGCGGCGTGCAGGCCGTCGAGGTGGGCGGCCATCTGCAGGATCTGCGAGACGGTGACGACGCCGGTGCCGCCGATGCCGGGCATCCGGATCAGCGTCTCGGCGTCGCCGTCGAGCCGGACGACCGGCTCCGGCAGCCGCACCGGGAGCGGCGGCAGCTCGCGCGGCGCCCTGGTGCCGGGCTCGACCAGCAGGAACGACGGGCAGTCGCCCTTGAGGCAGCTCAGGTCGGAGTTGCACGACGGCTGGTGGATGCGGGTCTTGCGGCCGTACTCGGTCTCGACGGGCTGGACGGACAGGCACGTCGAGACGTCGCCGCAGTCGCCGCAGCCCTCGCAGACGCGCTCGTTGACCACGACCTTCGCCGTCGGGGTGGGCAGCTTGCCGCGCTTGCGCAGCCGCCGTTCCTCGGCCGCGCACTTGTCGTCGTGCAGCAGGACGGTCACGCCGTCGAGCGCGGCCAGCTCCCGCTCGACGTCGGCGAGGTCGTCGCGGTGCCGCACGGAGGCGATCGGCGCGAGCCGCACCCCGCGGTACGTCTCCGGCTCGGGCGTGGTGATGACGATCCTGCGCACGCCCTCCTCGGCCAGCGAGCGGGTGAGCGCGGGCACGTCGAGCCGCCCTTCGGCGCGCTGGCCGCCGGTCATGGCGACAGCGTCGTTGTAGAGCAGTTTGTAGGTCATCGTCACCCCGGCGGCCACCGCGGCCCGCACGGCCAGGGAGCCGGAGTGGTGGAAGGTGCCGTCGCCGAGGTTCTGCACGAAGTGCCGGTCCCGGGTGAACGGCGCGAGCCCGATCCACTGGGCGCCCTCGCCGCCCATCTGGGTGATGCCGATCTGGGTGCCGCGGCCGTGCCCGTCGAGGGCGATCATGGCGTGGCAGCCGATGCCGACGCCGACCAGCGTGTCGTCGGACGTGCGGGTGGAGGAGTTGTGCGGGCAGCCGGAGCAGAAGTACGGCGTGCGCGCGGCGACCATCGGCAGCAGGCGGCGCGCGGCGGACGCGGGCCGGGACAGGTGGACCGTCCCGCGCGGGAGCCGGTCGGGGCCGAGGCAGGCGGCCAGCGCCTTGGCGACGTCCTCGGCGCCGAGGGTGCCGCGGGCGGTCAGCAGGTCCCGGCCCGACACGACGGGGGC
Source organism: Nonomuraea sp. NPDC049637 (assembly GCF_040675235.1). Taxonomy (NCBI): domain Bacteria; kingdom Bacillati; phylum Actinomycetota; class Actinomycetes; order Streptosporangiales; family Streptosporangiaceae; genus Nonomuraea; species Nonomuraea sp. NPDC049637. The sequence continues at coordinate 102,206 of NZ_JBFAOM010000014.1, forward strand.
GCGCTCGCCGCCGTAGAGGGCCTGCTTGAGCTGCCCTTCCAGGAACGGCACCTTGTCCTCGACCACCAGCACCCGGTCGAGGTCGGAGGTCATGGCGGCCAGGTCGGCCTCGGCCAGCGGGAACGGCATGCCGAGCCGGATCAGGCGCAGCCCGAGGTCCTCGGTGGCGTTCTCGTCCAGGCCGAGGTCGGCCAGGGCGCGCAGGACCACGGCGTACGTGGTGCCGGAGGCCAGGATGCCGAGCGTGGCGCGGGGGGCGTCGCGCATGACGCGGTTGAGCCCGTGCCTTCGGCCGTAGTCGCGGGCCAGCTCCAGCCTGCGGGTGAGCAGGTCGTACTCGGCGTCCAGGGCGGAGGGGCCGACCAGGATCGGCGACTTCCCGCGGTCGGCGTGGTCGGGGAAGGGGATGTCGTACGGCGCGCCCAGCTCGACGGTGGCCGAGGCGTCGGCGATGTCGGCGACGATCTTCAGCCCGGTCCACAGGCCGGTGGCGCGGGACAGCGCGACGGCGTGCAGGCCGAACTCGATGATCTCGGCGACCGAGCCGGGCGCGAGCAGCGGCATCGACAGGCTCTGGCACATCGGCTCGCACGAGCTGGGCACGGTGGAGGACTTGCAGCCGGGGTCGTCGCCGATCCAGGCCACCGCGCCGCCGAGCGCGGCGGTGCCGGCCATGTTGCCGTGCCTGATGGCGTCGGCGGCGCGGTCGAGGCCGGGGTTCTTGCCGTACCAGAAGGCGGTGACGCCGTCGTGGCTGCGGCCGGGGACCTGGCCGAGGAGCTGCGTGCCGGCCACGGCCGTCGCGGCCAGCTCCTCGTTGAGTCCGGGCTTGAAGACGACGCCGGCCTCGTCCAGGAAACGGGCCGCGCGGCCCATCTCCAGGTCCAGGCCGCCTAGCGGGGAGCCCTGGTAGCCGGAGACGAAGGCCCTGGTGTTCAGGCCGCGCTCCCGGTCCAGGCGCCGCTGTTCGAGGGTCAGCCGGACGAGGGCCTGGATGCCGGAGATCAGCACCCGGCCGTCCGGCGCGGCGTACTTGTCGTCGAGCGACACGGTCGCGCTGTTCACGCTCACGCGAACCTCCTGGCGGGCAATGCGTATGTGGGGTTTCCCAGCACAGCAACGGAGAGCTACTGTGCGCAAGTATCAGACGTGAAACCACAACGAAGACGCAAATAATGTGAGCTGGGCGATTCTGGCGCAGAAGATCTTTGCGTCACCAAGGAGGATTCTCACATGCCGGACATCGACGACATCGACCATCAGGTGCTCCGGCTGCTGCGCGAGGACGGCCGCCGCACCTTCTCCGAGATGGCCGACCAGGTCGGACTGTCGGTGGCGGCGGTCAAGCGGCGGGTCGACCGGCTCAGGGAGATCGGGGTGATCACCGGGTTCACCGTCCAGATCGACTACGCCAAGCTCGGCTGGGGCATCGAGGCGTTCACCGAGCTGCGGTACCCGGGGACCACGCCGGTGGGCGAGATCGTCCGCACCGCGACGGACGTGCCCGAGGTGCAGGCCGTCTTCACCATCGCCGGCGACCCCGACGCCCTGATCCACGTACGGGTGCGCGACCTCGGGCACCTCCAGCAGGTCATCGACCGGCTGCGCCGGGCCGGCAACGTCACCGGCACCAAATCCCTGCTGGTCCTGGGCTCCTGGACGCGCGACGCCCTCACCTGACCGCCTGCGGCGCGCGTCGCCGGAGGGTCAGTTCAGCCAGGCGTACTCCAGCTCGGGCAGCTCGAACCCCTGCGGGAAACGGCACATCCGCTCGTCGGTGCGGCGTGCGCCGTGCCGTTCGTAGAAGCCGATGGCCCGGGTGTTCGCGCTGAGCACCTCCAGGTAGACCTCCCGGCCGGGATGCTCGTCCGCCGCCCAGGCCAGCCCGTGCCGCAGCAGCCGCGATCCGGCGCCCGAGCCCGTGCTCCCCGGCCGCACGTGCAGGTTGTCGAGCAGGATGCGGCCGTCCTGGGCCGGCAGCAGGTAGGCGAAGCCGAGCAGCTTTCCTTCGTCGTCGTGACCGACGAACAGGCCCGCTCCCCGGACGGGCGGGTCCAGCCGCTCCCGCCAGAGCGCGAGCCGGTCGTCGTCCAGGGGGCCGTTCAGGAAACCGTCGGGCATGATGCCCGCGTAGGCCGTACGCCAGCTCTCCACGTGCAACGCCACGATCGGGGAAATGTCATCAATTGTCCCGTTCCTTATCAGCATGGCGGAGAGCATTCCATACCGGGACCGGCCTCACCCCACCCGGCAGGAGACCGCGGGCCAGGTCCAGTTGCCGTTGTGCTGGACGGTGAACCCGAAGGTGTTGCCGTTGCCGTTCGGCCGCATCGTCATGACGTTGCCGGTGCCGTCCCAGGCCGGGGTGCCGTTCCAGGTGGCGATGATCTTCTGCGGGCTGCGCACGGTGACGGTGACGATCCAGGAGTCCGTGCCGGAGACCGTGACCGACAGGTTGAAGCGGTCGGCCCACTGCTGGCCCGCGGAAACGGTCGCCGTGCAGGTGCCGCCGGGCGGCGGGGACGACGGCGGGCTGGTCGGGCCGCTCCCGTCGGGCGCGACGGCCCGGCCGGTCGCCGGCGAGATCATGCCCGCGCACATGTTGCGGGCGCGCAGGTTCGCGGCGATCTGCGGGATCGCGGCGACGGTCGTCGCGTAGTTGTCGTGCATGAGGATGACCTGGCCGTTCTGCAACCGGCCGGCGGCCTGGACGATCTGGGCGGTGCTCGCGCCGTTCCAGTCCTGGGAGTCGACGTCCCAGAGGACCTCGGTGAGTCCGAGTTGCTGCTCGACCGTCCGGAGGGTGGCGTTGGTCTCCCCGTACGGCGGCCGGAACAGCCTCGGCGCGGCGCCCGTGGCCTGCTGGATCGCCTGCTGGGTGCGTTGCAGCTCGGACTGGATCTGGGCGGCGCTCAGCTGCGTCAGGTGCGGGTGGGTCCAGCTGTGGTTGCCGATCCACATGCCCGCGTTCTGCTGGGCGCGGACCAGGGCCTGGTTGTTCTGCGCGTTCTGGCCGACGTTGAACATCGTGGCCCGCAGGCCGTTGGAGGTCAGCGCGTTGAGCAGGCTGGAGGTGGTGGCCGGGTTGGGGCCGTCGTCGTAGGTGAGGCCGACGTAGCCGCCGCTGCAGTCGGCGGCGTTGGAGGGGGTGTTGGCCCAGGTCACCGCGATGCCCGCGGCGAGCGTGCAGGCGGCGCCCAGGACGAGCAATTTCCTGATCATGTTCTGCCTCCGAAGCGGGCGGCGGTAAGGGGAAGCTCGATCGCGAGTGTGATGACCCTGCCGAAACATGTCAATCGAATGCAGAAACTTTCGCCACCGACCACCGCACACACCGCGACGAGCTGCGCCGATCGGGAGAGAAAGTTTCGGCGCCTGGAAAGCTTCATGACCCATACGTAGATTTCCCGATGTCTTGCCCGCCGGATGTCCCTACTGTCGGGCGCATCCGAAGCCTTCCGAGCAAGGTGGGTTCATGCGCGCGCTGACCGTCCTCCTGTCCGGACTCCTGCTGGCCACCACCCTCCAACCGCCCGCCGTCGCCGTCGCCGGGAAGGACGTCGCCGGGACGAAGCCGGGGCCGGTCGTCCCCGACGTCGTCTACGAGCGGGCCGACTTCGCCACCGGCACCGGCGAGGGCACATCCGCCGCCGACGGGCTGTCGTTCGCCGCGGCCGCCGGCACCACCTCCTACACCGACGCCCTGGGCACCAGCACGTGGGAGTACGCCCGCTGGACCGGCCCCGAGCGCACGGTCGGCTTCCCCGCCACCCAGCTGATCGCCTCCTGGACGGCCGACGTGCCCCAGGGAAGCTGGCTGCAGGTCGAGGCCAGGGCCAGGAACACCGCCGGGCTGAGCAAGTGGTACGTCCTCGGCCGCTGGTCCTACGCCGAGGGCGACATCCTGCGCACCTCCGTGGCCGGTCAGGGCGACGCGGACGGGTCCGTCGCCGTGGACACGCTGGTGGCGGCGTCCGGGCGGCAGCTGTCGGCGTACCAGCTCCGCCTGACCCTCTACCGCAGGCCGGGCACGGCCGTGACGCCCCGGGTGCGCACGTTCGGCGCGATGGCCTCGAACGTGCCCGAGCGCAAGACCGTCCCGGTCAGCCCCGGCGGCGGGGCGTGGGGCGTCGAGCTGAACGTCCCGCGCCGCTCCCAGAACGTGCACGCGGGCCACTACCCCGAATGGGACGGCGGCGGCGAGGCGTGGTGCAGCCCGACCTCGACCACGATGGTGCTCGGCTACTGGGACAAGTGGCCGAGCGCGCAGGACACCTCCTGGGTGGACCCGTCCGACCCGAACCCCGAGGTGGACCACGCGGCCCGCTACACCTACGACCACGCCTACCAGGGCGCCGGCAACTGGCCGTTCAACACCGCCTACGCCGGCCGCTACGGCCTGGACGGCTTCGTCACCCGCCTGCGCACGCTGACCGAGCTGGAGCGGCTGATCAAGGCGGGCATCCCGGTGATCACCTCGCAGTCGTTCAAGAAGGGCGAGCTGCCCGGCGCCGGTTACGGCACCGACGGCCACCTCATGGTGATCGTCGGCTTCACCGCGACGGGCGACGTGATCGCCAACGACCCCGCCTCGTCCGGCAACGACGCCGTCCGCCACGTCTATCCGCGCGCCGACTTCGAGAACGTGTGGCTGCGCAGTTCGAGCAGCGGCGGCGTCGTCTACGTCATCCGCCCGCCCGGCCACGCGCTGCCCGCCACGACGCCGGGCCTGCCCGCCAACTGGTGATCAGTCCAGCACCGGGTAGTTGGCGCGGAACACGCCCTGCGGGTCGCGCGACCGCTTGATCTCGCGCAGCCGGGCGAGCGCCGGCTCGGGGAACGCCTGAGCCGCCCGCTCGCCCGGCGACAGGAACGTGTACGGCTTGCGCCCGCTGACCCGGTCGCCCAGGGCGGCGACGACCGCGTCCTGCTTGGCCCGCACGGCCTGGCCGAGCTCGGGGCTGATCCCGGCGCCGAGCAGGTAGAGCAGGTACGGCTCGGCCAGCGCTCCCCCGGCCCCGCCGCCCGGCCGGGCCAGCGCGCCGCCCAGGTGCCTGACCTGCATGGCGACCAGCGGCCCGACCGGCTCGGCCAGCAGGATCTCCACGGCGCCGGCGTCCAGCCCGGTCAGCAGCTCGGTACGGGACACCGCGGGCGCCGGGTCGGTCGGCTCGGCGGTGATCGCGCCGAGGTCGGCCGTGGCCATGGCGGCCCGCGTGTCGCTCAGCACGCCGTCGATCTTGGCGAGCCGGCCCAGCAGGTCCTCGGCCTCGGCCGCCTCGCCCAGGTAGGCCAGGTCCACGGTCACCATCGGGGGCGCCTCGGGGAACTGGACCCGGTTCACCCACAACGACAGCTCGGGCGGCGCGTCGGCGGTCAGCTCGCGGAAGGCCGCGAACACCTCGGCCCCCTTCTGGCCGGGCCACATCAGACGGCCGCCGTACAGGGCGCGCTCGGCGTACAGGTCGAACTCGACGGCGGTCACCAGCGCGAAGTCGCCGCCGCCGCCGCGCAGCGCCCAGAACAGGTCGGGGTCGCTCTCCTCCGTCACCCGGGCGGGCCGGCCCTCGGCGTCCACGACGTCGAAGGCGCGCACGCTGTCGGCCGCCCAGCCGTACCTGCGGCCGAACCAGCTCAGGCCGCCGCCCAGGGTGTAGCCGGTGACGGTGACGGCGGGGTTGCTGCCGGCCAGGCCGGTCAGGCCGTGCCTGCCCGCCTCGGTCTGCACCGCCCCCCAGGTCACGCCAGCCCCTGCGCGGGCGCGCCGCTCGGCCGGGTGGATCTCCAGCTCGTCCAGCCGGTTGGTGCGCAGCAGGATCACGCCGTCGGCGGTGCCGCTCGCGCCGTGGCCGCGCGGCTGGGCGGAGACGGTCAGCCCCTCCTCGCGGGCATGGCGGACCAGGGCGGCCACGTCGCCGGCGTCGGCCGCCTCGACCACGGCGGCCACCGGCTGGGCCACGGTCAGGTTCCACGCCCTGGCCGCCGCCTCGAACCCCTCGTCGCCGGGCAGCCACACGCGTCCCTCGACCGCGGTGCGCAGCTTGTCGTACGTCATCGTCCACTCCTTCATGAAGACTCACCACCTTGACGACGCGGGCCCGGGAAAGGTGACCGGTCACCGGAAAGATCGCCTGGGGACATGCCGGCAGGCCCCTGCGCGCTCGTGCGCCGGGGCCCCTCACCGCGTCCGGACGGCTTAGGATGCCGCCATGGTCGCCCCCCGTCGTCGCCCAGCCGCCTGTATGACGACCCGGCGCGACGAAAGGTGACCGATGAACGCGCAAGCCGACCTGGCCGGCCATTTCGACCTGGCCAGCAGCCATCTGCGGGCGGTGGCGTACCGCATGCTCGGCTCGGCCGACGAGGCCGACGACGCCGTCCAGGAGACCTGGCTGCGGGCCGCCCGCGCCGGCACGGACGGCGTCGCGAACGTGCCCGGCTGGCTGACCACGATCGTCGGCCGGGTCTGCCTCGACATGCTGCGCGCCCGCCGGCGCAGGGACGAGCAGCTCGTCGAGGGCGAGCGGTTCGACCAGGTGAGCGTCCATGACGGCGATCCGGCCGACGCGGCGGTGCTGGCCGACTCGGTCGGGCTCGCCCTGCTGGTCGTCCTCGACACGCTGAGCCCGGCCGAGCGGGTCGCGTTCGTGCTGCACGACCTGTTCGCGGTGCCGTTCGGGGAGATCGCGCGGATCGTGGCGCGCTCCCCCGCCACGGCCAAGAAGCTGGCCAGCCGGGCGCGGCAGCGGGTGCACGGCACGCCCGTCCTGCCCGCCGCCGACCACGCCCGGCAGCGCAGGCTCGTGGCCGCCTTCCTCGCCGCGGCCCGCGCCGGCGACCTGGACGCCCTGCTCGCGGTCCTCGACCCCGACGTGCTGCACCGGTCGGACGTGCCGGGGTCGGGCGGCGAGCGGCGCGGCGCCCGTCCCGTGGCCCAGGGCACGCTCACCGACTCCGGCGGCGCGCGCTTCGCCGACCTCGTGCTCGTCGACGGCAGGCCGGGCATCGGCGTGCTGCGCGGCGGCCGGCTGTTCCTGGTGCTGCGCGTCACGACGTCCGGCGAGCGCATCACCGAGATCGACATCGTCTCCGACCCGGCCCGCCTGGCCGCCCTCGACGTCGCCCTCGCGCCCTGACCGGTCAGGCCAGCCGGGGCACGAGCCGCAGCGCGTTGCGCGCGTACACCTGCTCCAGGACGTCGTCGGGCAGGTCGAGCCCGGAGATCGTCCACCGGCCCATCAGCGGCGGGTCGTCGAGGGAGTGCGCGAACGCCTCGTCGTCGGTCTCCATGAACCGGAAGTGGATCCGGTAGACGTCCGGGTGCGGCGGGATCTCGTCGGTGCCGAACAGCACCCGGCCGGGGTGGCGGAGCATGAGCGCCCGCGTGGCGCGCGGCTGGCGTCCCAGCTCGGCGACGCGCGCCGCGATGTCGATGTGGAAGTTCGGGTACGCGTCCAGCATCCGGCCGGCGAACCCCAGGTTCTCCGGCCAGCACCCGGCGTGCACGCCGATCACGGTCGTGGCCGGATGCCGGGCGACCATCGACTCCATGGCCTCCATGAGCCGCTCGAACGGCGGGAACCCCGGCCCGGAGAAGTTCCAGTCGGGCCGGGCGGCCAGCAGTTCGAGGCGTTCGTTGCGCTCGTCCGCGGGCTGGAAGAAGGCGACCGGGTCGGCGGTGTGCAGGGCGACGGGCACGCCCGCCTCTCCCACGGCGGCCCACAGCGGGTCCAGCCGGGGGTCGTCGAGCAGGACCAGCTCGCCCCGGTGGTCGCGCACCCGGAGCCCGACGTCCTTCCACACCTTCAGCCCGGCCGCGCCCTCGGCGACCGAGCGGCGCAGCTGGGCGGCCAGCCGCTCGCCGAATCCGGGGGTGGCGGTCTGCGACCAGTCGACGTGGCAGAACGTGGCGAACCGGCCCGGATGGGCGGCGTCGTAGCGTTCGAGGTTCTCGGCCAGCTCCCGGCCCCAGCGGCCGTCGAGGTTGACCATGCCGCGCAGGTTGAGCTCGTCCATCATGCCGATCAGGGCGGGGACGTCCTCGACCATCCAGCCGCCGTCCTCGGTCAGCCAGCGGCCGAGGTGGAGGTGGGCGTCCACGGCGGGCAGCCGGGCCCGGCCGACCTCGTGCACGGCCACCCGGAGCTGCGACACCGGACGGTAGCGGGACAGCGGCAGGCCGGCGTCGGGCAGGGTCACTTCCTGATGCCTTCGGGCAGCAGGTCGCCGTGGGCCTCGATGAGGGCGTCCACCAGCTCGCGGACCTTACGGACCGGCAGGGTGGCGGCGGTGTTGGGGTCGAGCAGCGCGGCCTGGTAGACGTGGTCGCGCCGCCCTTCCAGGGCGGCCTTGACGGTCAGCTCGCCGACGCTGAGGAAGGCCCGGTTGAGCGCGGCGACCTGGGCGGGCAGCTCGCCGACGGGCAGCGGCCGCACGCCGGACCGGTCGACGTGGCAGGGCACCTCGACGGTGGCCTCCGGCGGCAGGTTGGAGATCAGGCCGCCGTTGCGCACGTTGCCGTGGATCAGCCTGCGGGTGCCGGTCTCCATCGAGTGGATGGCCAGCGAGGCCAGCTCGTCGCCGCGTTCGATCGGCACGCCCCGGCCGGCCTCCAGCGAGCTCTTGTACTGCTCGTACTCCTCGTAGCCCTCGGCCAGCCACTCCAGGTAGACGTTGATCGGGATGCGGTACCGCTCGACCTCCTCGGCGTGCGGCAGGAACCACGGCAGGTACTCCGAGCCGTGCTCGGAGGACTCGGTCGGGAAGTAGCCGAAGTTGCGGTAGACCTCCACGCGCACCCGCCGCCGCAGCTCGGGGTCCTGGTCGATCAGCTCGTCGAGCCGCCGGTAGAGGTTCTCGCCGTCGCGCTCGAAGCGCAGCACGAACGCCTGGTGGTTGACGCCCGCGGTGAGGAAGGAGATCTCCTCCTCCGGGACACCGACCATGGCGGCCAGCGTGCTCTGCGTGTCGCGGGCGGCGTGGCAGACGCCCACGACGTTCTTGAACGGGGTGCCGGCGTAGACCGACCACGGGATCATCGACATCGGGTTGGTGTAGCTGAACAACACCGAGTCGGGGGCGAGCTCGGCCAGGTCGTCGCCGATGCCGACCATCACGGGGATCGTGCGCAGGGCGCGGAAGATGCCGCCGATGCCCAGGGTGTCGCCGATCGTCTGGCGCACGCCGTACGCGGCGGGGATCTCCAGGTCGCGCCTGACCGCCTCCAGGCCGCCCACCGCGATCTCGTTGATCACGTAGTCGGCGCCCTCGACGGCGGGCCGGCGGTCGGCGTACGCCTCGATCCGGGCGCCGATGCCCAGCTCGGCGACCATCCAGCGGGCCATCGCCGCGGCGGTGTCGAGCCGGGCCCGGTCGATGTCGTGGAGCACGATCGTGGACTCCGACAGTTCCGGAAATGTCAGGATGTCTGAGAGGAGGTTCTTGGCGAACGTGATGCTGCCGGCGCCCACCAGGACGATGCGGGCCATGGGTTACCTCGATTCCGGGGTCAGCAGGGCTTTGACGGGGGTGGCCTGGCCGTTCATCAGCCGGGTGAAGACCTCGGCGCCCTCTTCGAGGGGGAAGGTCCGGACCCAGCTCAGGTCCCAGCGGCCGACCAGGCCGACGGCCGCGGCGAAGTCGGCCGCGTCGTAGGCGAACGAGCCCAGCACGCGCTTCTCGCCGCGCACCAGGTCGGCGGCGTCGTACCCGGCGACGTGGTCGGCCAGGCCGAGCCAGACGGCCACGCCGCCGGGGCGCAGCCGGGACAGGGACTGCTCGTGGGTGGCGGCGGCGCCGACGGCGTCGAAGATCACGTCGTACTCGCCGGTCAGCTCGGCGCCCGCCGCCACGCCGCCGAGCCCGGCGGCGACGGCCAGCCGCTCGGGCGAGCGGTCGGCCACGTCCACGCTCGCCGCGCCGCCGGACAGGGCGGTCAGCAGGCAGGTCAGGCCGATGGCCCCGGCGCCGATCACGCCCACGCGCGCCCCGGCCGGCCGCCCGGCCAGCCCCCAGGCGTGCACGGCGTTCGCGGCCGGCTCCACCACGCCCGCGGCGGTCCAGCCGAGCCCGTCGGGCAGCGGCACCACGGACGCGGCCGGCACCGCGACGCGCTCGGCGAAGGCCCCCGGCCGGTGCACGCCGATGATCTGCCGTTTCCTGCACACGTTGGGCCGGCCGATCAGGCACACGTCGCAGGCGCCGCACGACAGGATCGGGTTGACCGTCACCGGCCGCCCGTCGTCAGTGCGCCCGGCGAACTCGTGCCCCATGACCAGCGGCGGCACCCGGAACCCGGGGGTCTGCACGCCGTGCAGCTCGCTGCCGCAGATGCCGGCGGCGACCACGTGCACCAGCACCTCCTCCGGCCCGGCCACCGGCTCGGGCACGTCCCGCTGCTGCACGACGCCGGGGGCGGTGAAGACGAGAGCCCTCACGAGGGCCGGCCGGCGGTCGAATGCGCGCGTACCATGGAGATCCCCATCCTATTCCGTCATGAGGAATGCTATTCCGAACTGGCGCTAGGAGACCACTGCGGCGAAGATCATGTCAAGAGGCCGACGGGAAGCGAGGCGGCGTCACCGCATCCCGCACGCCAGGAACGGCCGGGCCAAGGACGTCACCCTCGGCCCGGCCGTCCTGTTCCGAATCGCGGAAAGCCGGTTTGACAGGCAGAATCAGCGCAGCAGCACGGGCACCGCCAGCGGCCCCTCGGTGATGATCGACGCCGTGTAGGCGATCTCCTCGGGGCGCACCGCCAGGCGCAGCCCCGGGAACCTGCCGAACAACGACGACAACGCGATCCTGGCCTCCAGCCGGGCCAGCGGCGCCCCCAGGCAGAAGTGCGGGCCCCGGCCGAAGCCCAGATGCCCCTCCTTGGCCTTGCCCAGGTCGAAGCGGCCGGCGTCCGGACCGTAGCGGGCCGGGTCGGTGCCCGCGCCGGTGAGCCCGACGACGATGGGCCGGCCCGCCGGGATGGTCGTGCCGGCGACCGTGACGTCCTTGAGCGGGTAGCGGAAGACCAGGCCGACGACCGAGTTACGGCTGCGCAGCGCCTCCTCCACCACCTGCTCCCAGGCGTTCTCCGTACGGGCGCGGTCGAGCTGGACGGGGTCGGCGCACAGGGCCACCACCGCCTTGGCGATCAGGTGCACGGTCGTCTCGTGGCCGGCGACGAGCACGACCCACAGGATCCACAGCAGCTCGTTGTCGGACAGGCGGCCGCCGTCATCCTCGTTGGCGCGGATCAGGCCGGTGGTCAGGTCGTCGGCCGGCTCACGGCGGCGGCGCGCGATGAAGGCCGCCAGGTAGCCGAGCAGCGACCCGGCCGCCGCGTTCACCTCGTCGGGGGCGGCGGCGTGCGACAACATCACCCCCGTCCACTCGCGGATCTGCGCCCGCTCCTCCCCCGGGACGCCGAACAGCTCGCAGATCACGGCGACCGGCAGCGGCTCGGTGAAGGCGGCCACGAGGTCGACCTCGCCGTCCCGCCCGGCCATGCGGTCGAGCAGCTCGTCGGTCATCTCCTGCACGCGCGGCGCGAGGGCGGCCACCCGGGCCGGGGTGAAGGCGCGGTTGATCAGGCTGCGCAGCCGCCGGTGGTCGGCGCCGTCCTTGGTCAGCAGGTGGTCGCCCTCGATGACCTGGCGCAGCGGCCAGTCGGCGGGGACGGTGCCGTCATGAAGGCCGGTGAAGTTCCTGGCGTCCTTGCTGTAGAGCGCCTCGTCGTTGGCCAGCACCTCGTCCGTCGCCTCGTAGGAGGTCACCAGCCAGCCGTTCACCTCCCCCGGCAGCAGGACGGGCAGGACCGGTCCGTGCTCGTCCCGCAGGCGGCGGATCGTGTCGGACGTCCGCTCGCCGGGAACCGGGAACGGAAGTGGCGCGGTGTCCAATGCAGCCTCCCATGTACGGATGTCTCCCTACTCTCCGTGGTAACGCCGAGGGATCCAAGGGGTGAGGTTGTCACCGCCAGGCAGGCAACATCTGCCTCCTCCGCCACGTCGGAGCCCCAGGATCGGCGGTCTCACACGTTCGGCAGCCCCTCCCCCTCGGGTTCGAGCGCGTACGCGATCCCGGCGTCGACCTCGCCGTCGTACCCGGCGCGGAACGCCGACCCGTACGCGTCGTCGCCCAGGGCCTCGCGCGCCTGCCGCTCGCACTCCTGCCGGGCCGCCACCCAGGCCGGGACGCTGGCCTGCGCCTGCCCGTGGCTGCTCCAGATCCGCTGCGCCAGCCCCAGCAGCCGGGCCGCCCGCTCCGGCCGGCCCGCGGCCCCCGCGCCGAGCGCCAGCAGGTCGACGGTCAGCCCGATGCCGAAGTCGTCGTGCAGCCTCCGCTTGGTGCGCAACGCCGCCTGCCCGTAGGCGACGGCCGCCGCCACCCGCCCGCGGGCCAGCTCGGCCTGGCCGCGCAGCAGGTCGCCGTGCGAGCGCATCGCCTGCTCGCCCTGCTGGTCGCACAGGGCGCGCAGGTCCTCCAGCACCGCGATCGCCTCCTCGATCCGGCCGGCGACGGTGTGCGCGACCGCCCGGCACATCAGCGCCAGCAGCCCGGCGATCGTCAGCTCCTCGCCGCTCCAGCGCATCGCGTACGCCGGCTCCGACTCCGCCATCGCCTGCTCCAGGTCGCCGCGGATCACGCCGGCCGACGAGCGCAGCGCCTTGACGCACAGCGCGGCGAAGGCGTCGTCGTCGGCCGCGGCGGCCTCGCACTCCTCGGCCCGCGCCTCGACCGCGGCGGCGTCCCCCTGGGTGGCGGCGAGCAGGCCGTCGGCCCACAGGGCGCGGGCGCGGACCGGGCCGGGGGCCTGGTCGAGCGCCAGGGCCTGGCCCAGGTAGTGGCGGCCCTCCTTGGCGTAGCCGCAGCCGTACCAGAAGAAGGCCAGCGTGCCGGCCAGGTCGAGGGCGGCTTGGCCGTCCCGCTCGCCGAGCGCGGTCTCCAGCGCGGCGCGCAGGTTGTCGTGCTCGCCGACCATCCGGTCGTACCAGGCGACCTGGCCGGCGCCGAGCCAGCCGGCCGCGCCGCGCACGGCCAGGTCCTGGTAGTGGGCGCGGTGCCGGCGGCGCAGCTCCGCCTCCTCGCCGAGGCCGCGCAGCCAGCCGGCGCCGTACTCGCGCAGCGTGTCGAGCATGCGGTAGCGCTCGCCGGAGCCGGTCGGCAGCCAGGTCAGGATCGACTCGTCGGCCAGGGCGTCGAGCAGCAGCCCGATGTCGGCCTCGGGCAGCCGCTCGTCGGCGCACACCTGGCGCGCCGCCGCGGCGTCGAAGTCGCCGGCGAACACCGACACCCGCGCCCACAGCAGCCGCTCGGCGGGCTCGCACAGCTCGTGACTCCACCCGACGGCGGTACGCAATGCCTGGTGCCAGGGCGGGTCGGCCTCCTGGGTGAGCGCGAGGTCGTCCTCCAGCGTGGCGAAGCGGTCCTCCAGCCGGTCGGCCAGATGGCTCAAGGGCAGGTCGCGCAGCCGGGCCGCGGCCAGCTCGATGGCCAGCGGGATGCCTTCGAGCCTGCGGCACAGCCGCACGACGTCGTCGCGGTTGGTGTCGGTGATCTCGAAGGTCGGCATCGTCTCGGCGGCGCGCTCGACGAGCAGGGTCACGGCGTCGTGGCCGAGCGGCGCGGTCGCGCCCGCGGCCGGCACCGGCAGCGGGTCGACCACGATCACCAGCTCGGGGTCCACCTCCAGCGGACGGCGGCTGGTGGCCAGCACGTGCAGCCCGGGCACCGCCGCGAGCAGCCCCTCGACGGTCGCCGCGCAGGCCGCGACCAGGTGCTCGCAGGTGTCGAGCACGAGCAGCAGCTCGCGCCCGAACAGGTGCTCGGCCAGCACCTCGGACATGGGCCTGGTGGTCTGGTCGGTGAGCCGGAGCGCCTCGGCGATGGCGTGCGGCAGCAGGGTCCCGTCGTCCAGCGGCGACAACTCGACCAGCCAGCACCCGCCGGCGAAGTCGGGCCGCAGGTCGGCGGCGGCGCGCAGGGCCAGGCGGGTCTTGCCGACGCCGCCCACCCCGGTCAGGGTCACCAGCCGCGACCGCCGGCACGCCTTGCGCACCTGCTCCAGCTCCGCGCCGCGGCCGATCAGGCTCGTGAGTTCCGCTGGAAGGTTGCCCGCCTGCCACTTACCTGCCATCGTGATCGCCACCTATCGGATGAAGTTGTGACAGCAGCTTGCCGGAACCTGATGCACTGCGTGACTAAAAGTGAGAAAGTAGCTACTCACCCTGTTCGCCGCGTCCGGAAAGAAGAAGCCGATAACCGGAGACACACCATGCGTTCACAGCGAGGCTGGTTCCTGCTGTTCCTGCTGGTCGAAGGGGTTGTCGCGCTCTATGTCACCTTCGGGCGCGCCGGTTTCGACCCGCTGACGGGGCTGCTCGTCCTCGCCCCCGCGATGGGGCTGGCGTCCGTCGCCCACCGGTTCCAGGGCGACCAGGAGCGCGAGTTGTCCCGGGTGCGGCAGATCGCCGAGCTGGCCCAGCAGGCGATCGTCCGGCCGCTGCCGCCCCGGCTCGGCGGCATGAGCCTGGCCGTCCACACCCGGTCGGCCACCGACCAGGCGCTGATCGGCGGCGACCTGCACGACGCGCTGGTCGCGCCCTCGGGGGTGCGGCTGATCGTCGGCGACGTCAAGGGCAAGGGCATGGAGGCCGTCCGGCTGAGCGCCGTCGTGCTGGCCTCCTTCCGGCGGCACGCGCCCGACGCGCCCGACCTGGTGGCGCTGGCCACGGCGCTCGACGCCGACCTCGTCCCGCACCTGGGCGAGGAGGACTTCGTGACCGTCCTGCTGGCCGAGTTCGTGCCCGGTGAGGTGCGGCTGGTCAACTGCGGCCATCCGGCTCCCCTGCGCATCGGCCACCGCCTGGAGGCATTGGAGCCGCCCGAGCCCTCGCCGCCGCTCGGCCTGGGCCCCGAGCCGCGGATGCGGCGCGCCGGGCTCGGCCTGTCCCAGCGGCTGCTGCTCTACACCGACGGCCTGAGCGAGGCCAGGGACGCCGACGGCGTGGAGTTCCCGCTCGACCGGCACGTCCGGCACGCCCTGGCCGCGCCCGGCCTCGACCACGCGCTGCCCAACCTGCTCGACCTGCTGGACGAGCACGCCGGCGACCTGCGTGACGACCTGACGCTGGTGCTGGTGCAGCCGGTGCCCGTGCCGGACCCGGCCGAGCGCGCGGCCGGTGCCGCGCCGGACGGCCCGGCCGCCGCCGCCCTTCCGGCCGACCCCCGCAAGGACGGCTTCTAGGCGGGACCGCACCGGTCGCCGCCGAGATCCGACCCCCTAAGGTGGGGACGTTCGTTGGCGGCGTCCCCGAGAGGAAGTTCCGGTGAGCGGTACCGGTGAGCTTGCCATACCCGAAGCGGTCGAGAGCGCGGGCCGTACCGGGCCGCCGTCGAGCCGGACGGCGCGATGGTTGCTGCGGCACCAGGTCCAGCCCGTCGGCCCGGAGTCGGCCGAGGGCCACGGCGAGCCGCAGCCGTGGTGGAAGGTCATGTGCCTGACCGGCGTCGACTACTTCTCCACCCTGGCCTACCTGCCCGGCATCGCCGCGCTCGCGGCCGGCGCACTGTCGCCGCTGGCCACGCTGCTCATCGTGGCGCTGACGCTGCTGGGCATGCTGCCGATGTACCGGCGGGTGGCCAAGGAGAGCCCGCACGGGCAGGGGTCGGTCGCCATGCTCGAACGCCTGCTGCCGTTCTGGCGGGGCAAGCTGTTCGTGCTGGTCCTGCTGGGGTTCGTGGCCACGTCGTGGATCATCACGATCACGCTGTCGGCCGCCGACGCCTCGGTGCACATCCTGGAGAACCCGTACTTCCCGAGCTTCCTGCACGGGCACGCGGTGATCATCACCGTCGTGCTGCTGGTGGTGCTCGGCGGCGTGTTCCTGATGGGCTTCACCGAGGCGGTCGGCGTCGCGATCCCGCTGGTGGCGCTGTTCCTGCTGCTCAACGCGGTCGTCGTCGCCGTCGGGTTCGCCGACGTGGCGGCCGACCCGCAGGCCCTGTCGCACTGGACGGACGCGCTGCTCGACGGGCGCGGCGGCCTCACCGGGCTGCTCGGCCCGGCGGTGCTGGCCTTCCCGCTGCTGGTGCTGGGCCTGTCCGGGTTCGAGACGGGCGTCAGCATGATGCCGCTCGTGGCCGCCCAGGGCGACGACCCCGAGCAGCGGCTGCGCTCGCGCATCGGCAACACCCGCAAGCTGCTGACCGTGGCCGCGCTCATCATGAGCGTCTACCTGATCGCCACCAGCTTCGTCACGACCGTGCTCATCCCGGCCGAGCAGTTCGCGCCGGGCGGGCAGGCCAACGGCAGGGCGCTGGCGTACCTGGCGCACGAACGGCTCGGCGAGGGCTTCGGCACGGTCTACGACGTCAGCACCATCCTCATCCTCTGGTTCGCCGGCGCCTCGGCCATGGCCGGCCTGATCAACATCGTGCCGCGCTACCTGCCCTCGTACGGCATGGCGCCCGAGTGGGGCAAGGCCGTCCGGCCCGTCGTGCTGGTCTACACGGCCATCTGCGTGCTGCTCACGCTGGCCTTCAACGCCGACGTCGACGCCCAGGCCGGCGCGTACGCCACCGGCATCCTGGCCATGATGGTCTCCGGCGCGGTGGCGGTGACCATCTCGGCCGTCCGCCACCGCCAGACCCCGGCCGTCGCCGGCTTCGCCGTGCTGACCCTGGTGCTGGTCTACGCGCTGGTGGAGAACATCAGGGAGAAGCCCGACGGCATCACCA
Source organism: Nonomuraea sp. NPDC049637 (assembly GCF_040675235.1). Classification (NCBI taxonomy): domain Bacteria; kingdom Bacillati; phylum Actinomycetota; class Actinomycetes; order Streptosporangiales; family Streptosporangiaceae; genus Nonomuraea; species Nonomuraea sp. NPDC049637. Next base: position 118,937 of record NZ_JBFAOM010000014.1, read on the forward strand.
TCTCGGCGTTCTTCATCCTCGGCATCGTCGCGATCTCGCTCATCTCGCGGGTGTCGCGCACGACCGAGCTGCGGGCCGACCGGATCGAGTTCGACGAGGCGGCCCGCCGGTTCGTCACCGACTCGCTGAATCACGACGGCGCGCTCAACATCATCGCCAACCGGCGCGGCCCCGGCGACGCGGCCGAGTACCTGGCCAAGGAGAGCGAGCAGCGGTCCATGAACCCGGTGCCGGGCCGGGCCGACGTGCTGTTCCTGGAGATCGACGTCATCGACCCCTCCAGCTTCAGCGACGTGCTGCGGGTGCGCGGCGTCGAGGTCGGCGGCCACCGCGTGCTGCGCGCGGAGAGCCCGGCCGCGCCCAACGCGATCGCGGCCGTGCTGCTGGCGCTGCGCGACGGCACCGGGGTGCGTCCCCACTGCTACTTCGAGTGGGCCGAGGGCTCGCCGATGGTCCACCTGCTGCGTTACCTCATCCTGGGCCGCGGCGACACCGCGCCGGTCGTCCGCGAGATCATCCGCAAGGTCGAGCCCGAGCCGCAGCGGCGGCCCGGCATCCACGTCGGCGGCTGACCGGCCGCTGACGGGCGGCGGCCCGTTCAGAGCCAGCGGGTGCGCAGCCAGGCGAGGGTGGCGCGGCGGGAGCGTTCGCGGCGGTCGCGCAGCGCCGGCGGCGCGGACGCGGTGGCCGAGCGCGTCCAGTAGCCGAGCAGGGCGACCAGGAGGGCGTCCACCTGGTCGGCGGGCGCCCGGCGGCCGAGCGGGTGCGTGGTGAGCAGGCGCTCGGGGTCGCGCGGCCCGAGGTCCGACTGCAGCAGCAGGCAGACCAGGTCGGCCCAGGCCGGGCCGGTGCAGGCCCGCCCCCAGTCCACCAGGCGGGCGGTCCCGTCGCGGTCGATGAGGATGTTGTCGAACCGCGGGTCGAAGTGCAGCAGCGTGCCGCCGGTGACCAGGGCGGTCCAGCGGCGTTCGACCGCGGCCAGGCGGGGCAGGCGGGCGCGTTCCCATGCTCCGGCGCGGGCGGGGTCGAGGGTGTTCCACAGCTCGCAGCGTCCCGACATGCGCCCGGCCAGCGTGGGCAGGCCGCCCAGCGGGGACGGGGTCAGCTCGCGGGCACACGCGGTGAGCAGGGCGAGGGCGGCGGCCAGCTCGTCGTCGTGCCACGGCTCGTGCGGGATCCGGCCGGGCGCGACCCGCGAGCAGAGCAGCACCCACCCCGCCGCCTGGCAGGAGAACAGGAACCGGGGGGCGGGCACGCCCGGCGGCAGGGCCGCGCCCACCACGGCCTCCGCCCGGTAGTCGGCCGCGTGCGGCGAACCGGCGGGCACGGCCTTGACGAAGACCTCGTCGCCGCCGGTCAGCGTGAGCACGCCGCGCACGCCGCCGGTGAAGCCGCCGTGCCGCCCCGCGAAGCCGGCCGCCGCCCGGCCGAGCCGCCGCTCGACCTCCCGGACGAGAGCACTGGGCAGGTCGTCCCACCCGGGCGGACCGGTCGGGAGGTCAGGCGGGTCGTGCCGTTCAGGTGGGGTCATCCGGTTGCCGGGCCTCCTGGAGGTCGGGCTGGGCGGTGTCGCGGTCGAGGCCCAGCAGGGCGAGGCGGAAGCGGGCGCAGCGCGCTTCGAGCTCGCGCTCGTCGTCGAGGATCCACTGTTCGATCATGGTCATCCAGTGAACACACCAGCAGCCGCAGGACGGCCGACTTGGCGCACTCTTTTCACTGGAGCAACTCGACCGTGCCGCGCTCGCCGTCCACGCGGACGCGGTCGCCGTCGCGCAGCCGCATGGTGGCGTTGCCGGTGCCGACCACGGCCGGGATGCCCAGCTCGCGGGCCACGATCGAGGCGTGCGACAGCGGCGCGCCCATGTCGGTGACGACGGCGGCCGCGCGCGGGAACATCGGGGTCCAGCCGACGTTCGTCAGGGTCGTCACCAGGATCTCGCCGGGCCCCAGCCGGTCGCCGTCCTCGGGGCCGGCGATGACCCTGACCACGCCCTCGACCACGCCCGGCGCGTCGGGGAACCCGGTCACGGTGTCGCTGACCGGGACGTCGAAGCCGCGGGCGTCGTAGACGTCGGCCCGGCGGCCCGGGTCGGCGGCCCACCGGACGGGATCGAACCGGCCGACGATCACCGTCGGGTACGGCGGCAGCGCGGCGTACCGCTCGTGGGTCGCCCGCCGGACCGGGACCCGGGCCAGGGCCGAGGCGTCGCCGCGCAGCACGTCGAGGATCTCCTCCAGGTAGAGGTGGAACAGGTCGTCGCCGTGCCCGGTCAGCTCCCCGGCGCGCACCACGAACGCCCGCAGCACCCAGAAGGCCCGGATGTTCTCCGAACGGGCGCTCTCCCGGTCGCGGACGACCGCGTTCCACCGCCGTACCCGGGCGCGCATCCGGGCCTCCTTGCCGGGGTAGCGGGCGGCGAACCGCGCCCACGCCTCCGCCCTGGCCTTCTCCTGCCGGGCCAGCAGCGCCTCGGTGCCGGCCCGCAGGTCGCGCAGGCCGGCGAGCTGGGCGTCGATCCAGGCCGGGTCCTCGCCGGGCCGGGGCCTTGAGACCTCGAACTCGTGGGGGCCGCGGTGCCCGTAGGCCAGCGCGAACTCCTCCCTGCTGATCTCGCCCCTGGCCAGCCTGCCCAGGCCCAGGACGGGCCCGAGGCTGGCCAGCTCGCCGTCGGCGTTGACGCCGGTGAGCATGGCCTCGGCGTCCGCCTCGCCCATCAGCCTGCGCAGCCGGTCGCGGGTCCAGACCAGCGTGGCGCCGCCCTGGCGGCCGGCGGCCTCCAGCATGCGGCTGGAGGTGACCAGGTGGGGCTCGATGGCGGACGTCCACAGGTCGGCCAGCTCGGCGCCGGAGGACGTGGCGGCGACGCGTTCGCGCAGCTCCTCGCAGCGCTGCCGGGAGGCGGCGAGGAAGGCGGGCAAGTCCTTGATGTTCCGGCGCACCCGCCGCTGGAGGGTGACGGCCATCGGCAGCACGCGCCGGACGATCTCCCAGCGGGCCAGCCGCACCGGCGGCACCTCCAGGCCGGCCGGCAGCCTGCCGAAGACCTGCTCGACCGCGCCCAGCCTGCTCCGCATGCCCAGGGCGGCGGCGATGGAGTGGACGACGCTGAGGTTCATGTAGAAGCGGCCGCCGATGTTGCCCACCAGGTCGAACCCGGGCAGCGCCGAGGCCGACATGGCCTCGCGGATGAAGATCTGGACGAACGACCAGGTCGCCGGCGTCATCACGTCGGGGATGGCCTCGCCCAGGTTGCCCGCGGTCCACAGGTAGTCGCCTTTGAGGCTGTCGTTCCACTCCTCGACCTGCGGTTTCAGGCCGGTGATCGGGCGGGCCTGGAGGATCGCGAACGTGCCGTCGCGCCTGGCCCACTCGACGTCCATGGGCATGCCGTACAGGGCCTGGATCCGTTCGCCGAGCGCGGCCAGCTCCACCGCCTGCGCCGGGTCGAGCACGGGAGCGCGGCGCAGGTCCTCGGGCACGGGCTCCTCGCCGGTGCCGCTCGCGGTGCGCACGGTCATGACGGTCTTGTCGGCGACCCGCGAGCCGGTGACCCGGCCGCCCGACAGGGTGATCGTGTCCGGCGTGACCTGCCCGCCGACGACGGCCTCGCCGAGCCCCCAGGAGGCGTTGACCACGATCTCGTCGCGCGCGCCGGTGACCGGGTCGGCGGTGAACATGATCCCGGCCGCGTCGGCGTCCACCAGTTCCTGGACGACCACCGCCAGGGCCACGTCGTCGTGCGGGACGCCGTTGCGCTCGCGGTAGGCGACGGCGCGCGGGTTCCACAGCGAGGCCCAGCAGCGGCGGACCGCCTCCAGCAGGCCGTCGGCCCTGACGTTGAGAAAGGTGTCCTGCTGCCCGGCGAACGACAGCTCGGGCAGGTCCTCGGCGGTGGCCGAGGAGCGCACGGCCACCGCGACGTCGTCGCCGAGCGCGGCGTGCGCGGCCCGGATCTCCTCGGCCAGACCGGCCGGGATCTCGTGCGCGGCGAACAGCGCGCCGGGGCCGCCGCTGGAGGCGATCTCGTCGCCGAACGCCGCCACGAACGACCGGTACGCCTGCGTCGTGACGACGAACCCGCCGGGCACCGGCAGCCCCGCCCTGGCCAGCCGGGCCAGCGAGGCGCCCTTGCCGCCCGCGGTGCCGAGGTCGGCGGCGGCTTCGTCGTCGAGGGGGATGACTGCCTTCATTTCACGCGCTCCTTGGCCGGGCTCATGGATGTCGCCAGTTTGCGCCGGGCGACGTCGGCGAGGGCGTCGAGGAGGTCGAGCGTGGCCCGCGCGACGGCGGCGGCGTCGTCGGGCGGCAGCGCGCGTCCGGTGCCCACCGCGCGTTCGACGGTCTCGGCCAGCAGCTCGGCGACGCGGTCGTCGGGCAGCCGCTCGGACTCCGGGCGCGCGCCGGGCAGGAACATGAAGCCGTAGAAGATCGAGCCGATCACCGTGACGTGCTCGGCCGGCTCCGCGCGCACGGCGCCCAGCCGGACCAGCTCGCGCAGGTACGCCTCGAAGGGGCCGCCGAGTTCGAGGCCGCCGGCCGCCGGTCGCTGCCGCTTGAGCCGGGTGAGCTTGCCGAGCACCTCGGAGTCGTCGAGCAGCACCGCGTGCAGCAGCGGCCGGTGCAGCAGCGCCGAGGCCAGGGTCCCGAACAGCTCGCCGAGGGTGGCGGGCGCGCCGTCGCGCACCCGGTCCAGCATGAGCACCCGCTCGCGCCGCAGCAGCGCGGCGAACAGCTCCTCGCGCGTCTTCCAGTGCAGGTAGATCGTGCCCTTGGCGACCCCGGCCCGCCTGGCGACGTCCTCGACGGTGGTCTTGTCGTAGCCCCAGCGCAGGATCAGCTCGGCGGCGGCGTCGAGGATCCGGTGGGCGCGCTCGGCCTGCCGCGCGGGGTCCTGCGGCGGCCTGCCCGCTCTGGCCATACCTTGCCTCCAATTGTTTGACCGGATGAGCTTAAACGGTCACACAATTGATGGCAAGGCCGGATCTCCCGTACGCCGCCGGGAAGGCGCCGCCGGGCCGTAGCGTAGGGGGCATGGGCAAGGCGTTCTGGATCGACCAGGAGTTCGACAGGGACCGTGACGGGCGCTACGCCGTGCACGTGCGCAAGAACCTCGACGAGTTCGAGTGGGGTGACATCGCGCCGGTCAGGTTCGCCTGCGCGGCCTGGCGGCTGGCCACCCCGCCCGCCCTCACCCCCGGCTACGTGCGCTGGGACCGCCGCGTCCTGGAGGCCACCTGCCACCGCAACACCTGGGACGGCACCCTGTTCGCGCGCGTCCGGATCGTCTCGCCGCTTCCCGCCGAGCTGACCAGGTCGCGCGCCTGGTGGCGCGACCGCGGCTGGCTGGGCTGGCAGGAGACCTTCGGCCAGTACGTCGAGCCGAGCCAGCAGGACCTCGCCCGCATCCCGTTCCTGCGCGCCACGCTGCTCGTCGAGGCGCCCGTGCCGCTCGGCGACCTCCCGCCGGAGCCCGAGGGCCCGCACGACGAGGTCGAGCAGCGTGCCCACCGGGCCGTGCTCGTCCTGGTCCGCGAGCTCAACGCGCTGGTCGCCCCGGTGCTCGACCAGCTCGGGTAGCCCGCCCGCGGGCCAGCATGCCCGCCGCCCCGGTGGGTAGCGGGAGGCGCATGAGATTTCCGTTCGTCGTGACGGCGCTCGTCCTGGCGGCCACCGGCTGCGCCGTGGACACGACGTCCCCCGCCCGCGCGGCCGAGCGTTTCCATGCGGCCCTGGAGGCTCACCAGGAGGACGCCGCGTGCGGGCTGCTGGCCCGGAGCACCGCCGAGAAGCTGCCCGACCGCGGCCAGACCTGCGCCCAGGCGCTGGGCGACCTCAAGCTGGGGCCCGGCGGCGCGGTCACCGAGGTGAGCGTGTGGGGCAAGGAGGCCCAGGTGCGGCTGGCCGGCGACACCCTGTTCCTGCACCGCTTCGACGACGGCTGGCGGGTCAAGGCCGCGGGCTGCCGGCCCGTGCACGACCTGCCCTACGAATGCGAGGTGGAGGACTGATGCGGGTGATGTTCACGCTGACCCTGCTCGTCATCGTGGCGGGGCTGGCCTGGTTCCTGGCCATAGGGTGGGCGCGGTTGTGAAGTGGTTGAAGGAGAACTCCCTCTCGCTGGCCTTCCTGGTCATGTTCCTGCTGGCGCTCGGCGGCCAGGCGGTGGCGGGCATGCTGCAGTTCAACGACCTGCAGCTGGTTCAGGGCGCCGACCCGGTGTCGTTCGCCGAGTACGTCACCTCCTCCGACTTCGCCGTGGACGTGGCCGAGAACTGGCAGTCGGAGTACCTGCAGTTCTTCCTGTACATCATGCTGACCGTCTGGCTCGTCCAGAAGGGCTCCCCCGAGTCGAAGAAGGTGGAGGACGCCGGGGCCGAGTCCGACGAGGAGCAGCAGGTCGGCGCGCACGCCGGCAGCCAGTCCCCCGCCTGGGCCAGGGCCCGCGGCGCCCGGCTGTGGCTGTTCAGCAACTCGCTCGGGCTGGTGATGGGGGCCATCTTCGTGTTGTCGTGGCTGGCCCAGTCGGTGGCGGGCCAGGCGGCCTACAACTCCGGACGGCTCGCCGACCTGCGCGACCCCGTCTCGTGGGGCCAGTACGTGACCTCCGCCGAGTTCTGGAACCGCAGCCTGCAGAACTGGCAGTCGGAGCTGCTGGCCGTGTTGTCGATGGTGGTGCTGTCGGTCTACCTGCGTCAGCGCGGCTCGCCCGAGTCGAAGCCGGTCGGCGCCCCGCACGCGGCCACGGACGTCGAGGGCTGACCGGTCAGCACGGCCACGACGCGGGTGCCCGGCGCGAACGCCCCCCGCCGGGCCAGGTCGAGCACGCCGTAGAGCATCTTGGCCACGTAGACACCCTCGACCCGGTGCTCGGCGGCGAACCGGTCGAGGTCGGGGGTCGAGCGGGCGTAGCCGCCGAAGTGGTGGTCGAGGTCGAGCGACCAGTTCGTCCAGGTGCGGCCGTAGGCCTCCCGCTGGAGCCGGGCCACCTCTCCGGCCAGGAAGCCGGCCCCCTTGAGCACCGCGAAGCCCAGCGCCCGCCTGCCCTCGGGCAGCCCGGCCGAGATGCCGGCCAGCGTGCCGCCGGTGCCGACCGGGCAGCAGACGACGTCGTAGTCGACGTCGATCTCGGGCGGGAGCTCAGCGCAGCCGCGCACGGCCGCGGCGTTGCTGCCGCCCTCGGGCAGGATCGCGACGTCGCCCCACCGCTCCCGCAGCCGCGCCTGCACCTCGGGCGTGTGCTTGAGCCGGTAGGTGGCGCGGTCGAGGTAGGTGAGGGTCATCCCGCAGGAGGCGGCGAAGGCGAGCGTGGGGTTGAGCGGCAGGTGCTCCTCGCCCCTGATCACCCCGATCGTCTCGATGCCGTGCAGCCTTCCGGCCTCGGCCACGGCCCTGATGTGATGGGAGTACGCCCCGCCGAAGGTGAGCAGCCGCCGATGGCCCAGGTTGTACTTGAGCTTGCGCCGCTTGTTGTCGTCGTGCATCAGGAACACCCGGACCTGGCCGAGCGCTGGATCCAGGAGCTCCTCCATGGCGCTAGTCTACGGTCGGGCCTTTGTTGAGGAGTGTTGGATTATGCGCGTTGCTGAAGCTTTTCGTGCCGCCTTCGGTGCCGATCCCCGCACGGTCTGGCGCGCGCCCGGCCGGGTCAACCTGATCGGCGAGCACACCGACTACAACGACGGTTTCGTCCTGCCCTTCGCGGTGCCGTGGGGCGTGAGCGCCGCCGTCACCCCGCGCGCCGACCAGACCATCCGGCTGCTGTCCCTCCAGTCCTCCGGCGGCCCGATCGAGCTGCCGGCCAGGGAGGATGCCACCGGCTGGGCCCGCTACGCCGTGGGCGTGCTGGCCATGCTCGGCGACCGGGTCGCCGGCGCGGACATCGCGATCGACGGCGACGTGCCCCAGGGCGCGGGCCTCAGCTCCAGCGCCGCGCTGGAGGTGGCCGTCGCCTCCGCGCTGAACGACGTCCACGGGCTCGGCCTGACGCCGATGGAGATCGCGCTGCTCAGCCAGCGGGCCGAGAACGACTTCGTCGGCATGCCGTGCGGCATCATGGACCAGGCCGCCTCGGCGCTGTGCGAGGAGGGCCACGCGCTGTTCCTCGACTGCCGCTCGCTCGGCTCCAGGAGGATCCCCCTCGACCTGGCCGCCGAGGGCCTGAGCATCCTCATCATCGACACCCAGGTCCACCACGAGCACGCCGGCGGCGAGTACGCCAAGCGCCGCGCCGAGTGCGAGTCCGCGGCCCGCAAGCTGGGAGTGGCGTCCCTGCGCGACGTCACCGACCTGGCCGCGGCCCTCGACCGGCTCCAGGGCGACGAGCGCAAGCGCGTCATGCACGTCGTCACCGAGAACCACCGCGTCGAGGCCCTGGTCGGCCTGCTGCGCGCGGGCAAGGTCACCGAGATCGGCGCCCTGCTCAACGCCTCCCACCTGTCGCTGCGCGACCAGTACGAGGTCTCCTCGCCGGAGCTCGACGTGGCCGTGGAGGCCGCCTTCCGCGGCGGGGCCCGCGGCGCCAGGATGACGGGCGGCGGCTTCGGCGGCTCGGCCATCGCCCTCGTCCCGGACGACCGCCTCGACGGCGTGCGCGAGTCGGTCACGGCCGCCTACGCCGAGCGCGGCTTCCAGGCCCCCCGCTTCCTGGCCGCCACCGCCGCCAAGGGCGCCCACCGCCTGGCCTGACGCCGGTCAGGGCGTGCGGGCCGCTCCCGCCCGCGCCAGGTTGACCCCGCTGGCGATCACCCCGATGTGGCTGAACGCCTGCGGGTAGTTGCCCGCGAACGCGCCCGTGGCCGGGTCGATCTGCTCCGGGAGCAGGCCGAGCGGGCTGGCGCGGGCGCACAGGGAGGCGTACAGCTCCTCGGCGCGGGCCCGGTGACCCTGCAGGACGAGGTTGTCCACCAGCCAGAAGCTGCACAGCAGGAAGGCGCCCTCGTCGCCGGGCAGGCCGTCCGGCGACTGGTCGTGCAGGTAGCGGTAGAGCAGGCCGTCACCGGCGGACAGGCGTTCGGCGACGGCGGCGGTGGTCGCCGTCATCCGCGGGTCGTCGGCCGGCACGACCTTGCGCAGCGGCAGCGCGAGCAGGCTGGCGTCCAGGCCGCCGCCGCCGTCGAGGTGCTCGCTCAGGCACTGCGCCTCCTCGTCCCACGCCTGCTCCAGGATCAGCCGGCGCAGCTCCTCGGCGGTGGCGCGCCACCTGGCGATCGGACCGTCCAGGCCCAGCCGTTCGCCGATGGCCGCGGCCCGGTCGAGCGCCACCTGGCACATGCCCGCCGAGTAGGTGAAGACCCGGCCCTGGCTGCGTACCTCCCAGATGCCCTGGTCGGGCTGCCGCCAGGTGTTCGCGGCGGCCTCGGCCAGCGCCGACAGCCCCGACCACAGCGCGGGCTGCAGGTCGCGGCCGGGCAGCAGCCACTGGTCGGCGCAGTCGAGCACCTCGCCGTAGACGTCGTGCTGGCGCTGGTCGGCCGCGCCGTTGCCCCACCGCACCGGCGCCGAGCGCCGGTAGCCCTCCAGGTCGGCGTCGACGACCTCCTCAGGTACGGGGTCGCCGCGCAGCGTGTACATGATCCGCGGCTGGCCGCTCTGCTCGAAGGCGTCGAGCACCCAGCCGAGGAAGCCGTCGGCCTCCTCCGCGAAGCCGACGCGGCGCAGCGCGAAGACGGCGTAGGCGGCGTCGCGGATCCAGGTGTAGCGGTAGTCCCAGTTGCGCACCCCGCCGACGGGCGCGGGCAACGAGGACGTCGGCGCCGCGACCAGCGAGCCGTTCACCCAGTCGTCGCACAGCTTCAGCGTGATCACCGAACGCCGGACCAGCGCCTCCTGCGGGCCCCGGTAGGTGCACGCGCCCATCCAGCGCCGCCAGGCGTCGGCGGTCTGCCGCACCATCGCCTCGGGGTCGAACCGGTGGTGACGGTGGATGCGCCCCCACGACAACACCAGGTCGAGGCGCTCGCCCTCCCGGAGGTCGTGCACGGTGCGCAGCCCCGTCAGCGGCCGGTCGGACCGCAGGTGCAGCCGCAGGTCAGGACGGCGGGACGCGCGCACCTCCAGGCCGCTGCCGAGCACCCGGACCTGCCCGCCGCCGCGCGGCGCCAGCTCCGCCCGCAGGCGCACGTCCCCCGCCAGGACGACCGCGGACCTGACCAGCTCGCCCCTTCCGCCGCCGGCGTCGTCGCTGAGGTCGGCGCCGGCGCGCAGGACCAGCGCGTCGGTGATCCGCACCACGCCGGACGGGCCGCGCAGCTCGGTGACCAGCACGGCGGTGTCCGGCACGTAGTACTGCCTGGCCTCGCGCAGGTCGTCGGTCGTCAGCGTGAAGCAGCCGCCGCGCTCGCGGTCGAGCAGGCCGCACAGCAGCGGGTCGCTGTCGAAGCGCGGCAGGCACAACCACGGGATCGAACCGTCGAGGGCGACCAGCGCCGCCGTCGTGCCGTCGCCGATGAGCCCGAGGTCCTCCAGGGGCGGGTAGCCCTCCCGGTGGCGGACCGGGCGGAAGGGTGGATCGAGGTCGAGCATCCGGCGTTCTCCTCCGAGGTACTCACCGGAAGGTGATCATCACCTTCACCACGTCGTCGAGCTTCTTGTCCGAGATCTCGAAGGCGCGTTCCATCTCCGCGAACGGGAACGTGTGGGTGGTCAGCGGCGTGGGATCGACCCGGCCGCCCTCCAGGAGGCGCAGCAGGCGTTCCATGCGCAGCCGCCCGCCCGGGCACAGGCCGGTCGTGATCTTCTTCTCGGCCATGCCGACGCCCCACTCGACGCGCGGGATGCGGACGAACTCGCCCTGGCCGTAGTAGCCGGTGTTGGAGACCGTCCCGCCCGGCTTGATGATTCTGATCGCGGTCTGGAAGGTGGCGTCCGCGCCGAGCGCCTCGATGGCGGTGTCCACGCCCTGTCCGCCGGTCCGGCGGAGCACGCCCTCGACGACGTCCTCGGCGCTGAAGTCGACGATCTCGTCGGCGCCGAAGTCGCGGGCCAGTCGCTGTCGGCGGGGCACCGACTCGACCCCGATGACCAGGCCGGCGCCGCGCAGCCGGGCGCCCGCGGTGGCCATCAGGCCCACCGGGCCCTGGGCCAGCACGGCGACCGTCCCGCCGATGGGGATGTCGCCGTTCTCGGCGCCCATGAAGCCGGTCGAGAGCATGTCCGCGCAGTAGACGGCCGTCTCGTCCGGCACCCCGGCGGGGATCTTCGCCATGTTGGCGTCGGCCTCGTTGACGTGGAAGTACTCGGCGAAGACGCCGTCCTTGGAGTTGGCGAACTTGAACCCGCCGAGCGGGCCGCCCGACTGCGACGGGTGACCGTCCTGGCAGGCGAGGTCGCCCCAGTCGGGGGTGATGGCCCCCACCAGGACGCGGTCGCCCGGCCGGAAGTCCCGCACCTCCTCGCCCACCTCGTGCACCACGCCGACGCCCTCGTGCCCGAGCGTGAGGTCGGTGCGCGGCCCGATGCCGCCCTGGACGGTGTGGGAGTCGGAGGTGCAGATGAGGGCGGTGGTGGTGCGGACGACGGCGTCGCGCGGCCCCGGCTGCGGCACCGGTTTGTCCATGAAACCGACCCGGCCGATCTCCCTCATGACGAAAGCCTGCACCGCGCCCCCCGACCGTGCCCCCCGCTGGACGTCCCCCCACGCCCCGGCCTGGGACCCTTCGGACACGTCCAGCCCTACCCGGCCGCGATCGCCGTCTAACCTCGGCGCGCTCCGCCCGTACCCCCTCCGGCCTGCGGTTTCACAGCGCCGGGAAGTCCGGCGGGCGGCGCTCCAGGAAGCTGGCGACGCCCTCGGCGAAGTCGGGCCGCCCGAAGGAGGCCAGCATCTCGTGGACGGCCTTCCTGGCCGACTCCTCCAGGGTGACGTCCCAGTCCTGCCACACCTGCCGCTTGATCACCGCCATGGACGCCGGCGAGCTGTGCACGGCCAGCTCCCTGGCGTACTCCTGGGCCTGCGCCAGCAGCGACTCCCCCGGCACCGCGCGGTTGGCCAGCCCCAGCTCGTACGCCTCCCGCCCGTTGAACACCCGGCCGGACAGCAGGACGTCCATGGCCCGCTGCTGGCCCATGACCCGCGGCAGCACCCAGGACAGGCCGTACTCGGCGACCAGGCCGCGGCGCGGGAAGGCGGTCGTCCACTTGGCCTCCTCGGCCGTGAAGACCAGGTCGCAGACGAGCGCGTGCACCATGCCGAGCCCGGCGCAGGCGCCGTTGACCGCGGCGATGATCGGCTTGCCGATGGTCGTGGGGAAGGTGTTGGGTCGGGGGTCGGGGGTCTCGTCGTAGGAGCCGGTCTGGATGGCGGCGAGCGTCTTGAAGTCGGCCCCGGCGCAGAAGCCCTTGCCGGCGCCGGTCACCACGATCGCCCGGACGTCGGGGTCCTTCTCGGCCTCGGCCAGCAGGTCGAAGTAGCGCCTGCCCATGGCGTCCGTCCAGGCGTTGAGCGTGTCGGGACGGTTGAAGGTCAGCGTGAGCACGCCCCGGTCCGACGATGAGAGCACGAGTTCCGCCATGCGCTAACCGAACCATGTTCTGGGCGGGGCTGGCAAGCGCATCAGCGGGCGGGGTGGCGGTGCACGTAGGCGGGGGTCAGCTCGCAGGTGTCGTAGTAGCGGTGGAAGACCGGGGTCGCGCCGCCCGACAGCGGCGGCACGATCCACGACCAGTCGGCCGGGCAGCGCCGTCCGGCGCGCTCCTCGCGTTCCAGGTGGGTCAGGAAGCGCCGGGACTCGGTGTGGTGGTCGGTGATCGTCACCCCCGCCCGTTCGAACGAGTGCAGCACCGCCACGTTGAGCTCGACCAGCGCGTGGTCGCGCCAGAGCGAGCGCTCGGTGGAGGTGTCCAGGCCGAGGTGCTCGGCCACTTCGGGAAGCAGGTCGTACCGGTCGGCGTCGGCCAGGTTGCGCACCCCGATCTCGGTGCCCATGTACCAGCCGTTGAACGGCGCGCACGGGTAGCAGACGCCCCCGATCTCCAGGCACATGTCCGAGATGACCGGCACGGCGTGCCAGCGCAGCCCCAGCTCCGCGAACCACGCGTACTCGGGATGCAGCAGCGGCACCTCCAGCACGGCGTCGCCCGGCAGGTTGCACACCAGCGGGTCGCCGAGCCCGGCCCGGACGACCAGCGGCAGCACGTCGAACCGGCCCGGCCCGCCGCGCCAGCCCAGTTCCTTGGCCAGGTCGGTGAGCTCGGCGTTGCGCGGGTCGCCGAGGACGCCGCCGCCGTTCAGCCGGTGCCCTGCGTAGCGGACGAGCTGGTCGTTGAACACCCGCGGGCCCGGCATGGCCGGGGTGTCCGGGGCGAAGACGGTGACGGTGGGCCTGATGCGCCCCTCCCCCGTCGCCTCGCGCAGGTGCGCCACGCACTCCACCGCGACGCCCTCGGCCGTCGTCACCTCCCGCCGGTCGCGCACCTTCAGCGAACGCCAGTACAGGCGTCCGATGCACCGGCCGCTGTTGCGCCAGGCGACCCGGGCGCCGAACTCCAGCTCCTCGAAGGTGTGGACGTAGGTGCCGTGGCGGGCGACGTCTCTGGCGACGTCGCGCAGCCGGGCGGCCAGGCCGCCGGCGGCGGGGTTCTCGGCGTGGAAGAGCCTGATGAAACGCTCCGCCTCGCGGAGGTCCGTGGTGCGCTCGAACAGCGCGTGCACGGCTTGCACATCGAAGGGACGCAGTGACCTGATCCAGGTACGCACGCGGCAACCAACATTTCGCTCAGCGGAGCGCCCCGCCGATTCCGGGTCGGCGGCACGTCCTGCCGGCGGCGCCCTCTCCACGCCCCCGTCACGACTTCCCGCGGCTGCCGGCCGCACCCGGCCGACTCGCCCATCTTCCCCCCGCGAACGCCTGTTGTCCCCGTAACGCCAGAATCAGTAACTCACCCACTACAACGCGTGAATCCCTCTCTTTTCACGACATGCCCGCGTCGACCTCGCGGCGATGCACCCTGATCGCTCAGGGCTTCGGATCCTCGGCGATCCGCGACTCTTCGAGCGCCCCCGGAGAACGCATCAGGCCCTCCCACCGGTCTCGGTGAGAGGGCCTGATCTGCCAAACTCTTGTCTGGCTGCAGCTCCCGCGATAGGACTCGAACCTATAACCTGCCGGTTAACAGCCGGCTGCTCTGCCGTTGAGCTACGCGGGATCGAACGTTCGCCCTGCTGGTCGGGCTTGTTGGGCCCTTCCGTCGTGCGCAGGAATAGATTAGCGCACTCCTGGAGTGCGTGTCGCATCGCAACTGGGGTAGGCCGGGAGACAGCGGAGGTGCAAGATGCGTTATCGAATGACATTTGCAGTCGGTCTGGCTGTCGGTTACGTGCTCGGCAGCAGGGCGGGCCGCGAGCGGTACGAACAGATCAAGCGGGCGGCCCAGCGTGTGGCCGACAGCCCGAGGGTCCAGGAGGCCGCGGGGGTGGTCGGCGCGCAGGCGTCGAGGCTGGCCGGGGCGGCCAGGGAGAAGGTGGGCGGGACGCTTCAGGAGAAGATCCCGTTCCTCGGCTCCGACGGTCACCACAGGTCCGGCAGCGGCTGGCCCGAGGAGGAGGATCTCGCGGAACGGAAGTCCCGCGAGACCGGCATTCCCTACTGACGGCCCGGTCCGAGATCCGGCCCTGAAGATCCAGCCCCGAGATCCGGCGCGGCACGGACGTGTGATTCCTCACACGCCCATGCTGCGCCGGACGCCTTCCAGGGCCTGTTCGGCCTGGGCGCGCAGGCCCGGGTCCGTCGGATCGAGCCCGTCGTCGAAGACGAGCGTCCAGCCCAGCACCTCGCCGCCCGGCGGACGCCTGGCCACCAGCCGGACGCCGCCGCGCCCCGGCAGGCTGACCCGCTTGTTGACCACGATGGTGGAGTTCACCCGCTCGCGCACGGTCTCGGGCAGCATCCGCGGTTCGGCGACGCGCTCGAAGTGGCGGGCGCCGCCGGTGGTGACGACCCGCAGCCCCTCGTCGTCCCAGGACGCCTTGTCGATCTCCTCGTACGGCACCCGCGTCCCGTCGGACAGGAACAGGGCGAGGTTGGTGGCCACCAGGTGACCGTCGGAGGTCTCGGTGAACGTCAGCACCCGCTCCCCCGGCCGGGTGTCCAGGGATCGGCGCACGTCGGCGGGCAGGCGGCGAAGAATGCTCATATCTCCACGGTATCGGCGAGCAGGTCGAGGGTGAGCGCCGCGCTCCAGGAGAAGTCCCTGCACCCGCGCCCGCTGCCGTCGAACGGGTCGAAGCACTCGCGGAACCCGGCCTGCCGGACGAGCCGCAGGGTGCCGTTGGCGAGCTGCCGGCCGAGCTGGTCGAGCGAGTGGACGGCGGCGGCCCGGCGTAACAGCCAGTTGGTGTTCACCCAGGACGGCCCGCGCCAGTAGCGGGTGCGGTCGAACTGGGCGGCGCGGATCTCGCAGCTCGGCACCGGGTAGCCGGTCGCGCCCATGAACCGGGCCGACTCCAGCACCTCGACGCAGGCGTGCAGGTGGTCGCTGGGCAGCCCGGGATCGAGCAGCGGCCCGAACGCGCCCACCGTGCAGACCTTGATCAGCCGGCCGGAGCGCAGGTCGAGGGGGTAGAAGCAGCCGTCCCACAGCCGGTCGAGCATGGCCTGCCTGATGCGTTCGGCCTGTTCGGCGTGGGGGGCGGGGTCGGCCCCCGCCACCGGCGCCAGCTCGGCCAGCGCCTGGCAGGAGGCGAGCCAGATCCCGTTGAACATCGGATCCTCGACCGCGAAGGGGTGCTCGTCGCGCAGGTACTCGGCGCGGTAGCCGGCGTCGCGGTAACGCATGGCCAGCCAGACGTAGCGGTCGTGGTCGCTGTCGGGGTGGCGTTCGGCCAGCTCGACGTTGCGGTAGCCGTAGCCGATGGCGGGCAGCGCGGCGAGCGGCTGGTCCCAGGCCGGGCTGTCGTCCATGCCCGACTCCCAGGGATGGACGATCGCCGCCAGCCCGGCGCCGCCGAGGTCGCGGGCCGAGGCGAGGTAGTGGTGCTGGGCGACGAGCAGCGGGAACGTGCGCCGGACGAAGGCCACGTCGCCGGTGTGCCGGTAGAGCCAACGCAGCGCCAGCGCCTGCAGCGGCGGGGAGGTGAGCCCGGAGGTGTAGACCCTGGGCGCGGAGGCGTGCTCCTGCGAGCGCCAGACCGACGGCCCGGGGAAGTAGGCCTCGCGGGTGTGGAAGACGATGTGGGGCACCATGCCGGTCGCCCACTGGCCGCTCAGCAGGCTGAGCAGCTCTTCCCGGGCGCGCTCCGGGCGGTGCCTGGCCAGGCCGATGACGACGAACGCGGAGTCCCAGCTCCACTGGTGCGGGTAGAGACCCGGCGCGGGCACGGTGCCGCTGCCCGTCCAGTTCGCCTCGAGCACGGCCAGCGCCTCGCGCCCGAGCGCGGCATCGTCAACCGCCGGCCGCGCCTCCATTCACTCACTATGCCTTGGGAAGCGGTCGGAAGCTACGGCCTCTTGGCCCACTTCGCGACGAACGTGACACCGAGGACGACGGCGCCGATGATGAGAGCCCACTTGAGAAGCGTGAAGACGAAACCCACGAGCGGGCCGACGAGAAGCAGTGCGACGATGATCGCGGCGATGATCAGAAGGATGCGTGCCATGTCTCCACCGTAGGAGATCCTTTAAGCCGTTTGCAGGTGACCGAGGGTTGAATCAGGGACAAGTCAGGGTCACCCCTACCCTTTGGAACCAACCGGTCAAGACTCCCGTTGAGCCGGTAGGACACGGGGCATCGGGGGCCCTCTTCACGGGGAGCGTGATGAGTCTGGGACCACCCATGAGCAGGGAAGGCGCCGAGTACGCGCTGCGCGCTCGGGCCGACGAACGCGACCGGATCTCCGGCGACCTGCTCGATCTCGAATCCCACACCACGTACCAGCTGCTCAAGGGCGCCACGCTGGACGGGGTGACGGCGCAGCGCTGGGCCGCCGTCCAGGCCGCGCTGACCCGGCTGTGGCTGCTGAACGACGCCTACCGGGCCGTGCTGCGCGACGCCGAGCAGGTCAGGGCCGCGCGCGCGAAGCTCGGCGCCGAGCAGCTCGACGAGCTGACCCGGCTGCTGTCGGGCACGTCCGTCGTGCTGCGGGCCGCGGCCAAGCCCGTCGAGCAGCGCTCGCTGCTGCCGGAGGCCGACGAGCGGCTGACCCTCGACGAGACGGTCGCCCGCATGGACGGCGCCTTCCGCGAGGTCACCTCGGCGCTCAACGACATCGACGCCGTGTGGAACGCCGTCCTGCCCCGGCTCGACGACGCCGACCGCGCCCTGCGCGAGATCCGCGACCTGGAGCGGGAGCTGGGCGAGGGCGTCGGCCTGGAGGCACAGGAGGCGGAGCTGCGGCGGATGCGCGCGGCCCTCCTCGCCGACCCGCTCGGCGCGGGCGTGGGCCCCGACCTCGGCGGGGTCGCCCGCGCGCTGGCCGAGGCCCGCGCGGAGGTCGACCAGGCGATCGTGGTCAAGCGCGAGTACGCCAGGCGCCGCGAGGACCTGGTGGCCGCCCTCGACCGGGTACGCGCGGCCGAGAGCGAGGCCAGGCTGGCCCACGGCGCGGTCGTGGTCAAGATCGCCCTGCCGCCGCAGGCCCGCCCGCGCAGCCGGGTCGAGGAGCTGACCGGCGAGCTGGCCGCGCTCGACGCATCGGCCGACACCTGGGTGGTGCGGGCCAGGCGGCTGGCGAACGTGGAGAGCGAGGCGGAGAAGGCGGCCGACCGGGCGCGGGCCACCGCCAAGGCCCTGTACGGCCTGGTCGGCAGGCGTGACGAGTTACGCGGCCGGCTCGGCGCCTGCCAGGCCATGGCGGTGCGCAAGGGCATGGCCGAGGACCCCCACGCCGCCGCGTGCTTCGAGCGGGCCCGATCCCTGCTGTGGAGCGCTCCCTGCGACCTGACCGAGGCGGCGGCCGCGGTCGAGACCTACCAGCGCGCGATACACGGAGGTAAGCCATGACCCGCTGCGCGCAGCCGGGCTGCACCGGCACCATCGAGGACGGCTACTGCGACCTGTGCGGCAACGCGGCGGGCGCGGCGCCCCCGGCGGTGTCCGTCCCCCAGCAGGCGTCGGCCCCGGCGTCGGCCTCGGGCCCGCTTTCGGGGCCGCTTTCGGGGCCGGTGAACACCCAGCCGGTGAGCCGGTCGCTGACCTCGCCGGTGAGCAGCAGCGGCAGGTCGCGGGCCGGGGTGCTGGGCGGCATCGCCGACCTGCCGTCCGTGCCGTACCGGGATCCGGCGACGGCCGTGATGGCCGATCCGCAGGTGCCGGAGGAGAAGCGGTTCTGCGCCAACCCGGCCTGCGGGGAGCCGGTGGGCCGGTCCCGGCAGGGCCGTCCCGGGCTGACGGAGGGGTTCTGCCCGCACTGCCGCACGCCGTACTCCTTCACCCCGAAGCTGGCCAAGGACGACATGGTGGCCGGGCAGTACCGGGTGCTCGGCTGCCTGGCGCACGGCGGTCTCGGCTGGATCTACCTGGCCGCCGACGAGAACCTGGACGGCCGCTGGGTCGTGCTCAAGGGCCTGCTCAACACCAACGACGCCGAGGCGCTGGCGGCCGCCGAGGCCGAACGCAAGTTCCTCACCACGGTCGACCACCCGAACATCGTCAAGATCCTCAACTTCCAGCTCTCCGGCGGCCTCGGCTACATCGTCATGGAGTACGTCGGCGGCCAGTCCCTGCACGAGCTGCGCCGCCAGGGCCCGCTGCCGCTGCGCGAGGCGCTGATCTACGGCCGCGAGATCCTGCACGCGTTCGGCTACCTGCACGAGAACGGCCTGGTCTACTGCGACCTCAAGCCGGCCAACGTGATCCGGGTCGGCCGGCGGCTCAAGCTGATCGACCTGGGCGCCGTCCAGCCGGTCGGCTCGCCGCCCGGCACGTCCTGGGCGACGGTCGGCTACCACGCGCCCGAGCTGGACACCCATCCCTCGTCCGTGGCCTCCGACCTCTACACCGTGGCCAGGACCCTGGCGGTGCTGACGATCCCGTCCTGGAGCCCGGCCAAGGGCGGCGTGGCCAGCCCGCTGCCGCAGGACTGCGGGCACGAGTCGTTCGCGCGGCTGCTGCGCAGGGCCACCGCGCCCGACCCCGCCGACCGGTTCCAGAGCGCGTGGGAGATGGAGGAGCAGCTCGTCGGGGTGCTGCGGGAGATCAGCGCGGCCGAGGAGGGCGTGCCGTTCCCGGCGCCCTCGACCCTGTTCGGGCCCGAGCGCTCCGCCGTGGGGACGGCATTGTCGGCATCGCGCCAGGAGGTGTTCGGGCCGCTCGACCCGGCCGTGGTCGCGGTCGAGCTGCCGGTGCCGCACGTCGATCCGCTCGACCCGGCGGCGGGCGCGCTGGCGGGCCTGCTCGGGTTCGACGGCAAGGAGCTGTTCGACCAGCTCTCGGCGATGCCGCCGACGCCCGAGACCCGGCTCATGCGGGCCAGGCTGCTGGCCGAGGCGGGCGCGGCCGAGACGCCGCACGCGCTGACGGAGCTGGACCGGTTGCTCCCCGGCGACTGGCGGACGACCTGGTACCGCGGGGTGCACGCGCTGGCCGGGCGCCAGCCGGACACCGCGGCGACGATGTTCGACGCGTGCGTGTCGGCGCTGCCCGGCGAGCTCGCGCCCAAGCTGGCGCTGGCGTTCGCGCTGGAGTGCGCCGGCCGGCAGTCGGCCCACTGGTACAACGCCGTCTGGCGGACCGACCACTCCTACGTCAGCGCCGCGTTCGGGCTGGCCAGGACGGGCCGCGTCGACGTGCTGGACGAGGTGCCGCCCACCTCCAGCTACCGGGTGGCGGCGCAGGTGGCGCTGGCCGCCTCGGTGTTCCGCCGGACCGACCTGAGCACGGTGTCCGCCGCCGACCTGGTCGGCGCGGCCGGACGGCTGGCCAGCCTGGCCGACCTCGACCCGCGCCGCCGCGACCTGCTCACCGCCGAGCTGCTGCGCTGCGCGCTGGCCTGGCTGGACCACAACCCCGCGCCGCCCCGGACGAAGCTGGCCGAGGCCGACTTCACCGAACCGGGGCTGCGCAGGCGGCTGGAGTCGATCTACCGGAAGCTCGCGGTGGCGGCCGGCTCCCGCCATGAACGCCACGCGCTCATCGACCAGGCGAACGCCGTACGACCGAGGACGTGGCTGTGACCGAACCCGTACCGACCTCCCAGAGCTGCCCGATGTGCGCGTCCCCCGTCGTCCAGGGGGACGTCTACTGCGAGCGGTGCGGGCACGCGCTCGGCGCGCCGGTCTGCACCTCCTGCGGCGCGGCCGCGGTGGACGCGGAGGGCTACTGCGAACGGTGCGGCGCCCGCCAGCCCACCGGCCGCGACCACGCCGAGATCGTCCTGGACGGCGGTGCCGCCGCCGTGACCGACAAGGGGCTGCGACGCGCCCGCAACGAGGACGCCATGGCGCTGCTGACCACCGGCGACGCCGTGATCACGGTGGTGTGCGACGGCGTGGGCAGCTCGCCGCGGGCCGACGCGGCCTCGGCCGCGGCGGTGGAGACCGCGGGCGCCGCCCTGGCCAGGGGGGCCTCCGCGCAGGAGGCGTTCGAGCTGGCCGGAAAGGCGGTGACCGCCCTGGCGACCTCCGTGGACGACGCCCCCGCCTGCACCTACGTCGCCGCGGTCGCCGGCCCCGGCGGGATCACGCTGAGCTGGGCGGGCGACACGCGGGCGTACTGGCTGCCCGGCGAGGCCCCCGGGCAGGGCGTGCTGCTGACCGAGGACGACGTGGTCCCGACCGGCGAGATCACCGCGTGGCTCGGCGCGGATTCCGGCGAGGTGTCGCTGCATGTGCGCACGCTCGCCCCGGGGGCGCCCGGCCTGCTGCTGGTGTGCAGCGACGGGCTGTGGCGCTACCTGGACGGCTACCGGTTCCCGCAGACGGGAACCCCCCTCGACATGGCCCGCGAGATGCTGCGCCACGCCCTGGCCGCCGGCGGCCAGGACAACGTGACGATCGTTCTCATCCCCCTAGGAGAAACGCATGGGTGACCAGCCCACGTTCACGCTGAACATCGACCAGAACAAGTACCTGTCCACCGACGCCCGGGAGGTGCACGCGATCCTCACCGTGGCCTCCTCCGGCGGCGGCTTCGCCCAGGCCGCGCCCACCGAGGCGGCCGAGGTCATCATCGTCGACACCTCCGGCTCGATGAGCGGCGGCAAGATCCGCGAGGCCCGGCAGGCCGCGGCGGCGGCCGTGCACGCGCTGCGCGACGGCGTGCACTTCGCGGTGATCGCCGGGACCGAGAGGGCCAGGGTCGTCTACCCCGGCGGCAACGCCAACCTGGTCAGGGCCACGCCCGCCACCCGCGCCGAGGCCGAGCGGGCGATCAGCAGGCTGCTCGCGCACGGCGGCACGGCCATCGGCGAGTGGCTGAAGCTGGCCGGGCATCTGCTGAGCGGCTACCCGAACGCGATCAGGCACGCGCTGCTGATGACCGACGGGCAGAACAACGAGCGTCCCGAGGTGTTCGGGGCCGTGCTGCAGGGGTGGAGCGGCAAGTTCGTCTGCGACAGCCTGGGCGTGGGCGACGACTGGGTGCCCGCCGAGCTGCGGAAGGTCGCCGAGGCGATGCTCGGCTCGTTCGAGTTCGTACGGAACCAGAGCGATCTGGCCGAGTTCTTCCGCCGGGTGACGCAGACGTCGATGAGCAAGACCGTGGCGGACCTGTCGCTGCGGGTGTGGGTGCCGCAGACGGCCAAGCTGAAGTTCGTCAAGCAGGTCTCCCCCACGCTGCTCGACCTGACCGGCAAGCGCACCGACGTCAACCCGCTGACCGGCGACTACCCGACCGGCTCGTGGGGCCAGGAGGAACGCGAGTACCACCTGTGCGTCGAGGTGCCGCCGGGCCAGATCGGCCAGGAGATCAGGGCGGGCTGGGTGAAGCTGGTGCGCCCCGACACGGGGGACGTCGTGGCCAGCGGCAACGTGCTGGCCCAGTGGACCGACGACCTGGCGCAGTCCACCCAGATCAACCGGAAGGTCGCCCACTACACCGGCCAGGCCGAGCTGCACGAGCTCATCCAGGACGGCCTCAGCGCCCGCGCCGCCGGGGACGTGGAGGCCGCGACCGCCCGCCTGGCCAAGGCCAGGGAACTGGCCGCGGAGTCGGGCCGCGAGGACACCGCCCGGCTGCTGGAGAAGGTCGTGGAGGTCGATCCCGCGACCGGCACGGCCCGGCTGCGCAGGAACGTGGACAAGGCCGACGAGATCGAGCTGGACACCGGTTCCGTCCGCACCAGCCGGCTGCGTAAGGGCGAGGGCTGATGGCGACCTGTCCGCAGGGGCACGACTCCGGCTCCGACGACTACTGCGACGTCTGCGGCGCGCAGATGAGCGGGACGCCCGCCGCGCCCCAGCCCCAGCCGGCGGCGGCCACCGCCGGAGGCGACGACGCCTGCCCGGTCTGCCAGACGCCGCGCGCCGGGCAGTTCTGCGAGGTGTGCGGGCACGACTTCACCGGCAGCGGGGGCGGCGTGCCGCTCCCGGTGCGGGGGGCGCGGTGGGAGGCCGTCGCCGCCGCCGACCGCACCTACTACGAGAAGGTGGTCGCCGAGGGCGGTCCGGACGCGGCGCGCATGGCCTTCCCGCCGTACTGTCCCGAGCGCTCGTTCGGGCTGGTCGGCGAGCAGGTGCGCATCGGACGGCGCAGCAGGGCCAGGAACCTGGCGCCGGAGATCGACCTGACCGGCCCGCCCGAGGACCCGGGCGTGTCGCACCTGCACGCCGTGCTGCTGGCCCAGCCCGACGGCACCTGGACGCTGGTGGACCCGGGCTCGGCCAACGGCACCCAGGTCAACGGCAGGACCGTGGAGATCAACACGCCCGTCCGGGTCGGTCCCGGCGACCGGATCCACCTGGGCGCCTGGACCGTCATCACCATCAGGGAGGGCACACCGTGACCCTGGTGCAGAACCCGGGCGCCCTCGTCCCGGCGGGCGCCCCCGCCCCCCTGCCGCGCCACAGCGTGCCCGGCCGCATCCGCGTCATCTCCGGCGTCACCGTGGCGGCCCTCGCGCTGCTGTTCGCGGCGCTCGGGGTGGGCAGCCTGACCGCCGGCGACGGGCTGCAGGTCATCGGCCGCGACGCCGGGCCGCAGGTCGTCGCCACCGCCGGGCTCTACCTGGCGCTCAGCGACATGGACGCCCAGGTGGCCAACGCGCTGGTCATGGGCGACCAGTACGGCCAGCAGCGCCGCGAGGCCGTCGACCGGTACGAGCGGCGGCGCACGGAGGCCGACCAGGCGCTGCTGAAGGCGTTCGAGCTGGCCGGCGACAACGCCGCCGAGCGGCGGACCGTGCAGTCGGTGCTCGACGGCCTCGGCCGCTACGAACGGCTCGCCGGGCAGGCGCTGCTGCTGAACGAGCAGTCCCGGCACGCGCCCGGCGCGCCGCCGGACAACGTCGTGGGCACCTACCGGCAGGCCACCGACCTGATGCGGCTGGTGCTGCTGCCGCAGGCCTACAACCTGACCCTGGAGAGCGGCACGATCGTCCGCCGCACCTACGACGACAAGAACGCCATGGTCCCGCTGCTGCGCTCCGCGGTGCTGCTGGCCGGGCTGCTCGCGCTGGGCTGCCTGATCTGGCTCCAGATCTACCTGGCCCGGCGGTTCCGCCGGGTGTTCGGCCCGGCGCTGCTGGTCGCCACGCTGGCCACCGCGGTCTCGCTGATCCTCGGCGTGAACGTGCTCGGCCAGGACCAGACGGACCTGCGCACGGCCAAGACACAGGGCTTCGACTCGGTCCTGACGCTGGCCAAGGCCCGCGCGATCAGCAACAGCATGCAGGGCGACCAGAGCCGGTACCTGCTCGACAAGGACCGCGCCGACACCTACGAGCACACGTTCCTGGACAAGTCGCAGTCGGTCGTCTACTTCGAGTCCGGCAACCTCACGCAGTACCACGCGAAGGTGGCCGCCGACGCCGGAGCGGCCCGCGGCATGCTGGGGCCCGAGCTGACCGGCCCGGAGGGCACCCGCGTGCTGGACGCCTACCGGGCCTTCCAGCAGGCCGACACCTCTTTCCGGGCACTGGCGCTGGACGGCAGGACCGCCGAGGCCGTGACCGCCAAGCTCGGGCCGGTCACCGCCGCGTTCGACGCCTACGACCGGGCCCTGGTGGCCCTGGCCGAACGGCACGAGCGCACCTTCGACCAGTCCATCGACGCCGGCCGGAACGCGCTGGACAACCTGTGGCGGCTGCTGCCGTTCGCGATCGCCGGGATCGGGCTGCTGATGATCGCCGGGGTGTGGCCGAGACTCAAGGAGTACCGTTGAAGCGCACGCTGGTAGCGGCCCTGGCCCTGACCGCGGTGGCCGCCGCGGCCTGCGGCACCGGGGGCCGGGAGTCGATCCTCGACAAGGACACCATCGTCATCGCCGTCCGCTCCGACCTGCCGTCGGTGGGCTTCCGCCGGCCGGACGGCACCTTCGCGGGCTTCGACGTCGACGTCGCACGCTACGTGGCCAAGCGGCTGGGCAAGAAGTTCAAGCTGATCCCCGTGCTGGCGGGCGACCGGGAGAAGGTGCTGATCCAGGGGCGGGCCGACATGGTGGTGGCGACGTACACGATCAGCATGGACCGTAAGGCGAAGGTGCTGTTCGCGGGGCCGTACCACATCTCCTACCAGGACATCCTGACGCGGCCGGACGACAAGGTGGACAACGTCCGGCAGCTGAAGGGCCGCCGGATCTGCGCGGTGGAGGGCTCGAACGCCGCCGAGCGGGTCGTGGAGGAACGCAGCGTGGCGGCCAAGCTGGTGCCGTTCAAGGACTACGCGTCGTGCCTGAGCGCGCTGAAGAGCCGGCAGGTGGACGCCGTCACCACCAACGACGTGATCCTGGCCGGCCTGGCCGACCAGGACGGCTCGGGGCTGCGGCTGGCCAACGCCCAGTTCAACGAGCAGCGAAGCGGGGTGGGCCTGCACAAGGACGACGTGCCGGGCTGCGAGGCGGTGAACCGCGCGATCATCGACATGTACCAGGACGGCACCGCGAGCCAGCTGCTGCACAAGTGGTTCAGCAAGGCGGGCCTGAACCTGACCAACATCGCCGTGCCGCAGTTCGAGGGCTGCTCCTGAGCCCGCCGCCCGGCATGCGGACGGGCCCGGCACGCTCGCCGGGCCCGTCGCGGGGTCGAAGGGTCAGTCCAGGTAGTCCCTGAGCATCTGCGCGCGCGTCGGGTGGCGGAGCTTGGCCAGGGTCTTCGACTCGATCTGCCGGATGCGCTCGCGCGTCACGCCGAACTCCCTGCCCACCTCCTCCAGCGTGCGCGGATGCCCGTCGGCCAGGCCGAAGCGGAGCTGGATGATGCGCTGCTCGCGGTCGGACAGCGTGGCCAGGATGTCGTCGAGCTGGTCCTGCAGCATGATGAAGGCGGCCGCCTCCATGGGCACGACGGCGTCGGCGTCCTCGATGAAGTCACCGAGGTCGGAGTCCTCCTCGCCGATCGGCGACTGCAGGGACACCGGCTCCTGGGCGATGCGCTGGATCTCCACCACGCGGTCGACCGGGAGGTCCATCTCCTTGGCGATCTCCTCGGGGATGGGCTCGCGGCCGAGGTCCTGGTGGAGCTGACGCTGCACTCTGACGAGCTTGTTGATGGTCTCCACCATGTGCACCGGAATGCGGATGGTGCGCGCCTGGTCGGCGATCGCCCGGGTGATCGCCTGCCTGATCCACCAGGTGGCGTAGGTGGAGAACTTGTAGCCCTTCGTGTAGTCGAACTTCTCGACCGCCCGGATGAGCCCGAGGTTGCCTTCCTGGATCAGGTCGAGGAACAACATGCCGCGGCCCACGTACCGCTTGGCGATCGACACCACGAGCCTGAGGTTGGCCTCGATCAGCCGCTGCTTGGCCCTGGTGCCCTGCCAGACGAGCTCCCTGAACTCCGGGAAGGCCAGACGCGAGACCCCGTTGGCCAGCTTGTCCTCGGCGAACAGGCCGGCTTCGATCGACTTGGCGAGCTCCACCTCCTCCTCGGCGGTCAGCAGGGGGACGCGGCCGATCTCCCGCAGATAGATACGGACGAGATCGCTGGTCGGCGCCCGCTTGCCTACGTCCTCCTCATCGGCGCGGGTGGACTCCTCGTCGCCCTGGGGCTCGAGGACCTCCACGCCGTTCTCTGCGAGCATCCGCACGACGCGTTCCAGCGCGTCGGACGGCAGCTCGGATCGGTCAAGCGCGGCGGCGACGTCATCGACGGTTACGCTTCCGCGCTCCCTTCCCTTCGCGACGAGGTCCGCCACCTGATCTACCGATGGCGGCCCGCTTGGCAGCACCGATGCACCCACGGGAGACAGTCTGCAGTATTGGTTCCATCAAATGGCAGACCCATTTTTGTTGCGGAAGGTAAGACGATCAGCATTACCGAATTGAGATCGAGTAAAGGTTTGGCCCGAGTTTGATCAGGAAAGAAAAGTCAATTACGCGGTCTGGAAACCCACGTCCGGCGACGTCCGCCTGCCGGACGTTTCTCTTCCGCTGCCCGGAAGACGCCCGAGCCGGCCCATGACGGCAGCGCGGACCGGCCGCGATTCCCCGCACACCCCCTGGTGCACCGCCGGCCCCCGCTGCCGAACTGTTATCAAATGGGGTCAGCTTCCCGCGGCGCGCTCGCGCAGCACCCGGCGCTGCTGCTCCAGCGCCACCAGCTCGCCGAACAGCCTGTTGTACTCCTGCTGCTGCTCCACCGGGTTGAGGCGCTGCATGCGGGACTTGGCCTGGGCGATGGCCCGGTCGACCGCGATCGCCTCGATGGCCGCCAGCATGGCCCCCGCGTAACGCTCCTCGGCGTGCGCGTCGGCCTGGACGGGCTCCACCGCGAACCTCGTCACGAGCGCCCTGGTGGCCTCGTCGTGGGCGTGCTCCAGCAGCCGGTCGACCCACTCGCGGCCGCCGTGACCGGCCGAGCCGGCGCCGCCGGCGGCCTGGATGACCTTGTGCAGCGCGACGTGGTCGGGCGCGGTGAACGCCTGCGGGTCGAGGGCGTCGAAGCGCGGCCCGAGCAGCGCCGGCCGCTGGACGGCCAGCTTGAGCAGCTCGCCCTCCACCCGCACGCTCGGATCGACCGGGGCCGCCTTGGGGGCGCGCTGGGGGCGGCCCTGCTGGGTGTTGGCCACCTCGCCGATGCGCTGCATGACGAAGCGCTCGTCCATGAAGCCGAGCCAGCGGTCGAGGTCGATGGCGTAGCGCTTGCGCAGGCCGACGTCCTTGATCCCGGCCACGATGGGCGCCGCCGCGTCGAGGGCGGCGATCTTGCCCTCGTTGCTGCGCAGGTCGTAGCGGGAGATGGTGCTCCTGATGGCGAACTGGAACAGCGGCTCGCGGCTCGCGATGAGGTCGCGCACCGCCGCGTCGCCCTGCTTGATCCGCAGATCACACGGGTCGAGGCCGTCGCTCTGCACCGCGACGTAGGTCTGCGTGACGAACTTCTGCTCGTCGGCGAAGGCCCGCAGCGCCGCCTTCTGGCCGGCCGCGTCGCCGTCGAAGGTGAAGATGACCTCGCCGCGGAACTCGGCCTGGTCGAGCAGGAACCGGCGCAGGATCTTGATGTGCTCCTCGCCGAACGACGTGCCGCAGGTGGCCACCGCGGTCGGAACTCCGGCCAGATGGCAGGCCATCACGTCGGTGTATCCCTCGACGATCACCGCCTGGGCGCGCTTGCTGATCTCTCGTTTGGCGAGATCAATGCCATAAAGGACCTGGCTCTTCTTGTAAAGCGGCGAGTCAGGCGTATTCAGATATTTCGGACCATCATCGGAATCGAGCAACTTGCGGGCGCCGAATCCGATCACGTCACCCGTGGCGTCCCTGATCGGCCAGATCAGCCGCCCTCGGAACCGGTCGATCGGCCCCCGCCTGCCCTCCTTGGCCAGGCCGCCCTTGACCAGCTCGTCGGCGGTGAACCCGCGCCCCATCAGGTGGCGCGCCAGCGCCTCCCACTCGGCCGGCGCGTAGCCGACGCCGAACGTCTCGGCGTCGGCGCGCTCGAACCCGCGCTCGGACAGGAACCGCCGCCCCGGGGCCGCGTCGGGCCCGAACAACTTCTCGGCGTAGAACTCGGCAGCCACCCGATGGGCCTCGATCAGCCGGGCCCGCTCGCCGTGGTCGCGCTTGGGGACGTAACCGCCCTGCTCGTACTGGAGCTGGATGCCGGCCCGCTGGGCCAGCCGCTCGACCGCCTCACCGAACGGCAGGTGCTCGATCTTCTCCACGAACGTGATCACGTCACCGCCTTCTGAGCACCCGAAGCAGAAGTACATTCCGCGCTCAGGGGTGACGTTGAAGGACGGGCTCTTCTCGTCGTGGAAGGGGCACAGGCCCTTGAGGTTGCCCCCTCCGGCGTTGCGCAACTGGATGTGCTCGCCGATCACGTCGGCGATGGGGGAACGCTCGCGTACGAGCGCGATGTCGACATCACGGATCCGGCCAGCCACGCCGGTGAGTCTATTCCGCCCCACCGACGGTTCCGCCCCTCGCGGGGTGTGCCGCGGCCGGTGAACGGCGTGGCACGGGCTGTCGACGGCCGGGGAAGACGCGCGTCACCTCTGGGTTGCTAAAGCGGGAAACTGGTGATGCGGAGTCCCGTGGTCGGCTACAAAGGTGAGGGTTGTCGGTGGAAACGGTGACACGGGTGAGGAAGACTATGCATTCCGGGCATATCGTGCGGTGGGCGGTTGTGGCCGGCGCCGTGCTGCTCACCGGCGCCTGCGCCCAGGCGACCGGGGTGGCGGGCGTCAGCGCCCAGTCGCCCTCCACGGCCCCGCCCACGGGCACGTCCACTGGGACGCCCACTGGCACCCCGGCGGTCACCGCCACCATCCCCTCGCCCGGCCCGTCCGGCCAGGAGGGCGAGCAGCAGGCCGAGCGGCCGCCCAAGGGGGACGACCCGGTCAAGGTGCCGCCGCCCAAGCTGTCGAAGTTCACCTACACGTTCCCGGTCAAGGGCTGCGGCACGACCTACCAGCGCAGCCTGCTGGTGCTGCCCAAGACGACGATCTGGGCCCCGCAGGGCTGCTCGTTCGTCGCGCCGGTGGACGGCGTGGTGGACGAGGTCAACGTCAAGAACCGGTGGGCGCCCTCCACCGACAAGGGCGCCGACCGCGAGGGCCGGTTCGTCACGATCATCGGCGACGACGGCGTGCGTTACCTCGGCGGCCACCTCGACTCCGTCGCCGAGGGGGTACGGCCCGGCGTGCGGGTGAAGGCCGGGCAGCTGCTCGGCCGGGTGGGCAGGTCGGGCAACGCCCGCGACGCCGGCTCCAACCTCTACTTCGCGATCTCCTGGAAGACCGGCCCGGCCTACTGGTGGGTGCGCCGGGGCATGGTCGAGCCGTGGGACTACCTGGACGCCTGGCGCTCCGGCAACCGCACGCTCTCCCCCCGCAAGGAGACGCTGGCGCTGCGCGGCAAACTCGGCGAGACGCCGCGGTGCGCGGTCCAGTGCACGTCGAAGAAGGTGCCGCAGGCCACCAAGCAGCCCAGGAAGCCGCGCAGGACCGCCCAGCCCAAGGACGACAACCCGATCACGGCGGACCCGTCGTCAACTCCTTTCGGTCAATGACGGCGCCCGACCTGATCAGCTCCTGGATCTCCGGCACGGCGTCCCGGGTGTTGACGCCCATGCCGGCGACCACCCGGCCCTCGCGCAGCCAGAAGGCGACGAACCGCAGGTCCTCCAGCGACCCTCGGCAGACGATCTCGTCGTGGCCGCCGGTGTCGCCGGTGAACTCCATGCTCAGGTCGTACTGGTCGGTGTAGAGGTAGGGGATGTCGTCGTGGACGACGTCCTGGCCGAGCATGGCGCGGGCGGCGGCCGGACCGCCCTTGAGCGCGCCCGACCGGTGCTCGACGCGGACGTGCCGGCCGTACAGGGGGTGGAAGGGCTCGGCGGCGTCGCCGGCGGCGTAGACGTCGGGGTGCGAGGTGCGCAGGGAGGCGTCGGTGCGGATGCCGTGCCGGACCTCCAGGCCCGCGTCGCGGGCCAGTTCCACCTCGGGCGCGACGCCGATGCCGGCCACCACGAGGTCGGCCGTCAGCCGCTCCCCCGTGCTGAGCCGCACGCCGGTGCCGGTGACCTCGGCGACCGCGGTGCCGAAGCGCAGGTCAACGCCGTTGCGGGCGTGCAGGCGGGCGAACACCGCGCCCAGCTCGGGGCCGAGCGCCCGGTTGAGCGCGGTGGGCTCGGGCTCGACGACGGTGACCGGGCAGCCCGCCGCGCGGGCCGCCGCCGCGCTCTCCAGCCCGACCCAGGACGCCCCGACCACGATGACGCTGCCGCCCTCGGCGAAGCGCCGCCTGAGCGCCTCGCAGTCCTCGACGGTGCGCAGGTAGTAGGCCGGGCCGGGCAGGCGTCTCGGCGTCGCCCCGGTCGCGATCAGCAGCTTGTCGTAGGCCCGCCGGGACCCGTTGGCGAACCTGACGACGTGGTTGCGGGGCTCGATGCGGGTGACGGGCAGGCCGAGCCGCAGCTCCACGTCGTTGTCGGCGTACCAGCCGGGGGCGTGGACGTAGATCTTCTCCCGCTCGCCGCCGCCCCGCAGGTACTCCTTGGACAGGGGCGGCCGTTCGTACGGGCGTTCGCTCTCCGCGCCGGCGAGCACGACCTCGCCGGCGAAGCCCTCCTCGCGCAACGTCTGCGCGGCCTTGGCTCCCGCAAGGCCCGCGCCGACGATGACATATGTAGCCATGCGCGCAGTATCCGCCGACGAGGCAGGTCCGCAAAGCCGCTCGTGGGGGCGGTTTCACCGGCCCCGGCGGCCTGCCGTCACTTCGACAGGCGCCGGTGCCAGGCCACGGCCGAGGTGTCGGTGAGCGAGGCGATCTGGTCGATCACGACGCGCACCCGGGCGGCGTCGTCGGGGGCGTCCAGGAAGGCGGGGCGGAAGGCGGGTTCGAGGGTGGCGGGGGCGCCGAGGGTGATCAGCGAGGCCAGCTCGGTGATCAGCTCGCGCTGCCTGGCCTGGTTGGCGTGGTGGCCCTCGGTGGTCATCACGTAGTGGGCGGTGACGCCCTTGAGCAGGGCGCACTCCAGCAGCGTGGCGCGCGGCACGACGAGGTCGGCGCGGTGGCGGGCGCCGTGGACCTCCTTGGTGGCGGTCTGGGCCGAGCGGCAGAACCGGCCGATCAGGCCGCTGGTGAGCGCCTTGAGGCCGGCCAGGTCGGCGAGCGTGGCCTCGAAGCGGCGCGGCCACAGCGGGTCGGCGATCAGCTTGGCGAAGACCTCCTCCAGCTCGTTGAGGTCGGCGCCGGGCGCGTACCAGGCGCGGGTGACGCGGGCCACGGCGCCGCGCTCCACGGGCGACTGGAGCGCCTCCGGGGTGACGTGGCCGGAGTGGAGGGCGTCCTCCAGGTCGTGGACGGAGTAGGCGACGTCGTCGGCCCAGTCCATGATCTGGGCCTCGAAGCTCACGCGGCCCTCCGGGGCGCCGTCCCTGATCCACTCGAAGACCGGCAGGTCGTCGTGGTAGACGCCGAACTTGGGGGACTTCTCGCACGTCCAGGGGTATTTGACGGCGGCGTCGAGCGCGGCCCGGGTGAGGTTGAGGCCGGCGCTGCGGCCGTCGTCGGTGAGGACCTTGGCCTCCAGCCTGGTGAGCAGGCGCAGGCTCTGGGCGTTGCCCTCGAAGCCGCCGCACGAGGTGGCCAGCGCGTTGAGCGCCACCTCGCCGTTGTGCCCGAACGGCGGATGGCCGAGGTCGTGGGCCAGGCAGGCGGTCTCGACCAGGTCGGGGTCGACGCCGAGCGTGGCGCCCATCTCCCTGCCGACCTGGGCGCATTCGAGGGAGTGGGTCAGCCGGGTGCGCGGGATGTGCTGGCCGCCGCCGAGCGTCTCGCCTGGGCCCACGACCTGGGTCTTGGCCGCCAGCCTGCGCAGCGCGGCGCTGTGCAGGACGCGGGCGCGGTCGCGTTCGAACGCACCGCGGCCGGGGTTGCCGGGTGGTTCCGGGACCCATCGTTCCTGGTCGTGCTCGTCGTAGTACGACATTGGTGCAGTGATTTTATCCAGTTTCCTGTCTCCGCTAGTGTCGAGCCTCGCGAGAACCCCTTCCCCGGGAGCCCTCCCCCATGACGACAGCGTTCCGAGCGGTGCTGGCCTTCAGTCTGCTCGCCGGCTTCTACGTGCTGGTCGGCGTCATCCTGGTGGCCGCCGTGTTCTTCGACGTCCTGCTGCTGGTGGACTTCCGCGTCGCGGCGCTGAAGGTCGCGATCGTGCTCACGCTGGCGGCGGGCGCGCTGGTGCGGGCGCTGTTCATGGTGGGCCGGAACCAGGGGGGCGAGCTGCCGGGCGTGCCGGTGGGGCGCGAGCACGAGCCCGCGCTCTGGCAGGCGGTGGAGGACCTGGCCCGGCGGGTGCGCACCGCGCCGCCCGACGAGATCCGGCTCGTCCCCGAGGTGAACGCGGCAGTGTCGGAGGACACCCGGTTCCTGGGGCTGCGCGCGACGCGGCGGCGGATGTTCATCGGGCTGCCGCTGCTCCAGACACTCACCGTCGACGAGCTGCGCGCCGTGCTCGGGCACGAGCTGGGCCACTACAGCGGGGCGCACACGCGGCTGGGCGCGCCCGTCTACCGGGGGCGGGTCTCGCTGATCGCGACCGTGCAGGGGCTGGGCAACCATCCGATCATTCAACGGCTCTTCGCCTGGTACGCCAAGCTCTACCTGCGGGTTTCGCAGGCCGTGTCGCGCCGCCAGGAGCTGGAGGCCGACGCGTTCGCGGTGGCGATCGGCGGCCGCCAGGCCATGTCGGGCGCGCTCCGCAAGATCCACGACACCTCCCTGGGCTGGGACCTGTACGCCGGCGACTACCTGTCGCTGACCGGCGTGGGCGGCACCCGGCCTGCCTCGGTGTTCGGCGGCTTCCACGCGCTGATGAACGACCCCGGGCGGCAGGCCGAGATCGCCCGGCTGGGCGAGCGGCCCGAGGAGGTCTCGCCGTACGACTCCCATCCCAGCCTGGCCGACCGGCTGGCCGCCATCGCGGTGCTGCCGGAGCCGGAGCACGTCCCCGATCCGCGGCCGGCGCTGACGCTGCTGCGCGACCCCGACGTCGCGGCCGAGGCGGTCGAGCGGTCGATGTGGACGCCGGAGGCGCTGGCCGGGCTGCGCCCGGTGCCGTGGGACGAGCTGGTGGCCCAGGGCATGTACGCCGGCCGCAACGCCGAGGCCCTGCACGACCTGGCGGTGGCGGGACAGCGGGTGATGGGGGCGACGCGGCCCTACCTCGACGCGGCCTTCGAGGCGATCGCCAGGGGCCGCCAGGCCGAGCTGGCCGAACGGCTGCGCGAGCTGGGCTGGAAACCGTCGGAGACGCTGCTCGCCGGGGTGCTGGGGCAGGCGCTGGAGGCGGTGCTGATCCAGCTCGGCGAGGCCAGGTGGACGCTCTCCTGGTCGGGCCCCGCCCGGCTGCTGTACGACGACGGCGAGGAGGTGGCCCTGGCCGAGTACGCGGCCCGGGTCGCCGGTGATCCGGAGGCCGTGGCCGGGCTGCGGCAGTGGCTGGGCGACCACGGGGTGCGGCACGACTACGTGCCGGCCGAGGAGCCTGTGCCCCGTTAGCCGGCCGCGGGCCGCCCGGCGTCCGGCCGGCGGACCATGAGGACGTCGACCTGGTCCGCGCCCTCGACGGTGAAGCCGTGCCGCTCGTAGAGCCGCTGGGCGGCGCTGCCCCGCAGGACGACCAGGCGCACGGTCGCGCGCTCGGCGTCGGCGCGGTCCAGCAGCGCCCGCAGCACGGCCGAGCCGAGCCCGCGTCCCTGGACGGCGGGGGCGAGGTAGAAGTGCTCCAGCCAGCGCCCGTCCTCGGCGGGGCGCAGGGTGACGCAGCCGGCGAAGGCGCCGCCGGCCAGGATGACGGAGGTGTGGCCGGGGGCGAAGCTGTCGCGGAAGCGCTGCCGTACCCGGTGCTCGTCGAAGCGGCCCAGCCGTTCCAGGTCGGGGCGCATCACCGTGGCCCGCAGCTCCGCGATCGCCTCCACCTCGTCCGGCCCGGCGGGCCGCAGCTCCCATTCCAGGAGATCTTTCATGGCGGAAAGTATCCCAAAAGCCGCTTTTCCCGCGATCTCCGGGGTTCATGGACAGGAAATCAACAGATCTTCAACCGGGCGCTCCTACGATCCGTCGCAAGGAGCGCTCCTCCAGGGAGCGCCGGCAGGGAGGGAACCCCCGTGAACTTAGGCGTCTCGGAGATCATCATCGGTTTCGTGCTCTTCTTCCTCCTGATCGGGATCGTGGTGTTCACCGCCGTGTCGCTGGCCAACCGGCGCCGCGGCTAGGGGCGGCCGGGGCCCGGGGCCCCGGCCGCCGCGCTCGTCAGCGGGTGTCGGAGTCGGTGTCGGTCAGGGCGGCGCGGCCGGCCTCCAGCCGGGCCACCGGGATGCGGAACGGGGAGCAGGAGACGTAGTCGAGGCCGACCTCGTGGCAGAAGTGCACCGAGTCGGGGTCGCCGCCGTGCTCGCCGCAGATGCCGACGTGCAGGTCGGGGCGGGCCGCGCGGCCCTCCTCGACGGCGATCCTGACCAGCCGTCCGACGCCGTCGCGGTCCAGGGTCTCGAACGGGCTGACGCCGAAGATGCCGAGCTCCAGGTAGCGCGAGAAGAAGGCGGCCTCGACGTCGTCGCGGCTGAAGCCCCAGGTCATCTGGGTCAGGTCGTTCGTGCCGAAGGAGAAGAACTCGGCCGCCTCGGCGATCTGGCCCGCCGTCAGCGCCGCCCTCGGCACCTCGATCATGGTGCCGATCAGCGCCTCGACGCCGTTCTCCGCGAGGATCCTGGTCGCCTCCTCGCGTACGGACTCCAGCTCCTGGACCGACGCCACCAGCGGGATCATGATCTCCGGCCGCGCGCCCGGGACCTCCGCCGCGGCCTGGGCGATCGCCCGCACCTGCATGGCGAACAGCCCGGGGATCACCAGGCCGAGACGCACGCCGCGCAGGCCCAGCATCGGGTTCTGCTCGTGCAGCCTCTTGACGGCGGCCAGCAGCCTGCGGTCCTTGTCGGTCACGTCGGGCGAGGTGGCGACCTTGACCGACAGGTCCACCAGGTCGGGCAGGAACTCGTGCAGCGGCGGGTCGATGAGCCGGATGGTGACCGGGTCGCCGCCCATGGCCTTGAAGATGCCGATGAAGTCGGCCTTCTGGAGGGGTTCGAGGGCGTCGAGCGCGGCCTGCCGCTCCTCGTCGCCGTCGGCCAGGACGAGGTCCTCGACGAGCTGGCGGCGCTCGCCGAGGAACATGTGCTCGGTGCGGCACAGGCCGATGCCCTGGGCGCCGAAGCGGCGGGCCCGCGCGGCGTCCTCGGGGGTGTCGGCGTTGGCGCGGACCCGGAGCCGGCGCACGGAGTCGGCGTGGCCCATGATCCGGTCCACGGCCCTGACCAGGTCGTCGTCCGGCTGCGCGCCCTCGAAGTACTCGACGACGGCCGAGTCCACGACCGGCACCTCGCCGAGGTAGACCTCGCCGGTGGTGCCGTCGATGGAGATCACGTCTCCTTCGGAGACGACCTCGCCGCCGGGCGCGGTGAACCTGCGCTCGCCGGTGGAGACCTCCAGCTCCTCGGCGCCGCACACGCACGTCTTGCCCATGCCGCGGGCGACCACGGCGGCGTGCGAGGTCTTGCCGCCGCGGCTGGTCAGGATGCCCTTGGCGGCGATCATGCCGGCCAGGTCGTCGGGGTTGGTCTCGCGGCGGACGAGGATGACGTCCTCGCCCTGCCCGGCCAGCTCGACGGCGCGCTCGGAGGAGAAGACGACCTTGCCGACGGCGGCGCCCGGCGAGGCGTTCATGCCCTTGGCGATCTTCTTCTTCTCGGCGCCGCCGTCGAAGCGGGGGAACATGAGCTGGGCGAGCTGGTCGCCGGTGACGCGGGTGACGGCCTCGTCGAGGGTGATCAGGCCCTGGTCGACGAGCTGGGTGGCGATGCAGAAGGCGGCCGCGGCGGTGCGCTTGCCGACCCGCGTCTGGAGCATCCACAACTTGCCGCGCTCGATCGTGAACTCGATGTCGCACAGGTCCTTGTAGTGGTTCTCCAGCGTCTCCATGATCTGCAGCAGCTCGTCGTAGGAGCGCTTGTCGAGGCGTTCGAGTTCCTGGAGGGGGATGGTGTTGCGGATGCCGGCGACGACGTCCTCGCCCTGGGCGTTCTGCAGGTAGTCGCCGTAGATGCCCTGCTGGCCGGAGCCGGGGTCGCGGGTGAAGGCGACGCCGGTGCCCGAGTCGTTGCCGACGTTGCCGAAGACCATGGCCACGATGTTGACGGCGGTGCCGAGGTCGGCCGGGATGCGCTCCTGGCGGCGGTAGAGGATGGCGCGCGGGGCGTTCCAGGAGTCGAAGACCGCCATGACGGCCAGCCGCATCTGCTCGCGGGGGTCGGCGGGGAAGTCCTTGCCGGTCTGCTCCCGGACGATGCCCTTGTAGGTCTCGACGAGACCCTGCAGCTCGCCCGCGTCGAGGTCGGTGTCCTGGCGGCGGCCCTTCAGCTCGTCGAGCGCGTGCTCGAACAGGTCGCCGTCGAGGCCGAGCACGGTCTTGCCGAACATCTGGATCAGCCGGCGGTAGGAGTCCCAGGCGAAGCGGTCGTTGCCGCCCGCCTGCTTGGCCAGGCCGTGCACCGACTCGTCGTTGAGGCCGATGTTGAGGACCGTCTCCATCATGCCCGGCATGGAGAACTTCGCGCCCGACCGTACGCTGACCAGGAGCGGGTCGTCGGCCTGTCCGAGCCGGCGGCCCATCTGAGCCTCCAGGGCGTCCAGGTGCTCGGCGACCTCGCGCTCCAGGCCGTCGGGAAGAGCGCCTTCCGTCAGGTAGTGACGGCAGGCTTCAGTGGTGATCGTGAATCCGGGGGGTACGGGCAGCCCGAGATTCGTCATCTCGGCGAGATTCGCGCCCTTTCCACCGAGAAGATCCTTGAGATTCCTGTTGCCCTCGGTGAAGTCGTAAACGTACTTGGCCACCACAGCTCCAATCCAACGCTTCTGCCCGGGACTCTACCGGCGAAATTGATGATGAAACTGCACTCCTCGGTTAAGTCATCGTTTTTGCAGGTCAACCGCCCGTGACAGGTCTAATCCAATTATAGGACCGCTGCCCGATAAATTGGTTTATACCAATTGGTTTACACCAATTCTTGAGAAAGAGGAGCGAGAGGTGGGGAATCGGATCGGGTCCCGCCAGGAGACGCCCATGGCCGCTGCCGCCATGCCAAAGCGTCGTGCAGGCTTCGTCGCGGGGTCGGCCAAGTCTCCGCGGACACGGTGATCTACCTGGACCTCCGGGCTCCGCGCCCGGGCGGCGGCCGTCGTGATCGCTCAACGTGACCCAGCTCGGGTCGTTCCGCGATATGGACGTGATCGAGGCATGACACTCTGCTCGCATGCCCCGCACGACGTCCCGAGGTCTGATGGCCGCCTGCCTGGTCCTGGCGCTGTCCGCCTGCGGCTCGGGAACGCCCGAGCCGTCCGCGGGGTCGTCGGTGCCGGGCGCGGAACAGCGGCACGCGACCCAGCTGCGGCCGGGCGACTGCCTCGTGTCCATCCCCGACGACCTGATCGCGACGCTCGTGCCGTGCGGCAACCCGCACGCGGCCGAGTTCGGCATGATCTACGTCGTGCCGGAGGGGGCATGGCCGGGCGCCGAGCGGGCCAGGCGGCAGGCCACGGACTTCTGCGCGCCGCGGCTGCGGATCGCGCCGGGCAGGCGGAGCGAGGTGGAGGTGACCGCGTTACCGCCGCTGGAGGAGGAGTGGCCGCGCCACCGCACGGCGTACTGCGTGGCGGTGGCGCGGGACGGGCAGCTCGTCGGGCGCGTGCTGGAGTAGGACCCGCACAGGCCAGCGTCGGCGCGCAATCTCACGGCGCGGTCAGGCGGGCCTCGCGGCGCGGTCAGGCGGGGGCGCGGGGTCAGGTGGGGAGGGGGTTGGTCTCGGGGGCCGGGCCCGGGGCGCCGTCGCGCGGCGGCAGCCACAACACGAACGTGGCCCCCTGCCCGAGGCTGGAGAACACCGCCACCCGTCCCCCGTGCGACTCCACGATCTGCCGGACGATGGCCAGGCCGAGGCCCGTGTGCCGGTCGCGCCGGCTGGCCTCGCCGCGCCAGAACCGGTCGAAGACCCGCTCCTGCTCCGCCACGCCGAGGCCGGGGCCGTCGTCCCTGACCGCGACCCACAACCAGCCGCCCGACCGGCCGGCCCCCACCCGGACGCTCCCGCCCGGCGGGGTCAGGCGCACCGCGTTGGACAGCAGGTTGGCCACGGCCCGGCGCAGCGCGTCCTGGTCGCCGGTCATCTCCAGGTTCGGGACCAGCCCGCGGGTGATCGTCAGGCCGCGGGCGGCGGCCGGCGCCGCGTACTCCTCGCACGCCTCCCGCGCCACCCTGCTCAGGTCGAGGTCGGTGTCGGCGAACGCGGTCGCCTGCCGCCGGGCGCTGGCCAGCAGGTCCTCCACGAGCCTGGTCATGCGGGTGGTCGCCCGGTCCACGATCTGCACGGCCCTGGCCCGCTCCGCCTCGCTGGCCTCGGGCGAGGCGAGCACGGCGTCCACGTTGGCCCGGATGATCGTCAGGGGGCTGCGCAGCTCGTGCGAGGCGTCGTCGATCAGCCGGCGCTGCGCGCTGAACGCCTCCTCCAGCCGGTCGAGCATGGTGTCGATGGTGTCGGCCAGGTCCTTCAGCTCGTCGCGCGAGCCGCCCAGCCGGATCCGCCGCGTCAGGTCGGTCGCCTGGATCTCCTCCGTCGTCCGGGTGATCGACCGCACCGGACGCAGCACCCGCCCCGACAACACCCAGCCGATGCCCAGGGACGCCAGGTAGAGCCCGGCCAGGGTGGCCAGCGAATAGTCGCGCAACGTGGCCAGCGTCCTGATGTTGACCTCGTTCTCGACCTCCTCGATGAAGACGACCTCCTGCTTGCCCACGTACTGGTTGCCGCGGTACGCCTTGGCGTACTCGGTCGAGTACGGGCGTTCCTCGGTGGTCTTGGAGACCGCGACGTAGATGCCGCCCAGCACCAGCGCGGCCAGCACGAACAGCAGCCCCGAGTAGAGCACGGTCAGCCGGAAGCGGATGGTGTGGATCACGCCGGCTCCCTGAGCCGGTAGCCGCGGCTGATCACCGTCTCGATGAGACCGTCCTCCTGGAGCTTGCGGCGCAGGTTGCCGACGGTGACCCGGACGGTGTTGGTGAAGGGGTCGGCGTGCTCGTCCCAGACGTGTTCGAGCAGCTCCTCGGTGGAGACCACATGGCCGGGACGGGTCATCAGATAGTGCAGCACGCCGTACTCCTTGGGGGTCAGGGCCAGGGAGCGGCCGTCGAGGGAGACCTCCATCCGAGCGGTGTCGATGCGCAGCCCGCCCACCTGGAGGACGGCGGTGCCGCCGGTGTCCCTGCGCAGCAGCGCCCGCACCCTGGCCAGCAGCTCGGGGAAGGCGAACGGCTTGACCAGGTAGTCGTCGGCGCCCTCGTCGAGGCCGCGCACCCGGTCGTCGAGGCGGTCGCGGGCGGTGACCATGATGATCCGCACCCCGCGGCCGGCGGCCCGTACCGAGCGGCAGAGCTCGAAGCCGTCGCCGCCGGGCAGGTTCAGGTCGAGCAGGACCAGGTCATAGGTGTTGACCTCCAGCTTCTCGTGCGCCGACGGCGCGTCGTAGGCCACGTCCACCGCGTAGCCCGCCCGGACCAGACCCACCCGTAACGCGTCGACCAGGTCTTCCTCGTCCTCGACCACCAGCAGTCGCATGATCTTGACCATAGTTCCGGATGAGGGGGCACGCCATGGGTCCGGAGCGGCGTTCCCGGATTCAGCACCACCTCACCAAACGCCAGCGAAAGACCACATAACTATCGCCTTTACACGATTTTTCGGTGCTCACCGTTAGATCTTTCGACCATGACGCCCTTCCAGCGATATTTGGCAGAAGAAGTGGCACTCGACCACGTAGAGGGCCTGATCTCGCGGCGGGAGGCCCTGCGCCGCCTGGGCCTCCTCGGGCTC
Organism: Nonomuraea sp. NPDC049637; assembly: GCF_040675235.1. Taxonomy (NCBI): domain Bacteria; kingdom Bacillati; phylum Actinomycetota; class Actinomycetes; order Streptosporangiales; family Streptosporangiaceae; genus Nonomuraea; species Nonomuraea sp. NPDC049637. The sequence continues at coordinate 158,891 of NZ_JBFAOM010000014.1, forward strand.
ACCCTCCCCGCCGCCACTGCCCTCCTCGCCGCCTGCGGCGCCACCCCTGACACCGACCCGGGCGCCGACCCCGACACCGACGCGGCGAGCACGCCGCCTGCCGCCGCGCCGTCCGGCACGGCTTCCCCCGCGGGCCCGGCCCCGCTGCCCACGCAGGAGATCACGTTCCCCGGTCCGGACGGGACCACCCTGCGGGCCGCCTGGGCCGCCGCCGCCGTCCCCAAGGGCGCGGTGCTGGTCATGCACGAGAACCGCGGGCTGACCGACCACATCCGCTCGGTCACCGGCCGGCTGGCCGCGAGCGGCTACTCGGCCCTGGCGCCCGACCTGCTCTCCCGGGACGGCGGCACGGCCGCGTTCGCCGACCCCGCACAGGTCACGGCGAAGCTGGGCGAGATCCCTCAGGAGCGGTTCGTGGCCGACATGAAGGCGGCGGTCGGCGAGCTGGAGCGGCGGGCCGAGGGCGCCGGGCTGGGCATGATCGGGTTCTGCTTCGGCGGCGGGATGACGTGGCTGCTGCTGGCGTCCGGGGAGACCCGGCTGGCCGCCGCCGCGCCCTTCTACGGCCCGCTGCCCGACGACGCCGACCTGACCGGCACCAAGGCGTCCGTGCTGGCGATCTACGCCGAGCAGGACGACCGCGTCAACGCCACCAGGGACGCGGCCGAGGCGGCGCTGACGAAGGCCGGGCTCACCCACGAGCTGGTGACCGTCCCCGGCGTCGGCCACGCCTTCTTCAACGACACGGGCGCCCGCTACGACGAGCGGGCCGCCTCGCAGGCCTACGACTACGTGCTGACCTGGTTCGGCCGCCACCTGTCCTGACCGACCCGGCCTGTCCTGCGGCCTGGCTGGAAAACGCGAGCGCCGCCCGCGGCGGAGAGCCGGGGCGGCGCCGGTGAGGTGGTGCCGGGGGTCAGTCGTTGAGGCGCTGGCGCAGGTAGGAGTCGACCTGGTCGATGGCGATGCGCTCCTGGGCCATGCTGTCGCGCTCGCGGATCGTCACCGCGTGGTCTTCGAGGGTGTCGAAGTCGACGGTGATGCAGAACGGGGTGCCGATCTCGTCCTGGCGACGGTAGCGGCGGCCGATCGCGCCCGCGTCGTCGAACTCGACGTTCCACCGCCTGCGCAGCTGCGCGGCCAGGTCGCGCGCCTTCGGCGACAGGTCGGCGTTGCGCGACAGCGGCAGCACCGCGGCCTTGACCGGCGCGAGCCGGTGGTCGAGCCGCAGCACCGTGCGCTTCTCCAGGACGCCCTTGGCGTTGGGCGCCTCGTCCTCGGTGTAGGCGTCGAGCAGGAAGGTCAGCGTGGCCCGGTCGACGCCGGCGGCCGGCTCGATGACGTAGGGGACGTAACGCTCACCGGTGTCCTGCTCGAAGAAGCTCAGGTCGACGCCCGAGGCCTTGGAGTGGGCGGTGAGGTCGAAGTCGGTGCGGTTGGCGATGCCTTCGAGCTCGCCCCACTCCGAGCCCTGGAAGTTGAAGCGGTACTCGACGTCGACGGTGCGCTTGGAGTAGTGGGACAGCTTCTCCTGCGGGTGCTCGTAGAGGCGCAGGTTGTCCTTGTTGATGCCCAGGTCGGAGTACCAGCGGAACCGCTCGTCGATCCAGTACTGGTGCCACTCCTCGTCGGTGCCGGGCTTGACGAAGAACTCCATCTCCATCTGCTCGAACTCGCGGGTGCGGAAGATGAAGTTGCCCGGGGTGATCTCGTTGCGGAAGGACTTGCCGACCTGGCCGATGCCGAACGGGACCTTCTTGCGCGCCGACTGCTGCACGTTGAGGTAGTTGATGAAGATGCCCTGGGCGGTCTCGGGACGCAGGTAGGCCAGGCCCGACTCGTCCTCCACCGGGCCGAGGAAGGTCTTGAGCAGGCCGCTGAACTGCCGGGGCTCGGTGAAGGTGCCCTTGTTGCCGCAGTTGGGGCAGGTGATGTCGGCCAGGCCGTTCTCGGGCTCCTTGCCGTTCTTCTCCTCGTAGGCCTCGACGAGGTGGTCGGCGCGGAAGCGCTTGTGGCACGACTGGCACTCGGTCAGCGGGTCGGTGAAGGTCTCGACGTGGCCGCTGGCCCGCCAGACCTCCGGCGCCAGGATGACGCAGGAGTCGAGGCCCACCACGTCGTCGCGCGACTGGACCATCGACAGCCACCACTGCCGCTTGACGTTGTTCTTCAGCTCGACACCCAGAGGACCGTAGTCCCACGACGCGCGAAGTCCGCCGTAGATCTCGCTCGACGGGTAAACGAGCCCGCGGCGCTTGGCGAGGCTGACGATGGTGTCCATGACGTCGGTGCGTCGTGCCATTTTGGTTGCGTCTCTTTCCGGCTGGAGGTCGGCGAGTGAATTCGGTGAGATCCCAGCTTAGGGGACGCCCACCCGGTCCCGCGCGCGAGTGATGCTACGCGCCCTCTTGCGTGTACACGTCCTCGAACGCGCTGGGTTCGTTGACCATGAGGATCATCAACGGGTACATGACCATCCTGGAGGCCGACAGCGCCCTGCGGTAGAACCCGGCGCCCTCCCATTCGCTGACCAGCGCCCACAGGTTGGGCTCGTCGACCGAACGGGCCAGCCGCCCGCGGTGGAAACCCGGCTGGGCGGCGAAGGTGTCGAGGATGGCGTGGCCCTGCTTGAGGAAGTCCTGGGACTGGGACTCTGGCACGGTGTATCGGATCACGGCGAGCACCAGCCCAGCCTAGAGGTGCGCACCCTGCTGTCACGCGAACTCCCATAGGCTCTCGACGTGGCCTCCAAAAACAAGCGCCCGCTGCCCCGGGGCGAGCAGTTCTTCACGCCGGGCGCGGGCGGCGCGCGCAGGGCCGTCGAGCGGCGCAGCGCGGTCCCGATGACGTTTCTGTTCACGCAGGTGCCCAGGTGGGTGGCCCCCGCCGTGCTGGTGATCCTGCTGCTGGCCGCCTTCGCGCTGGCCAACTGGCTGGGCGGCGTGGCGGCGCTGGTGGTGCTGGCGTTCGTCGGGTGGCTGGCGTACCTGTCGTGGCCGTCGCTGGGCGTCGGCGGGCGGCTGCTGCGGGTCGTGATGCTGGTCTTCCTGGCGCTCCTGGCCGCTGACCGGTTTGGGGCGTTCTAGGCCGGCCCGCCGGGGATTTTGACAATCATTTTCATTTTCTCCATACTTGAGGGCGTGATGTCCCGTACGCCCCCAATGCGCGCCGTAACCTTCCTCGCCGGAGCAGCCCTGCTGGCCACGTCCGCCTGTGGCGCCGGGGCCGCGGAGAGCACCGAGACCGCCGCGGGCGGCAGGCCCGCGGTGATCGCCGCCTTCTACCCGCTCCAGTGGCTCACGGAGCAGGTGGCCGGGCCCGACGCCGACGTGACCGTCCTGACCGCGCCCGGCGTCGAGCCGCACGACCTGGAGCTGGGCATCCAGCAGATGACCAAGCTCCAGGACGCCGCGCTCACGGTCTACGTCAAGGGCGTGCAGCCGGCCGTCGACGACGCCGTCTCCGCCGACACCGCCTTCGACGCCGCCGCCGTCGTCACCACGATCCCGGCGGACGGGCACGCCGGCGAGGAGGGCCACGCCGAGGAGCACGGCGTCTCCTACGACCCGCACATCTGGCTCGACCCGTCCCGGCTGGCCACGGTCGCCGGGAAGCTGGGCGAGCGCCTGGCCGCCGCCGACCCCGCCCACGCGCAGGCCTACAAGGACCGCGCCGCCACGGCGGCGGGCGTGCTGGGCGGCCTCGACCAGGAGTTCGCCAAGGGCCTGGCCGGCTGCGCCGGCAAGACGCTGGTCACCGCGCACGAGGCGTTCGGCTACCTGGCCGACCGCTACAAGCTCAAGCAGGTGGGCATCACGCTCGACCCCGAGACCGAGCCGTCGCCCAAGCGCCTGTCGGAGGTGGCCGCGCTGGCCAGGGCCGAGGGCGCCACCACGATCTTCACCGAGTCCCTGGTGAGCCCGAAGGTGGCCGAGGTGCTGGCCGGCGAGGTCGGCGCGAAGACGGCCGTGCTCGACCCGCTGGAGAGCAAGCCCGCCGGCGACTACCTGACGGCCATGCGCGACAACCTCAAGACCCTGCGGACGGCTCTGGGGTGTGCGGCATGAGCGAGACGGCGTTCGCGATGACCGGCGGCCGGGTCAGCTTCGACGGCCGGCAGATCCTGCGCGGCGTCGACCTGACCGTCTGCCCCGGCGAGGTCGTGGCCCTCCTGGGGGCCAACGGCTCGGGCAAGTCCACCCTGGTCCGCGCCCTGCTCGGCCTCACCCCGCTGTCCGGCGGCCAGACCCTCCTGTACGGCTCCCCGCCCGCCCGGTTCCGCGACTGGTGGCGCATCGGCTACGTGCCCCAGCGCCTCCAGGTCGGCGGCGGCGTGCCCGCCACCGTCCGCGAGGTCGTGGCCTCGGGCCGCGTCGCCAGGCAGAGCCGGCTGCGCAGGACCAGCGCGGCCGACCGGGCGGCGGTCGCGCACGCCCTCGACGCGGTCGACCTGACCGGCCGGGCCGGCGACCCCGTGCAGTCGCTCTCGGGCGGCCAGCAGCAGCGCGTGCTCATCGCCCGCGCCCTGGCCGGGGAGCCCGACACGTACGTGATGGACGAGCCCACGGCGGGCGTCGACGCCGAGACCCAGCAGCTCCTGGCCGACACGCTGAGCGGCCTGGTCCGCGACGGCAAGACGATCGTCCTGGTCGCCCACGAGCTGGGCCCGCTGGAGCCGCTGATCACCCGCGGCGTCGTGGTCCGCGAGGGCCGCGTCGCGCACGACGGCGAGCCGCCGCGGCCCGAGGGCGAGTGCGCCAGGCCGGGACACGAGCACCAGCATCCGCACGCCGAGGAGCCGGCCGCCGGCCCGCTGACCGGCTGGCAGGGAGAACCGCGATGATCGACCTTCTGCAGGAGAACCTCTTCCAGCTCGCGCTGATCGCCGCGCTGCTGGTGGGGCTGTGCGCGCCCGCGGTGGGCACGTTCATCGTGCAGCGCAGGCTGTCGCTGCTCGGCGACGGCATCGGCCACGTCGCGCTGACCGGCGTGGCGCTGGGCTTCCTGACCGGCACGGCGCCGGTGCTGACGGCCGTGGTCGTCTCGGTGCTGGGCGCGGTGGCGATCGAGCTGGTCAGGGCCCGGGGCCGGACCAGCGGCGACGTCGCGCTCGCCCTGCTGTTCTACGGCGGCATCGCGGGCGGCGTCATGCTCATGGGCATCGCCCCCGGCGGCAGCAACGCCAAGCTGAACTCCTACCTGTTCGGCGCCATCGCCAGCGTCACGCGGGAGGACATCTGGATCATCGGCGCGCTGGCCGTGGCGGTGATCGGCGTGGTCGTCGTCTTCGGCAGGGAGCTGTTCGTGTTGTGCCAGGACGAGGAGATGGCCAAGGCCAGCGGCCTGCCGGTGCGCTTCCTCAGCCTGCTGATCGCGGTCACCGCCGCGCTCACCGTGGTCATCGCCATGCGCGTGGTCGGCCTGCTGCTGGTCAGCGCCCTGATGGTGATCCCGGTGGCCACGAGCCAGCAGCTCACCAGGGGCTTTCGGGCGACGATGGGCCTGGCGATGCTGTTCGGCGTGCTCGCCTCGGTGGGCGGTCTGCTGGCCTCGACGATGTCGTCGCGGGTGCCTCCGGGCGCGGCGATCGTGCTTCTCGCCCTCGCCGGCTTCGTCCTGGCCCTGGCTGTCGGTAAATTCGTACGGCGAGGCCGTATCCAGGAGTCCCCAGTGAGCCGGCGACCACATGTCCGTGTCGAGGAGGTCGCATGACGACGAGGCGCGATGCCGTGCACGACACCCTTCGCCGCAGCGAGGGGTTCCGCAGCGCCCAGGACGTCTATGCAGAGATGCGCCTGCACGGCGCCAAGATCGGGTTGACCACCGTCTACCGGGCGCTGCAGGCGCTGGCCGACTGCGGCCAGGTCGACGTGCTGCGCACCGACGAGGGCGAGTCGGTCTACCGGGCGTGCGCCAGCGACGACCATCACCACCACCTGGTCTGCCGCCGCTGCGGGCACACGGTCGAGGTGGCCGGCCCGGCCGTCGAGCGCTGGGCGGAGGCGGTCGGCAGCGACCACGGCTTCACCGAGATCACTCACACGGTCGAGGTCTTCGGCACCTGCTCGTCCTGCTCGGCGCCGGCCCGCGCGGGCTGAGGGCCGCGGGAGCCGTACAGCACGCCGAGCACGACGGCGGCGCACCCGGCGAGCTGCAGCGCGGAGGGCCGCTCCCCCAGCGTGACCGTGGAGATGGCGACCGTGGTCATCGGCTGCACGAGCAGCAGCAGCGCCGTGAGCGCCGCGGGCTGCCTGGGCAGCGAGTACGTGATCAGCAGCCATCCGGCCACCTGCGGCCCCAGCGCGAGCAGCAGCAGCCATCCGTGCGCCGGCCATTCCGGGGCCAGGTCGGCCCCGCCGAACAGCGGGCTGAGCGCCGCGATCAGCACGGTGGCCACGACGGTCGCGTGCGCCAGCGGCCCCGCCGTGCGCCCCGGCCCGGCCTTCATGAGCAGCAGGTAGGCCGCGTACACGACCGAGGTCGCCAGCCCGGTGACGGCGCCCATGACGGGGTCGAGCCCGTAGGCCGCGCCGTCGAACACCCCGGAGATCAGCACGACCCCGCCGAAGACGATCGGCGTGCTCGCCATGAGCCGGTTGGCGGGGCGCTCGCGGAAGAGGCCCCAGGCGGCGAAGGCCACGATGAACACCTGCAGGTTGCCCAGCACGGTCGCCAGGCCCGCGCCGACCAGCTTGATCGACTGGTGCCAGAACAGCAGGTCGAGCGAGAACAGCACGCCCGCCGCCCAGGCCGGCAGCGCGTTCCGCCAGGGCAGGGGCCCCAGCTTCCGCCGTTCGAGCCAGGCGAGCAGCACCATGGGCGGCGCCGCGTACGCGCAGCGGAACAACGCCGACGTCGCGGGCGACGCCCCGGACAACCGCACCAGGGGCGCGGAGGTGGAGATGATCAGTGCTCCGGCGATCGCGATCAGGACGATACGCCGATATGCACTCACGGAAACCCCCGGAGCCCCATGGGAGAGATACGCTGCGACCACGCTAGAACCGGCCCCGACAGGAGTCAACATGCCGTTTGGCCATGACATGGTGCATTCTTTGGCGACCGTTGTCGACCTGGTCAACACCTCGCCGTCCACCGGCGGCGACGACGGTCTGGCCAGCCTGGCCGAGCTGCAAGCCTTCGTGGAGTCCCGGCAGATCAGCGGCATCGGCGCGCTGACGGCCCGCGACCTCGGCCAGGTGCGCATGGTGCGCGAGGCGTTCCACCGGGTGTTCACGGCCTCCGACGTGGCCAGCGCCGTGCGCACGCTCAACGCGTTGCTCGCCGAGACGCGCATCACGCCCAGGCTGACCGAGCACGACGGCCACCCGCTGCACGTGCACTACTTCGCCACCGACGCCTCCCTGGCCGAGCACGTGGCCGCCGACTGCGGCGTGGCGCTGGCGCACCTGCTGGTGGAGGGCGAGATGGAGCGTCTGCGCACCTGTTCGGCCCCCGACTGCGACCGCGTGTTCGTCGACGAGTCCCGCAACCGCTCGCGGGTCTACTGCGACAGCCGCACCTGCGGCAACCGCATGCACGTCGCCGCCTACCGGGCCCGCCGCCGCGCCTGACCGTCCCGCACGCGAACCGCCCGTCCCCGCGACGACCGGGGGACGGGCGGCAGCTGCGGGTGGTTCAGGGTGCTTCGCTGGACGTCTGCCACCACGGCGGCTTGGCGGTGGCGAAGACGTCGGAACAGTTGCACGAGCCGCAACCTGGGATCATCGGCCCTCCTTCATCGTGGGGGAACGGGTTGTACCCGCCTTCACCGGCTCTCAGCCTGACCCTCGTGCCAGAATTCCGGATACCGCCGCGACGCCACGTCCTCTCAGCCGGCGTCGCGCCGCCGCAGGGCCAGCAGCCCGCCGGCCGTGAGCCCGGCCGCCGCCGGACAGGTCGGGCCACAGCGTGACGTCGCCCGGCACGTACGCCAGGCGGCGGTGCAGCTCGGCGGCCTCGCGCCAGGGGTCGCCGCCGAGCAGGCGCACGCTGCCCGCGTCGGCCCGCGCGAGGCCGAGCAGGATCCGGAAGGTCGTGCTCTTGCCCGCGCCGTCGGGGCCGAGGAAGCCGTGCACCTCGCCGGTGCGCACGCTCAGGTCGAGCCCGTCGAGGGCCCCCAGCGCGGCAGCTCAGCGGGGGTGAACCCGGGGTGTCCCTAGGCGCCGGCGACCTCGTTGGGGATCGCGCCGCCGTAGCGGCGGTCGCGCTTGGCGTAGATCTCGCACGCCGCCCACAGGTCGCGGCGGTCGAAGTCGGGCCAGAGCCGGTCGAGGAAGACCATCTCGGCGTAGGCCGACTGCCACAGCAGGAAGTTCGAGAAGCGCTGCTCGCCCGAGGAGCGCAGGAACAGGTCGACCGGCGGGATCTCCGGCTCGTCGAGGTAGCGGGCGAACACCTTCTCGCTCACCTTCGACGGCTTGACCCGCCCGGCCGCGATGTCGGCCGCCAGCTTCACCGCCGCGTCGACGATCTCGGCCTGGCCGCCGTAGTTGACGCAGAACTGCAACGTCAGCTTGTTGTTGCCGAGCGTCATCTGCTCGGCGGCCTGCAGCTCGGAGATCACGCTCTTCCACAGCCGGCCCGGCCGGCCCGCCCAGCGCACCCGCACGCCCATGGCGTTGAGCTCGTCGCGCCGCCGCCTGATGACGTCGCGGTTGAAGCCCATCAGGAAGCGCACCTCGTCGGGCGAGCGCTTCCAGTTCTCCGTGGAGAAGGCGTAGGCGCTCAGGTAGGGGACGCCCAGCTCAAGGGCCCCCTCGATGACGTCGAACAGCGAGGACTCGCCCGCCTTGTGCCCTTCGGTGCGCGGCAGGCCGCGTGCCTTGGCCCAGCGGCCGTTGCCGTCCATCACGATGGCGACGTGCCGGGGCACGAGGTCACGCGGGATCGGCGGCGGGGTGGCGCCTGACGGATGAGGGGTCGGAGGCCGGACGTTCACGCATGCTCCCTTTCGACGTGTCGCAGAGAGCGTATTCCGTGTTCCAGATGCCATTGCAGATATGCGGCCACCAGACCGCTGCACTCGCTGCGGTGGCGCGACTCCGAGGCGTCGGCGGTGACCCAGTCGCCGCGCAGCAGCGCCGTCATGAGCCCGATCGTCTCCCCCGCCGGCACCGCCGAGCCCGCCGGACGGCACGCCCCGCACACCACGCCGCCCGCGACGATGGCGAAGGCCCTGACCGCCGGGGCCTGGCACTTGGCGCACGCCTCCAGCGCGGGCGCGTAACCGGCCACCGCCAGCGAGCGCAGGAAGTACGCGTCGAGGACCAGCCTGGCCTCGTGGGCGCGTTCGGACAGCGTGCGCAGGCCGCCGACCAGCAGCAGGAACTGCCGCAGCGCCGGCTCCTTCTCGCCGTGGGTCAGCCGGTCGGCCGTCTCCAGCATGGCGCTGCCGGCGGTGTAGCGGGGGTAGTCGACGGCCAGCGCCTCGCCGTAGGGCCTGATGGTCTCCGCCTGGGTGATCACGTCGAGCGTGCGGCCGGTGTGGAGCTGGAGGTCGACGTGCGTGAACGGCTCCAGCCGCGCGCCGAAGCGTGACTTGGTGCGGCGCACGCCTCTGGCCACCGCCCGGATCTTGCCGGTGCGCTTGGCCAGAACGGTGACGATGCGATCGGCCTCACCGAGTTTCTGCGTCCGCAGGACGACGCCTTCGTCGCGGTAGAGACTCACTTGCCCATCTTACGGCCGCCCGCGCGGCATGTTCCGGGCATGCTCTGGTGACGCGAGTTTGCCCTGCCGTCACTAGACTTTGACGTCTGTCCCCGCATCACCCGTTGTTCAACCCCCCGCTACTGCCTCGAAAGGGAGTCATGACCCGCGTGGTCCTGCTGGGCTCTTCGCCCGGCCCCGACACCTCTCCGACCGGCCTGAGGCTGGCCGCGCTGCCCGGCAATCCCACCGTGGCCGAGCGGCTGCGCAGCCAGCTCGTCTCCTATGACCCGCGGCCCGCCACGATCGAGACCGGCGACGTGGCCGCCGCCCTGCGCGCCCTGGCCGACGTCGCAGAATCGGCAACGGAGAGCCTCTTCATCATCCCCCAGAACTCGGTCGTCCACGACGAGCTGATCTACCAGATCACCAAGGCCAAGCGCGGCGCGCTGGCGCTCGTGGCCAAGGAGCCGCGTCTGGAGGTGACCGAGGAGGCGCAGGAGGACACCGTACCGATCGACGAGGCCGACCCGGAGATCGGCTACGGCCGGCTCGAAGGGCTGCCGGTGCGCGCGCGCGTCGGCAAGTCGCGCGTCGTGTCGGTCGGCACCGCCAACCACGCGGTGACCAGGCCCAACGCGGTGGTGCTCGGCCCGCTGCACATCAGCGCCCGCAACGCCCCCGTGCTCGCGCAGACCTGCCGCGAGCTGGCCCTCATGGCCGATCGCTTCGGCGCGGACGACGACCTCGTCCAGCTCGTGGTGTTCGGCCTGGTGCGCAACGGCGTGTCGGTCGGCGTGCGCGGCCGCCGCGACCTGTTCTACCGCCGGGTGACCACGCCGGAGGAGGTCAACGAGGCCGGCGCCGAGATGGCCGGCATGAACGAGGACCGCGCCCGGCTCAACAACGCGGTCAAGGGCGCCGACGGCTTCTTCACCACCTACTTCGTCTCCACCTACTCGCGCTTCATCGCCCGCTGGGCGGCGCGGCGCGGGCTCACGCCCAACCAGGTGACGCTGATCTCGATCACGCTCGGCGTGGCCGCCGCCGCCTGCTTCGCCACCGGCGAGCGGCCGTGGATGGTCGCCGGCGGCCTGCTGATCTACTTCGCCTTCGTCTTCGACTGCGTCGACGGGCAGGTGGCCCGGTACGCCCGCAAGTTCGGCGTGCTGGGGGCCTGGCTCGACGCCACCTTCGACCGCTTCAAGGAATACGTGGTTTTCGCTGGCCTGGCCGTCGGCTGGGTCGTCTCGGGCAACGGCGACGACATCTGGATCCTGGCGCTGGCCGCCATCGGGCTCCAGTCGGTACGCCACCTGCTCGACTTCTCCTTCGGCATCTCCAACCGGCGCAAGCCGCCCGCGCAGCTGCCCACCCTCCCGCTCGACGCCCCCGACGACCGCGACCTGCGCAGGGCGCTGGAGCGGCGCAAGGCCGAGCGCAGCCAGGGCCTGCGCGGCGTGCTCAAGATGTGGACCAGGGCGGGCAAGTTCCGCGCGGTCCACTGGGCGCGGAAGATGATCGTGTTCCCCATCGGCGAGCGGTTCGCGGCCATCGCGATCACCGCCGCCCTCTTCGACGCCCGGATCACTTTCCTCACCCTCGTGATCTGGGGCTCCGTCGCCGCCGCCTACACCCTCACCGGACGCCTCATGAGGTCGCTCGTATGATCACTCAACCGCAGGCCATGGCCACCCCCACGCCGGACCCCGACGAGGAACGCCGCCGCATCCAGACCGCCCGCCTGCTCGCCTACCGCGACGACGGCCCGCTCGTGCACGCCCTCGCGGGCAAGCTGGGCAAGGGCCTGCCGCCCGTGCCCGCCACGCTCGTGGCGCTGCTCGCCGTCGTCGCCGTCACCGTCGTCGGGCTGCCCGACAAGGGGCCGCTGCTGCTCGTGCCGGTGGCCATCACGCTGCTGCTCGTGCTGCCGACCGCGCCGCGCGACCACCTGGGCCGCTTCGACTGGCTCACCCCGCCGCTGCTGCGCGGCACCGAGTTCCTCGCCATGATCGCGATCGGCCTGGCCGCCGGCGCGCCGAAGTGGCTGCTGTTCGTGCTGGTCTACGTCGTGGGCTACCACACCTACGACACCGTCTACCGCACCCGGCAGAGCATCTGGCCGCCCGCGTGGGTGTTCCACGCGGGGCTCGGCTGGGAGCTGCGCCTGCTGATCATCGGTGCCGGTGCGGCGCTGGGCTGGCTGACGCCGGTGCTCGCGGTGCTGACGGCGTACCTGTTCGTGCTGTTCGCGGTGGAGAGCGTGACGAGCTGGGTGCGCCTGGACAAGGCCTCCGCGCAGGCCGGCGCCGACGCCGAGCAGGACCTCGAGGCCTCGCCCGAGGACGCGCTCGAGCAGGCCACCGGCGAGGCGGAGAAGGGCTGAGCGGCCACCTCCCCCTCCGGACACGACGGCGGTCACGGGCTCCCGACCAGGGCGCCGGTGGCCGCCGTTTCGCGTGCGGACGCCGGATCACCCCGCCGGAAAAGGACATGACGAACTAGTCTGAAATTCAGTGACATTCGAGCCGGGGTCGCGTCCGGCCGGAGCCAGGAGACGCGGATGGCGTTCTTGTCGCGGCCGTTCGGACGAGGGGACCCGCCGGACGGGCGCGCGGACCTCCCCGGCCGGAGGGCGCCGATGACCAGCCGGTCCGGGCGGGTCGTGGTGGTGCTGGCGCTGGCCGCGGTCCCGGTGAGCGGGTGCGGCACGGATCCGGGCCCGGTGTGCGGCGCGGTCGTCGACGCGACGGGCTACGCCGACCCGGTGACCGCCAGGAACGACGTCGAGTCCGAGCTGCCGGGCTTCGCCAAGGGCTGCGACTGGATCGGCTTCGCGGCGGTGACCGGCGGCTCGGAGAGCGGCGCGTGCCGCAGGGACCCGGTGCCCATCGCCGCCACCCGCACCGAGAACCCCGACGACGACCCGGCGGTCGAGGACCGGGTCAGGGCCCGCCGGATCACGCAGGTGCTGCCCCGGGCGGTCGAGCTGCTCGACTGCCCGAAGGAGGGCCGGGGCTCGGACGTCCTGGGCGCCCTGCGGTACGCGGCCAAGCAGCTCAGCGCGCTGCGGCAGCCGGACCGGGAGCACCGGCTCATCGTGTTCAGCGACCTGCTCAACGACCACGGCGACCTGGACGTCGGCGAGCTGGACCCGAACGAGGCCGCCCGCGGCCGGAAGATCGAGGAGCTGCGGGACGCGCGGCTGCTGCCCGACCTGTCCGGGTACGCGGTGGTGGTGCACGGGTTCCTGCGGGCGAAGAAGTCCGCCCCCGGCCGGTTCCCGCTGCTGGAGAGCTTCTGGCGGGCGGCGTTCGAGGCCGCCGGGGCGTCGTCCGTCGATCTGCTCTAGAGCGCTCTCCCATATTGACACGCGGTCAGCAGCGTGTTTACGTCGCGTCAAGAGAGCGCTCTCTCAGTCGACTCCATCACCCCCCATGGAGCAGGGATGACAACAGAGATCCGGCACAGGCGCCGCCTGGTGGCCGTGGCGGTGGTGCTCGTGGCACTCACCGGCCTGCTCGTCAAAGTGGCCGTCAGCGCCTCGGCGTCCGTGCCGTCCACGCCGTCCGGCTGGTCGCTGGTCTGGTCCGACGACTTCAACGGCGCGGCGGGCACGCCGCCCTCGTCCGCCGAGTGGATCATCGACACCGGGCACGGCTACCCCGGCGGACCGGGTGACTGGGGCACCGGCGAGATCCAGAACTACACCTCCAGCACCTCCAACGTCAGCCTCGACGGCTCGGGCAACCTGCGCATCACGCCCCTGCGCAGCGGCTCGGGCGAGTGGACCTCGGCCCGCATCGAGACCAGGCGGGCCGACTTCAAGCCGGCCGACGGGCGGGTCCTGCGGATCGAGGGCCGGATCCAGATGCCGGACGTGACCGGTCAGGCGGCGCTCGGCTACTGGCCGGCGTTCTGGGCGCTCGGGGCGCCGTACCGGGGGAACTACTGGAACTGGCCGGGCATCGGCGAGTTCGACATCATGGAGAACGTCAACGGCATCAACTCGGTGTGGGGCGTGCTCCACTGCGGCGTCAGCCCCGGCGGGCCCTGCAACGAGACGACCGGCCTGGGCGCGAGCCGGGCCTGCCCCGGATCGTCCTGCCAGTCGGCCTTCCACACCTACCGCTTCGAGTGGGACCGCGCCGCCAGCCCGAACCAGCTCCGCTGGTACGTCGACGGCCAGCAGTTCCACAGCGTGAGCCAGAACCAGCTCGACGCCGCCACCTGGACCAACATGACCGGACACGGCGGCTACTTCCTGCTGCTCAACCTGGCCATGGGCGGCGCGTTCCCCAACGCCCTGGCCGGCACGGGCACGCCGACGGCGGCGACCGTCCCCGGGCACCCGCTGCTGGTGGACTACGTGGCCGTCTGGCAGAGCGGCACGGTCTCCACCCCGACGGCGACACCGACCGTCCCGGGCGGCGTGGACGCGCGCTCCACCATCCAGGCCGAGCGCTACCAGGCCCAGTCGGGCACCATCGTCGAGGCCACCACCGACACCGGCGGCGGCCAGAACGTCGGCGCCATCGCGGGCGGCGACTGGCTGCGCTACGACGGGGTGAACTTCGGCTCCGAGCCCGCCCGCCAGTTCAAGGCCAGGGTGGCCTCGGGGGCGGCGGCCGGCGTGAGCGGGCTGGTGCAGGTGCGGCTGGACAGCCCGTCCGCCCCGCCCGTCGGCGACTTCGCGCTGGCCAATACGGGCGGCTGGCAGAGCTGGCGCACGGTCCCGGCCAACATCAGCGGGGTGACCGGCACGCACACGGTCTACCTGACCTTCAGCAGCGGCCAGCCCGCCGACTTCGTCAACGTCAACTGGTTCACCTTCTCGACGACCTGACCGCCCGCGCGACGGCGGCGTCCGCTTCGGTGGTGACGGCGTTCGGTGGTGACGGCGTTCGGTGGTGACGGCGTTCGGTGGTGACGGCGTTCGGCGGTGACGGCGGGAGATGGGGAACAATGGGACGGTGCGCGAATTGCCGGTGATCGACATCTCCCCGCTGATCGGCGACACCCCGGGCGGTGACAGGCAGGCCGTCGGCGCGGCGATCGGCGCGGCCTGCCGGGACAGCGGCTTCTTCTACGTCCGCGGGCACGGCGTGCCGCAGCAGCTACTCGACCGGCTCGACGCCGCCGCCAGGCGCTTCTTCGCGCTGCCCGCAGAGGTCAAGGACGAGATCTCGATGGACCGCGGCGGCCCGGCCTGGCGCGGCTTCTTCCCGGTGGGCGGCGAGCTGACCTCCGGGCGGCCGGACCTGAAGGAGGGCGTCTACTTCGGCGCCGAGCAGCCGCCCGGCCCGCTCCCGCTGCACGGCCCCAACCAGTTCCCCGTCCAGGTGCCCGAGCTGCGCGAGGCCGTGCTCGCCTACCTGGACACGATGACGGAGGTCGCGCAGGCGGTCATGTCGGGGATCGCGCTCAGCCTGGGCCTGGACGAGAGCTACTTCCGCACCGGCTACACCGCGGACCCGACCATCCTGTTCCGCATCTTCCACTACCCGCCCGCGCCCCCGGACGACGACGAGACCTGGGGCGTGGGCGAGCACACCGACTACGGCCTGCTCACCCTCCTCCTCCAGGACGCCAACGGCGGCCTCCAGGTCCGCACGGCGGACGGCTGGATCGAGGCGCCGCCGCTGCCGGGCACGTTCGTCTGCAACATCGGCGACATGCTCGACAAGCTCACCGGCGGCCGCTACCGCTCGACCCCGCACCGCGTGCGCAATCTCAGCGGCAACGAGCGCCTGAGTTACCCGTTCTTCTTCGACCCCGGCTGGGACAGCGTGGTGCCGCCCCTCCCCTACGCCGCCGGCGAGCGCTGGGACGGCCAGGTCGACTTCACCGGCACCTACGGCGAGTACCTGCTGTCGAAGGTGTCCAAGGTCTTCCCGCGCCTGTTCGAGCGGCAGATCTAGGCCGACTCCCGCACGACCAGCCGGGTGGGCAGGACGACCGGCGTGGTGCTCCGGCCCTCCAGCCGCGACAGCAGCAGCCGCGCCAGCGCCAGCGCCTGCTCGCTGACGGGCGCCCGGACGGTGGTGAGGGCCGGGGTGGTGGCCGAGGCGGCGTCGATGTCGTCGAAGCCCACGATCGCCAGGTCGCCCGGCACCCGCCGGCCCGCGGCGCGGGCGGCCAGCAGGGCGCCGATCGCCATCTGGTCGTCGGCCGCGAAGATCGCGTCCAGGTCGGGGGCGTCGCCGAGGAGCTGCTCGGCCGCCGCCGTGCCGGAGGCCCGGGTCAGGTCGCCGATCGCCAGCCTGGGCCGCAGCCCGGCGCGGTCGAGGGCCGCGCGGTGGCCGGCGAGCCGGTCCTGGGTGGCGACCAGGTCCATCGGGCCGCAGATCACGCCGATCCGGCGGCGGCCGGTGGCCAGCAGGTGCTCGGTGGCCGCCGCCGCGCCCCCAGCGTTGTCGGCGTCCACGTACGGCACCAGCGAGGCGACCGGCGGCCGGCCCAGCAGCACGAGCGGCACGCCGGTGCGCGAGAGCCGTTCCGCCAGGGTGTCGCCCCGCTCGGGCGGCAGCAGGACGACGCCGTCCACCTGGCGCGCCTCGGCGTGCCGGACGATGCGGCGCCGGCTCTCGGCGGTGTCGGCGAGCATGAGGGTGATCTGCTTGCCCGCGCCCTCCAGCAGGCTCGTCACGTACTGGACGACGGCCGCGACCATCGGGTCGGCGGCGCGCCTGGGCGCCGACAACACGAGCGCCACGGTGTCGGTGCGCCGGGTCACCAGGCTGCGCGCGGCGGCGTTGGGCACGTAACCGAGCTCCTTGACGGCCTGCAGGACCGTGGAGCGCACCTCGGGGCTGACCGACGCCTCGCCGTTGACGACGCGGGAGACCGTGGCCCGGGAGACGCGGGCGCGGGCGGCCACCGTCTCCAGCGTGGGACGCCTGGGCGGGGCCTCGGTCAGGCCGTTGCGCCTGATCACGTCGCGGTACCACAGCGCGCTGTCCTTGGGCCGCCTGCGCTGGGTGTCGAAGTCGACGTGCACGAGGCCGAACTTGCGCCGGTACCCCTCGGCCCATTCGAGATTGTCGAGCAGCGTCCAGGCGAGATATCCGCGGACGTTCGCGCCCTCCTCGACGGCGGTCCGCAGGGCCCGCAGGTGTTCCTCGATGAATTGCACGCGATCGACGTCGTGAATGCCGTCGGGAGTGACCGTGTCGACGAAGTCGGCGCCATTCTCGGTGATCATCAGTTCAAGGTCGGGATGTTCGCCGGCGAGCCGCCGAAGTAACCGGGAAAGGGCGTTCGGGACGATCGGCCAGCCCATCGCGGTGACCGCCGTGGGAATGGTGCTGAAAAGCACGCCCGCGCTTCCTGGATAAGCCGGGTCGGCCGGTTCGCCGGGCTGCGCCTGGACGACCGCCGGCGCGTAGTAGTTGACGCCGAGCAGGTCGAGCGGCTGCGCGATGTCGGCCAGGTCGCCGTCGTGGACGTGCCCGAGCCCGGCGTGCTCCTCGATGACCGGCAGCAGGTCGGCGGGGTAGGCGCCGCGCAGCATCGGGTCGAGGAACTGCCGGTGGACGAGCGCGTCGATCCTGGCCACGGCCTCGGCGTCCTCCTGCGACAGCGGCCGGTCGAAGTCGCCGACCTGGGCCGGCGTCAGCACGGGCGAGAAGTTGAGCACGGCCCCCACCTCGGCGGCCCCGGCGGCGCGCAGGGCCTGGGCGCCCAGGCCGTGGGCGAGCAGCAGGTGGTGGGCGCTCCTGAACGCCTCGGCGGCCGACCGCCGGCCCGGCGCGTGCACCCCCGAGCCGTGGCCGACGAAGGCCGCCACCCACGGCTCGTTCACGGTGAACCAGGTGGCGACCCGGTCGCCGAGCCGCTCGGCCACGATCGCCGCGTAGTCCGCGAAACAGCGGGCGGTGTCGCGGGACGGCCATCCCCCGCGCTCCTGCAGCGCCTGCGGCAGATCCCAGTGATAAAGGGTGGCCAACGGCGTGATGCCCGCCTCCAGCAGGGCGTCGACCAGCCGCTGGTAAAAGTCGAGACCGGCCGGGTTCACCTTTCCCGACCCGTCCGGAAGAATGCGCGGCCAGCTCACCGAGAACCGGTACGCGGCCATTCCCAGCTCTTTCATCAGCGAGACGTCCTCGCGATATCGGTGGTAATGGTCGCAGGCGTCGGCCGGGCCACCGGCGAAGGCGTCCCAAATGGACGGCCCGCGGCCGTCGGCGGCCGTGCCGCCCTCGATCTGGAAGGCCGACGTCGAGACCCCCCAGACGAAACCCTCGGGAAAACGTGCGATATTCATGTGGCGGCAATCCTCCGGCAGTGGACCGAACGCCCAGTCTCCCGCGCGGCGCTCGTCGCGCGCCAGCCTGGCCAGGCGGTATACAGAGCCCGTGGAACTGGACCGGCTCGATCGTGACATCATCGCGGCGCTCGTCGACGACGCCCGCGCGACCTACGCGGACATCGGCCAGCAGGTGGGGCTGAGCGCGTCGGCCGTCAAGCGGCGGGTCGACCGGCTGCAGAAGAGCGGGGCGATCACCGGTTTCAGCGCGCGGGTCGCGCCGCAGGCGCTCGGCTGGACCACCGAGGCGTACGTCGAGCTGTTCTGCCAGGGCAAGACCAAGCCGTCGGACATCGCGCTGGCGGTGGCCAAGTTCCCCGAGGTGGTGGCGGCGGCCACGATCACCGGCGAGGCCGACGCGCTGCTGCACATCAGGGCCACCGACGTGCGGCACGTCGAGCGGGTCATCGAGCGCATCGCGGCGGAGGCTTTCGTGGTGCGGACCAAGAGCTCGATCGTGCTGTCACGGCTCGTCGACATCCCTCCGGGAGCCGCCCTGACGGAGTCGCGCAACGGATCGCACGTCGTCGGGCGATAGACGCAACAGACCTGCGCCAACGCGCAATGCGGACCGCTTGGCCTGCGCAAACGTCAATTCTTAGGCTGTCCCCGTCTCCCCGATACGGGACTTCCCCTGAACTGACGACGACGGAGCCCTGCATGCCCAAACACTTCCTCATGTGCCGCCCGGACTACTTCGCGGTCGAGTACGCCATCAACCCGTGGATGGACCCCGAGGCCGGCGCCGACCGTGAGGTGGCGATCCGGCAGTGGGAAGGGCTGAAGTCGGCGTACGAGGAGCTCGGGCACCAGGTCAGCCTCATCGACCCGATCGAGGGTCTGCCCGACATGGTGTTCGCCGCCAACGGCGCGCTGGTCGTCGGCGGCCGGGTCTACGGCGCCCGCTTCACCTTCCCCGAGCGCGGCCCCGAGGGCCCGGCCTACCTGCGCTGGTTCGTCGAGCGCGGCTACCCGACGCTGGAGCCCACGCACGTCAACGAGGGCGAGGGCGACTTCCTCACCCTCGACGACGTCATCCTGGCCGGCACCGGCTTCCGCACCGACGTGGTCGCCCACCAGGAGGCGCAGGAGTACCTGGGCCGCCCGGTCGTCTCGCTGAAGCTGGTCGACCCGCGCTTCTACCACCTGGACACCGCGCTGTTCCCGCTCGACGGCCGCAACGTCGCCTACTACCCCGGCGCCTTCTCCCAGGGCAGCCAGGAGGTGCTGCGCGCGATGTTCCCGGACGCGGTGATCGCGACCGCCGAGGACGCCGAGGTGCTCGGCCTCAACGCGGTCAGCGACGGCCGGAACGTGGTGATCAACTCCGAGGCGTCCGGGCTCCAGCTGGAGCTCAAGCGGCACGGCTACGAGGTGATCCCGGTCGAGCTGTCGGAGCTGCGCAAGGCGGGCGGCGGTCCCAAGTGCTGCACACTGGAGATCAGGGGGGAGAAGTAACATGAGCACCAGCGCAGAGCTGATCGAAGTAAGCGAGCGCCGCAGCGCGCACAACTACCATCCGCTGCCCGTGGTCATCCACGAGGCGCACGGCGCGTGGGTCACCGACGTCGAGGGCAAGCGTTATCTCGACTGCCTGTCGGGCTACTCGTCACTGAACTTCGGCCACGGCAACCCGAAGATCATCGAGGCCGCCCAGGAGCAGCTGAAGAACCTCACGCTGACCAGCCGGGCCTTCTACCACGACCAGTTCGCCCAGTTCTGCGCCGGGCTCGGCGACCTCACCGGCAAGGACATGATCCTGCCGATGAACACCGGCGCCGAGGCCGTCGAGACCGCGATCAAGGTGGCCCGCAAGTGGGGCTACGAGGTCAAGGGCGTCGCGCCGGAGCAGGCCAACATCATCGTGATGGAGGACAACTTCCACGGCCGCACCACCACGATCATCAGCTTCTCCACCGACCCCGACGCGCACGACGGGTTCGGGCCGTACACGCCCGGGTTCAGGATCGTGCGTTACGGCTCGGCCGAGGCGATCAGGGAGGCCATCGACGACAACACGGTGGCCGTGCTCGTCGAGCCGATCCAGGGCGAGGCGGGCGTGCTGGTGCCGCCGGACGGCTACCTGACCGAGGTCCGGCGCATCTGCACCGAGAACAACGTGCTGATGATCGCCGACGAGATCCAGTCGGGCCTCGGGCGCACCGGCCGCACGTTCGCCTGCGACCACGAGAACGTCGTCCCCGACGTCTACATCCTGGGCAAGGCGCTCGGCGGCGGCGTGGTGCCGGTCTCGGCCATCGCCGCGGACGAGGACGTCCTCGGGGTCATCAAGCCGGGCCAGCACGGGTCCACCTTCGGCGGCAACCCGCTGGCCTGCGCGGTCGGCATCGCCGTCATCGACATCCTGAACACCGGCGAGTTCCAGGCCAGGGCCGCCCGGCTCGGCGAGGTGCTGCACGCGCGGCTGCGCGAGCTGGCCGGCAAGGGCGTGGTGGCGGTGCGCGGGCGCGGGTTGTGGGCGGGCGTGGACATCGACCCTGCCCTCGGCACCGGGCGCGAGGTCTCCAAGGCGCTGATGGCGCGCGGCGTGCTCGCCAAGGACACCCACGGGTCCACGATCCGGCTCGCGCCGCCGATCGTGATCTCCGAGGAGGACCTGGTCTGGGCGGTCGACCAGCTCGCCGCCGTCCTCGAAGACCTCTAGGTCTTTCACGGCTTCCCCTGGTAACGCCGCCCGCCGTACTTCGGCCGGCGGCCCTCCAGGAAACGGCCGCTGCCCCCCAAGGGCGCGCCGCCGTGACGGCGCGCCCGGTGGGCCTGCCGGCTGGTCGGCCGGCCCGGGGTCATGAGCCGGCGGGGGCGCTCTCCATCGGGGTAGGGGTGACGGTACGCGTCACCGTCGGCCGCGGCGTGCCGGTCGGCTCGGTCGGCTCGGTCTCCGGCTCGCCGGTCGACTCGGCCGCGGGCTCGCTGGTCGGCTCCGGGGTGAAGGTGATCGTCGCCTCGGCCGTCGGCAGCTCCGTCGCCGTCGAGCCGGACTCCGACGGAACGGGTGTGGGGGCCACGCTCTCCGGCATGCAGCTCGCGTCGGAGGCGGCGTCGGGGGCCTGCGGCGGGGCGTCCACCACGGAGACGTCGAGCTGGGCCGTCAACGCCAGGACGCTGTCCTTCGGCGCGCCCGCCTTGGCGTCGACCACGACCTGCCGCTCGCCCAGGAACGTGTGCCCGGCCGGATCGAAGATCAGCTCCTCGCGCACGCCCCAGTCGGCGACCCGGCCCAGCGCCACGCCCACGCGTCCCGAGGAGTCGGCGACGCCCTCGGCCGCCTCGACGCCGGGGATCGACTTGACCGCCTCGAACAGGGCGTCGCGCTGCGCCTTGGGCAGGTAGTTCTCCCTGACGAGGTCGCCGGCGCGGGTGAAGGCGACGGCGTCGGGATCGGCGTCCTTGCCGCCCTGGGGGGCCGGCTGGTACAGGCGCTCGCGCATGGCCGTGGCCTCGGCCGGGAGCGTGCTCAGGTAGGCGTAGTCGTCGCGGTAGGGGCCGCGCCGGTCGGGGCAGGCGGCCAGCCGGTTCCACTCGCTGCCCCGCCAGCTCGTGGCGTTCGCCGGCAGCGACTGGCCCGGCCAGGGGCGCGGCTCGCGGCCCTCGATCTGCAGCAGGCCGTCCTTGCTGCCGTCCACGGACTTCCAGATCCTGCGGTGCTGGCGGTAGAGGTAGCGGCTCTGCCCGCCGGAGGCGTCGACCGAGCGCGAGCCGTACATGGTGTCGGACTCGATCAGGATGAACTGGTCCGGCCGGGGGTTCAGCTCGCCGGCCGTGAGCAGCACGGAGGTGGCCGGGCGGGCGTCCGTCCCGCCCTGGCCGGACAGCGCCACCGCCACGCCGCCGACCAGGACGACCGTGACGCCGAAGGCCGCGGCCGTCTGCCAGCCCAGCCTCGGCAGCCGCAGGCGCCGCCCGCCGCGCGCCTCGGCCAGCAGCCGTTCCCTGGCCCGCGCGCGGGCCTGCGGCTCGTACGGCGGCGCCGGCGGCCTGCCGTCGGCGAACGTCCGGATCTCGTCATCCATGCTGGGGCTCCTCTGCGAAGGGATCGATGCCGCCGAGCGCCCTGCGTACCTTGACGCGGAGCCGGTGCAGCCTGGACCGGACGGTGCCGACGGGCACCCCGAGGGCGCGCGCGGCGTCCTCGTAGGTCAGGTCGGCCCACGCCACGAGCAGCAGCAGGTCGCGCTCGCCCGCGCTGAGCCTGGTCAGCGCCCTGGCCAGGCGGGGCTGGAGCTGCGCGGCGGTGACCCGGTCGGCGCTGCGCTCGTCGAACGTGCCCGGACGCTCGGCGCCGACCCTGGCCATGGCCGCGGTGCGCCGCCGTTCGGCCCTGCGGTGCTGGGACACGACCTTGGTGGCGATGCCGTACAGCCAGGGACGGGCGTCGGGCAGGGTGCGGTCGTAGCGGCCGCGGCCGCGGAAGGCGACGAGGAACACCTCCCCCGTCACGTCGTCGGCCAGCTCGGCGCCCAGGCGGCGGGCGGCGTACCTGTGGATCTCGTCGGCGTGCCGGTCGAACAGCGCGGCGAAACGCTCAGGATCGCTCAGCGAATGCCCGATCAGGGTCGAGTCATCCAGCGTTGCGGTTGTGTCCTCGACACTCACCACATCCGGTCCTCTCTCATGCGGTCACCCTGTTGTTGGCCGCACCCGGAAGCCCGGTTCCACCTTTTTCGGGTTATGCCGCCTTTCCCTGCTTTCGCCAGGCGGCCAGGCCGTCGGGGGCCTCGTCCCTGGTGAACCCGGCCGCCGTCAGCTCCGCGGCGAGCCGGTCGCCGCCGGGCCGGTGGGCCTCGCTGGTCACCTCGTCCTCGCCGATCACCACGCCGCGCTGCCTGACCCGGTAGAGGAAGCGGGAGCGCACGGTCTCGCCGGTGACGTCGAGCACCTGGCCCCAGACCTCGTAGGCGTGCCGCCCGACCTGGTAGGAGCCCATGAGCTCCAGCTCACCGGGCGTGGGCGCGGGCCGCTCGCGCCAGTTGAACAGCAGCAGCCCGCCCGGTTCGAGCTGCCTGGCCAGCACCCGCCACAACTCCTCCCGCCGCCCGGCCGGGAACGCCTGCAGCACCGAGATCATCACGACGGCCGCCACCGGCTCGTCGACGTCGACGTCGAGCGCCCCGCAGGCGAGCACGGTGACCCGGCGCCGGGCCTCCTCGTCGGCGGCCAGCCGCGACAGCAGCACCGACCGCATGGCCAGCGCCGGCTCGACGGCGAACACCTCGCCCTCCGTCGCCCGCACGATCACCTCGGTGATCAGGCCGGTGCCCGCGCCGATCTCCATGACGCCACCCCGCACCCCCTTCAGCAGGGGCGGGAGCAGCTCGCGGATCTCGGGGACGTGCCCGTCCTCGTGCCACAGGTCGTAGAACGGCACGGCCCTGGAGTACTGGTCGTCATTCATAGGTCATTTCTACGCCAGCCGGGCCGAGTCGATCGGCCGGACACCGTCGCCCACCGACTCGTACCAGGTGATGGTGTCGGGGAAGGTCAGCGTGGCCAGCGCGTTCTGGAACAGCGGGCCCTTGGTCACCCGCCAGCGGAACGGCGGCCGCGGGATGCCCGCCAGCCGCGCCAGCAGGCTGCCCACCAGCGTCGCCAGCCCGAACTGGGTGAGCACGTTGGCCCAGCGCAGCAGCCGGCTGAGCGGGTTGCGGATCGGCGAGCAGACGACCTGGTAGATCTGCCCGGCCGAGGCCTTGGCCAGGTAGGAGTAGTGGACGTCGCCGGACAGGATCACCGCCGGCTTGCCGAGCCGGACCAGCAGCCTGCCCAGGTCCTCGAACGAGCGCCGGAAGGCCGCCCAGTGCTCCAGGTCGACGGCCTGGCGCAGCTGCTCCGACCACCGCTGCACCGTACGGCCCCACTTGCCGTCGCACAGCGCCTCGTTCCAGTTCTGGACGCCGTGCACGCCCTCGGGCAGCAGGAACGGGATCGAGGAGCCGATGACCAGCCGCTCGGCCGGGGCGGCGGCCTGCTCCTGGAGCCAGGCCCACTCCTCGGGGTCGAGCATGCGCCGGTCGCCGGGGGTGAGCTGCCTGGCGCACCGGGTGTCGATCATGATGAGCCGGGTGTGCCCGAGGTCGCGGGTGTAGCTCCAGCGGTTGCTGCTCGGCTCGGCGTCGGCCTTGGCGGCGAAGGCGTCGAGGGCCGGGCCGCCGTCGCCGCCGCCCTCGGTGAGCTCGCGCACCAGCGGGTCGGCCGCGCGCTCGGCCGGGGTCAGGTTGCCGAGGTGCTGGTAGACGAAGTAGGCGCCGAGCCCGGCCACCACGCGGCGCGGCCACCAGCTCGTCAGGGCCATCTTCTCCCGCCAGGGCTGGGAGGTATTCCAGTCGTCGCGCAGGTCGTGGTCGTCGAAGATCATGGCGGTGGGCACGGTGGACAGCAGCCAGCGGATCTCCGGGTCGGTCCACGCCTGGCGGTAGAGCTCGGCGTACTCCTCGTAGTCGGCGATCTCGCCCTGCGGCTCGGTGGTCCTGCGTGCGTGGATGTAGTCGAGCATCTGGGGCGAGGGGCTGTCGGCGTAGACCTGGTCGCCGAGAAGCAGCAGCAGGTCGGGCCACTCCTCCTCGTCGGCGCGCATGAGGCTCACGCCGTAGGCGCGCAGCACGTCGTCGCCGTGGGTGCGGACGTGCGCCGAGTCGTGCGGCACGCTGGTGCGGCACGACCCGAACGCCAGCCTGCGGGGCCCTTCGGCGGGCAGCAGCCGCACCCGGCTGGCCGGGCGACCCGTCAGCGGCCAGACCTGGTCCCCGTCGAGGCTGACGGAATAGGAGGCGATATCCTGGGACAGGTCAACGAGATCCACGATCGCGTAGTGGTGACCGTGCACGGTGAAGGTGGGCGACCGATAAGCCCCGTCTGCCGTCTCGACGGTGACCGTGCAGGGCTCGCTGGTCTCCACCCAGATCGAGGCGCTGACCGAGTCGACGTGACGCAACATCGGCCCAACCACGAGTTCGGGCATCCAACCCTCCGGTTTTCGACGATTCGGCACACTCTCGCTCGATAGCCTGCCAGAGTGGCACGTTCCCAGCACGTTGATCAACGGCTTGGATAGGCCTTCATAACCTAGGCAAGGTCAAACTGCCCGGCCTAGGATGATCGAGACAACACGCCCAAGAGGGAAGGCAACGGCGCCTTCTCCCGCAAAATGGGCGCGCATACAGGAGGAAACCCGACCATGAGCATCATGGTGCCGTCAAAGACGCCGGCGCTGATCACACCTGGTCAACAAGCGCTCGACTCCGCTCTCCACCAACTCAACCAGGCCGCCGCCCACCTCGGGCTCGACGACGGCCTCCGCACGATGCTGGCCACGCCCCGCCGCTCGCTGACCGTCTCGGTCCCGGTGCGCCGCGAGGACGGACGCATGGACGTCGTCCAGGGCTACCGCGTCCAGCACAACGTCTCGCGCGGCCCGGCCAAGGGCGGCATCCGCTTTCATCCCAGCACCGACATCCACGAGGTCACCGCCCTGGCGATGTGGATGACGTGGAAGTGCGCGCTGGTCGGCATCCCGTACGGCGGCGCCAAGGGCGGCGTGGCCGTGGACCCGGGCGCGCTGACCACCATCGAGCTCGAACGGCTCACCCGCCGCTACGTCAACGAGATCCTGCCGCTGATCGGCCCGGAGAAGGACATCCCGGCCCCCGACGTCGGCACCGACGAGCAGACCATGGCCTGGATCATGGACACCTACAGCGTCAACGCCGGCTACTCGGTGCCCGGCGTGGTCACCGGCAAGCCGATGACGCTCGGCGGCTCGCTCGGCCGCACCGGCTCGACCTCGCGCGGCGTGCAGATCGCCGCCCTGGCCGCGCTCGGGGGCTCGCCGGAGGGCGTCACGGTGGCCGTGCAGGGCTTCGGCAAGGTGGGCGCGCTGGCCGCGCAGTACCTGTCCGACGAGGGCTGCAAGGTCGTCGCCGTCTCCGACGTCACCGGCGCGCTCTACGCGCCCGGCGGCCTCGACGTCGCCCGCGTGCGCGCCTGGGTGGCCGAGACCGGCGGCGTGGCCGGCTACCCGCACGCCGACGCGATGGCCCACGACGACCTGTTCGAGCTGGACGTGGACGTCCTCGTCCCGGCCGCGCTCGAAGGCGTGATCACCGAGGCCAACGCGCCCCGCGTGCGCGCCCGGCTGATCGTGGAGGGCGCCAACGGCCCCACCACGCCGGAGGCCGACGAGATCCTGGCCGCGAACGGCACCACCGTCGTGCCGGACATCCTGGCCAACGCGGGCGGGGTGATCGTGTCCTACCTGGAGTGGGTGCAGAACATGCAGGCCTTCTCCTGGAGCTCCCGCGAGGTCGAGGTGAAGCTGCGCGACCTGATGGAGGGCGCCTTCGCCGAGGTCAAGTCGATGTCCGCCGAACGCGGGCTGACGCTGCGGGAGGCGGCGCACGTGATCGGCGTGGGCCGGGTCGCCGAGGCCCACAGCATGCGGGGCCTCTACCCCTGACCTACTTTGGTCGCACGTGACCCGCCCAAGGTCGGATGCCGGGGCGGGTCCCGTTCTGCGACGGTCGGGGTCATGAGGGGTTTCATCGGGGTCATGGCCATCATCCAGGGGCTCGGCGGGTTCGCCGGGCGCGTCTGGTTCGACACGGAGTGGGGGTTCGTGGGGCGGTTCGTGGAGCTGCCGCTGGCGGCCTACCTGGGGCTCGCGGTCGCGGGCCTGGCGTTGCTGCTGTGGTCCGGCCACGACGGGAAGAACCGCGAGAGCTGATCGCGGGCGGGTCGGGCAGGATGGCCTCATGACCTATCCGGAACCACGCTATTCGGGCGACACCGGCGAGCTGTCGGCCACGTACCGGCCCTACGAGCACGGCCCCGAGCTGACCTACCCGACCGGCAACACCGTCCACTACCTGGCCACCGGGGCCACCACCAACGGCCAGTTCGGGCTCTACCGCTGGGTGATGGGGCCCGAGCCGTCCGGCCCGAGCCCCCACTTCCACAAGTCGATCTCCGAGTCGTTCTACGTCCTCGACGGATCGGTGCGGATCTACGACGGCAGCCGCTGGATCGACACCCGCCCCGGCGACTGGGTGCACGTGCCCGAGGGCGGCGTGCACGCCTTCCGCAACGAGTCCGGCGAGCCCGCGACCATGCTGCTGCACTTCGCCCCCGGCGCCCCTCGCGAGGGCTACTTCGAGGGGCTGCTCGACCTGGCCGGCAAGAGCGAGGAGGAGAAGGCCGAGTTCTTCATCCGCCACGACACGTACTGGCTGGACTGACGGGGCCCGGCTCCTGCGCCGAGGCCCGGTCGAGGGCCGCGGCCAGCTCTTCCAGCTCGCGCATCAGCCGCTCGGTGCGCTCCTGGCCGAACGCGGCGGCGATGGCCCGGTGGTGCTCGGCCACCGCGCCGTCCACGCGGGCCAGCAGGTCGCGCCCCCGGTCGGCCAGGAACACCGCCACCCGCCGCCGGTCGCCCGCCGACGCGCCCCGGTGGACCAGTGCCCGGTCGATCAGCCGGTCGACCGCCTTGGTGAGCGTCGGGTGCGGCATGAGCACCGCCTCGGCCAGCTCCCCCATCGAGTGGCCGCGCCCGTCGGCCAGCGCGCGCAGGATGCGCCACTGCTCGACGGTGACGTCCTCGCCGGCCAGGGTCGCCGCCAGGCCGCGCGTGACCTCGCGTTCGGCGCGGCTGAGCACGTACGCGAGTGAGGACCCCAGCCCGGATTTAGCCATGACAGATCAGGTCCTTTCACCAGAGAGCTAGTTCGGAGGATACTCGTCGGCGTGGCGGCGATCGTCGATCCTTTCGAGGCCCGGCTCATCCCCTCGGACGCGGTCCGGATCGGCCTGGTCGTGCCCGTGTCGGGGGTGCTCGGGCTGGTGGGGCCGTGCGCGATCAACTGCGCGCTGCTGGCCGCCGAGGAGGTCAACGCCCGGGGCGGCGTGCTCGGCAGGCAGGTCGAGCTGGTGCTGGTCGACGGCGGGCGGCCGGGGCGCGAGGTGGCCGCCGAGGTGGCCGGCCTGGTCGCGTCCGGCACGGTCGAGGCGGTGGTGGGCACGCACGCGAGCGACGTGCGGATCGACGTGGTCGCGGCCCTCGGCGGGCGGGTCCCGTTCGTGTACGCGCCGCCGTACGAGGGCGGGGGGCACGCGCCGGGCGTCTACTTCCTCGGCGAGACCCCCGGCAGGCAGCTCGAACCGGGCATCGAATGGCTGGTCAGCGTCCACCGGGCGCGCCGCTGGTACCTGCTGGGCAACGACTACGTCTGGCCGCGCCTGGTGCACGCGGGCGCCCGGCGCCGGTTGCGGGCGCGCGGCGCGACCGTCGTCGGCGAGACGTTCGTCCGGTACGGCGAGGCGGCCTCCTGGCTCGGCCGGATCGCCGAGGCCCGCCCCGACGCGATCCTGCTCACGCTGATCGGCAGCGACCTGGTCGCCTTCAACCGGGCCTACGCGGCCGCCGGCCTCGGCGCGGCCCGGCTGTGCGGGGCGCTGGAGGAGCACGGCCTGCTCGGCATCGGCGGCGACGGCACCGGCGAGCTCTACGCGTCGATGGGCTACTTCCGCGACCTGCCGACCGAGGCCAGCCTGCACTTCGCCGAGCGGTACGCCAAACGCTTCGGCCCGCACGCCCCCATGCTCAACGCCCACGGCCACGGCTGCTACGAGGCCGTCGCGATGCTCGCCGCCCTGTCGGCACGGGCGGGCAGCCTGGCCGTGCCCGCCCTCGACGCGGTCGCCGACGGCACCACGATCGTCAGCGCGCGCGGCCCGCTCACGCTGCTGAACCGGCAGGTGCGGCGCACGGTGCACCTCGGCAGGGCGGACGGCCTGGATTTCTTGCTTGAGAAACCTTTTCACTAGAAAGCTTTGGCTCTAAGGTGCCAATCGCCCCCCAACCTTCGACAAGGAGCCGCGCACTTATGAGCACCGTTGAGCAGTTCGGCTACCGCCAAGAGCTCAAACGCTCTCTTGGCTTCGCCGACCTGATGATCTATGGCCTGATCTTCATGGTGCCGATCGCACCGTTCGGCATCTTCGGCGGCGTGTTCCAGTCGTCCGGCGGCATGGTCGCGCTGGCCTACATCATCGGCCTGGTCGCCATGGCGTTCACGGCGCTGTCGTACTCGCAGATGGCCCAGGCGTTCCCCATGGCCGGCTCCGTCTACACCTACGCCGGGCGCGGCATCTCGGCGCCGGTCGGGTTCATCGCCGGATGGGCGATCCTGCTCGACTACATCCTGGTGCCGTCGCTGCTCTACCTCATCGCCAGTCTGGCCATGAACTCGTTCGTGCCGGGCATCCCGGTGTGGGGCTGGCTGATCATCTTCGTGCTGCTCAACACCGCGGTCAACTACATGGGCATCCAGATGACCGCGCGCATCACGCGGGTGATGCTGGTCGCCGAGCTGGCCGTGCTGGCGATCTTCCTGGTGGTCGGCGGCATCGCGCTGGCGCAGGGCAAGGCCCAGGCGGGCGCGTTCACGCCGATCTTCGAGTCCTCCACGTTCAGCTGGACGCTGGTGTTCGGCGCGGCGGCCACGGCGGTGCTGTCCTTCCTCGGCTTCGACGGCATCTCCACCCTGGCCGAGGAGAACAAGGAGGACGGCAGGCGGCTCGGCCGTTCGATGGTGGCCGCGCTCGGACTGGCCGCGGTGCTGTTCGTGGCGCAGACGTGGGTCGCGGCGCTGCTCATGCCGGACCGCGCCGAGCTGATCACCAAGGGCGACCCCAACGGTGACGCCTTCTACCGCATGGCGGAGTTCGCCGGCGGCCACTGGCTGAGCGTGCTGACCGCGGTCGCCACCGCCATCGCATGGGGCTTCGCCAACTCGCTGGTCGCGCAGGCGGCCACCTCGCGGCTGCTGTTCGCGATGGCCCGCGACCGCATGCTCCCCTCGTTCCTGGCCAAGGTGCACCCCAAGCACCAGGTGCCGGTCAACGCCACGCTGGCGGTCGCCGTGCTGTCGCTGGGCATCGGCCTCTACATGAACAGCCGCGAGGACGGCATCGCCCTGCTCAGCCAGCTCGTGAACTTCGGCGCGATGACCGCCTTCCTGATCCTGCACGTGGCCGTCGTCGTCCACTACCGGTTCCGCAGGGGCAGCAGGAACGTGTGGGCCCACGTGATCGCGCCGGCGATAGGCTTCCTCGTCCTGGCCGCCGTGGTGTACAACACCAAGCTGGTGACCCAGACGGTCGGCCTGGTCTGGCTGGGGATCGGGCTCGTCGTCCTCGTCGTCACCTACCGCATCGGCCGCAGGCCCGTTCTTCCCTCGGAGGTCAAGTGAACGTCGTCTCCTACCACCCCACGCCGGAGGAGCTCAGCTACACCTTCGGCGGCCGTGCCGCCCTGGGCAGGGTGCGGCCCGGGACGGTGCTGGAGCTGTACACCGAGGACTGCTTCGGCGGCCGGGTGCGGACCGTGGACGACCTGCCGTCGCGGGTCTGCGAGTTCCCGTACCTGAACCCCGTCACCGGCCCCTTCCACGTGGAGGGGGCCGAGCCGGGCGACACGCTGGCGCTGCACTTCGTCCGGATCACCCCGGCCCGCGACTGGGCGGTCTCCACCACGTTCCCGCACTTCGGCGCGCTGACCGGCACCCACACCACGGCGACGCTCCAGCCGCCGCTGGAGGAGCGGGTCTGGCGCTACGACATCGACGTGGACAAGGGCGTGGCCGTCTACCACGCGCGCAACAGCGACTTCAGCGTGGCGCTGCCGCTCGACCCGATGCACGGCACGGTGGGCGTGGCCCCGGGCGCGAACGAGGCCCGCATGACCATCACCCCCGACGCGCACGGCGGCAACATGGACACCCCCGAGCTGCGCGCCGGCGTCACCGTCTACCTGGGCGTCAACGTCGAGGGCGGCATGTTCTCGATCGGCGACGGCCACGGCCTGCAGGGGCACGGCGAGGTCTGCGGCACGGCCGTCGAGTCGGCCATGAACACCGTGGTCGCGGTCGAGCTGATCAAGGGCGTGGCCACGCCGTGGCCCCGGCTGGAGGACGACCTGCACCTGATGTCCACCGGCTCGGCCAGGCCCCTGGAGGACGCCTACCGCATCAGCCAGCACGACCTGGTGACCTGGACGTCGGAGCTGACCGGGCTCGACACGCTGGACGCGTACCAGCTCGTCAGCCAGGCCGGCCAGGCGCCGGTCGGGAACGTGTGCGACACCAACTACACCATGGTCGCCAAGCTGCCCAAGACCTACCTGGGCGCCCCCTCGGTGTACGAGGACGCCCACGCCCGTCTGCGCGCCCTGGGCGCCCAGTACGACGCATGACAATCCCCCACTTAGGTAAACCTTGGTGTCGCAGGTCAGAGCATTGATCATCTTCCCCGTAGAGTGGGAAAGTGCTCAGGTTGGTACTGTCTCTGGTCCTGCTCGATCCGGCTGGCCTCACCGATGTCGCGCAGCGCAGCGTCCCCGTCCCCCAGGTGCTGACCCCGGACGGCGACCGCCTGGGCTACGCGCCGGTCCCGCGCCCCTACACGGGGGCGCGGCGGCTGACCGGCGTGCTGCTCGGCCATGACCCCGTCACCCGCACCGACGTGTGGTGCGGCGGCGCGATCATCGGCTCACGCAGCCGCAGCCTGGTGCTGACGGCCGCGCACTGCCTCTACCACGACGGCCGGCCGCTCAAGCGGCTGGTCTTCATGCCCGGGTTCGACAGGGGCAACCCGCGGCACGGCGTCTGGTCCGCGGTGCGCACGTGGGCGCCGGACCGCTGGCGGGCGAACCCCGACTCCCCCGACGTGCTGCCGTACGACGTCGGCCTGGTCGGGGTCGTCAAGGGCAGGCGCCCGCTGGAGGACGTGGTCGGCCAGGGCCTGCCGCCCCTGCGCACGAGCCGCGGCGCCGGGCTGCGCGGGCTCGAACTGCTCGGCTACCCGGCGGGCAAACGCTACCCGGGCACGCAGATGTACCGGTGCCTGGGCGACGCGGTCGAGGGCTCGACGGTGGGCCCCGGGCTCATGGTCACCCGCAACTGCCATGCCGCCGCCGGAGGGAGCGGCGGCCCGGTGCTGTACGGCGACTCGGTGGCGGGCGTGGTCTCCTCCTCCAGCCCGCTGAGCGACACCGACGGCTACACGGTGCTCGCCCGGCTGGGCGGGACGACGTTCGACCGCATGTTCGCCAGGGCCGACGAGTCGATGCGGGTCAGGAAGCCAGGCTGACGGCCTCCTCGCAGATGGCATGGGTGATCAGGGCGTCGTCGGCGCTGATCACCCGGCCCTCGCGGACCGCGAGCAGGAACTCCTGGCAGATCTGCTCGATGCCGCGCTGCCGGGCGACCGGCACCCAGTCGGGCCGCCTGGTGAGCGTCTCGCCGCCCTCGTAGTCGAGGACGTCGCCGAGGTTGACCACCCGCCGCTTGATGCCGTCGCCCATGACCTCGCAGGTCTCCTCGGCGGCGCCGCTGACCCGGTTCATGACGCCGATCGCGGTGAACCCGGCGCCCGACAGCTCAAGGACGATGTGTTCGAGCAGGTCGCGGCGGACGCGGGTGCGGATCCTGGTCTCGGTGACCGGGCCGGGGGCGAGGAACCTGAGCGTGTCCACGACGTGGATGAAGTCCTCGAAGATGGCCCGCCGGGGCGCGTCGGGGTAGTTGTCGCGGTTCTTCTCCATCAGCACGAGATGACGGGGAAGGGCCATGAGCCCCGCGTAGCCGGGGGCGTGGCGGCGGTTGAACCCGACCATCAGCGACCTGCCCTCGGACTCGGCCAGGCGCACCAGGCGCTCGGACTCGGCCAGGCTGTAGGCGATCGGCTTGTCGACGTAGACGTGGATCCCGGCGCTGAGCAGCGGCTCGACGATCTCCGGGTGCGCCTCGGTCGCGGCGTGCACGAACGCGGCGTCGACCCCCGCCTTGATCACCTCGTCGACGCTGGTGGACCGGTCGGCGACGCGGTAGGCGTCGCCGAGCCGGTCGAGCCGCGCGGTGTTGCGGGTGCACAGGTGGAGGTCGAGGGACTGGGCGGCGAGCACGGGCAGGTACGCCTTCTCCGCGATGTCGCCCAGGCCGATCATGGCTATCTTCATCCGTCGAGCGTAGCCTTCAGCGCGGCCTCCACCGGCGTAGGCGCGACGCCGAAGACCTGCTGAAACGCCGACGAGTCGAGCACGTAGGGCGCGGTGAACTGGTAGCGCACGTGCCGCAGCTCGCCGATCATGGGCGAGAACAGCCCGGACGCCCGCAGCAGCGGCCACGGCAGCGTGGTCATCCTGGGCGCCGGGAGGTCCAGCAGGGCGGCCATCCGGGCGCCGACCTCGCGGAAGGTCATCGGGTCGTTCGTGGGCACGTGCCAGGGCCGGCCCCAGGCCCGCTCGTCGGCGCCGGCGGTGATCAGGGCGTCGGCCACGTCCGGCAGGTAGGTCCAGCTGTGCGGGACGTCGGCGGGGAAGACCAGCCGGATCGTCCGGCCGGCCCTGAGCGGGGGGATGAAGCGGGTGCCCAGGTGGGACTGGTCGGTGGCGCCGGGGCCGAAGAAGTCCGAGCCGCGCACCTCGGTCACCCTGATCCGCCCTTCGCGGTGGGCGGCCAGCGCGTCCTGCCAGATCTTCGCCCGCACCCGGGCCTTGGGGGTGGTGGAGGCCAGCGGCAGGTCCTCGGTCATCGGGCCGGACACGGGCCCGTACGGGTAGAGGTTGCCCAGGATGGCGAGCACGGCCCCGCTCGACTCCGCGGCGGCCAGGAACGAGGCGGCCATCGGCGGCCAGTCGGTCAGCCACCGGTGGTAGGCCGGGTTGACGCAGTTGTAGAGGACGTCGGCCCCCTTGGCCAGCTCGGACAGCCGGGCCTGGTCGGCCACGTCGGCGGCCACCCTGACCGTGCCCTGCGGCCCGCGGCCCGAGCGGGTCACGACGACGACCTCGTGCCCCTGCGCGGCGAGCTTGGCGGCCACGTGCGTGCCGACCTGGCCGGACCCCACGACGACGTGCTTACCCATGATCAGACCTGCTTCCAGATGACGCGCAGCAGCGCGTTGACGACGAAGACGGCGGCGAAGACGATCGCCGGGGTGACCCGGCCCGCGGCGTAGAGCGCGAGCGCGCCGCCGCCGAACCAGACGATCTCCAGCGCGACGCGGGCCAGGCCGGTGAGCGGGATGGTGGCGTTCGCGCCGCCTCCCGCGCCGAACAGCGCCCACACGGCGATGAACAGCGCCGGGCCGCCCAGCCCCGCCAGGAGCTTGATCACCCAGTTGGGACTGAGCGTGAAGCCCCAGTAGGCCACCGCGCCCAGCACGCCGAGCTCCAGGAAGAACATCAGGGCGGCGTTGGCGTTCTTGGCGAGGGCGAGCATGGGGATCTCCTGAGGGGGTGCGCTGTTCGCTTACGAGAGCAATGCTCTCTCAAAAGAGCGGCACTCGTCAAGAGCGGTGCTCTCGTTTTTTGCCGGTGCTCTGATAACCTGCTGTGCATGACAGCCAGCCGTACCGCGCGAGAGCGCGTGAGAGCCGAGCTCACCAGGGAGATCACCGACATCGCCCGCCGCCAACTGGCCACCGACGGCGCGGGCGGCCTGTCGCTGCGGGCCGTGGCGCGGGAGATGGGCATGGTCTCCTCGGCCATCTACCGCTACTTCCCCAGCCGCGACGACCTGCTGACCGCCCTGATCATCGACGGCTACAACGCGCTGGGCCAGGCCGTCGAGCAGGCCGAGGCCGCCTGCCCGCGCACGGCCCACCTCGGCCGCTGGCTGGCCGCCGGCCATGCCGTACGCGACTGGGCGGTGGCCCACCCCCACGAGTACGCCCTGCTCTACGGCTCGCCCGTGCCCGGCTACCAGGCGCCGCAGGACACCGTCGCGGCCCGGCTGCGCGACGTCACCGTGCTCGGCGCGATCGTCACCGACGCCTGGGACGCGGGCGAGCTGCACCCGCCGGCCACCCCCGAGCCGCCCGCCGAGGTGGCCGCGGACGCCGAGAACATCCGCGCCCTGATGCCCGGCGTGCCCGACGACGTGGTGTGGCGGGCGATGGCGTCCTGGTCGACGCTCTACGGCTGGGTCAACTTCGAGGTGTTCGGCCAGTTCAACAACACGATCGACAACCGGCGGGCGGCCTTCGACCACGCGTTGCGGCTGGCCGCCGCGGCGCTCGGCCTCGCCGCGTGACCGGAACGTCCCGGCAAGACGAAAGGGGCAGGAGCGCACGTGCACCCCTGCCCCTTGCGCCAGAATGTCAGCGCGCGGCGCGGTTGACCGCCGAGATGATGGCCTTGAGCGAGGCCGTGGTGGTGTTGGCGTCGATGCCCACGCCCCACAGCACCTGCCCGTCGACCTCGCACTCCAGGTAGGAGGCGGCCTTGGCGTCGCTGCCCGCGCTCATCGCGTGCTCGACGTAGTCGAGGACCCGCACCTTGATGCCGACGCCGGCGATGGCGTCGATGAAGGCCGAGATCGGGCCGTTGCCCACGCCCGAGATCTCCCGGATCTCGCCGTCGAGGCGCACGTCGGCGCCGATGCGGTCCTTGTCGTCGACGGTCGACTCGTGGCGGTGGGCCATGAGGCTCAGCCGGCCCCAGCGGTTGGCCGGGTTGGGCAGGTACTCGTCGCGGAAGATCTCGTACATGGCGGTGGGGCTGATCTCGCCGCCGCCTTCGTCGGTGCGGGCCTGCACGACCTTGGAGAACTCGATCTGCAGCCGGCGCGGCAGGTCGAGCTGGTGGTCGGCCTTCATGATGTAGGCCACGCCGCCCTTGCCCGACTGGCTGTTGACCCGGATGACGGCCTCGTAGGTGCGGCCGATGTCCTTGGGGTCGATCGGCAGGTAGGGCACCGCCCAGGTGAACTCGGCCACCGGCGTGCCGGCCGCCGCGGCGTCGCGCTCCAGGTGCTCGAAGCCCTTCTTGATGGCGTCCTGGTGGGAGCCGGAGAAGGCGGTGTAGACCAGCTCGCCGCCCCACGGGTGACGCGGGTGCACCGGCAGCTGGTTGCAGTATTCGGTGACGCGGCGGATCTCGTCGATGTCACTGAAGTCGATCTCGGGGTCGACGCCCTGCGAGAACAGGTTCATGCCCAGGGTCACCAGGCACACGTTGCCGGTGCGCTCGCCGTTGCCGAACAGGCAGCCCTCGATGCGGTCGGCGCCGGCCATGTAGCCCAGCTCGGCGGCGGCCACGGCGCTGCCCCGGTCGTTGTGCGGGTGCAGCGACAACACGATCGAGTCGCGGTGCCGCAGGTTGCGATGCATCCACTCGATCTGGTCGGCGTAGACGTTGGGCGTGGCCATCTCGACCGTGGCGGGCAGGTTGATGATGACCTTGCGGTCGGGGGTGGGCTGCCACACCTCGTTGACGGCGTCGCACACCTCGACGGCGTACTCCAGCTCGGTGCCGGTGAACGACTCGGGCGAGTACTGGTAGAAGACGTCGACGTCGGTGGCCTCGGCCAGCTTCCTGACCAGCTTGGCGCCCTCGACGGCGATGGCGGTGATGCCCTCCTTGTCCTGACCGAACACGACGCGGCGCTGCAGGGTGGAGGTCGAGTTGTACAGGTGGACGATGGCCTGCTTGGCGCCCTCGATCGCCTCGAAGGTGCGCTCGATCAGCTCGGGCCTGGCCTGGGTCAGCACCTGGATGACGACGTCGTCGGGGATGCGGCCCTCGTCGATGATCTGCCGGACGAAGTCGAAGTCGGTCTGGGAGGCGGCCGGGAAGCCCACCTCGATCTCCTTGTAGCCCATGCGTACCAGCAGCTCGAACATCTGGAGCTTGCGGTGGGAGTCCATCGGGTCGATCAGGGCCTGGTTGCCGTCGCGCAGGTCGACCGCGCACCACCGGGGCGCCTTGGTGATGACCTGGTCGGGCCAGGTGCGATCGGTCAGCCGGATCGGTTCGAACGGCTGATAACGATGGGCCGGCATGGGACTGGGCTGCTGGGCGTTCATGTCTGCTGCTCCTCGTCGGTCGAGTCGAAAGCGGCCGACGCGCATGACTGGCTCCGCGACGAGGGAGCCGGCCTTACAGGCCCTCGCCGCGGCAGCTAAGAAGCAGCCCGCGCAGCATGCCAAGCACGCTACCAGACGTCTCGGGATTCGCTGCCCTAGATCTCACATCATGAGAGCCGATCGGTCCACCGATGGTGAAACACCTGGTCAGGGCCGCGAAATTCCGGCGCGGGTCATCACTCGTCCGGGAGCGGGTCATCACTCGTCCGGGATGAGCACGCTCAGGCAGGTGACGCAGCCCTCCAGGCGCTCGAACTCCGAGATGTCCACCCTCGTCACGACGAGCCCGCGCCGCTCCAGCATCGCCGCGGTCCTCGGGGCGGAGGCGGCCAGCAGCACCCGGTCGCCGCCCAGCGGCACCACGTGCGCGCCCGGCTCCTCCGGCGGTTCCAGCAGGCCGGGCAGCTCGACGCGATCGGGATCGCCGATGAGCGTCCCGTCGGGCAGGGCGGTCACCGCCGACTTCAGGTGCAGCACGCCGCGCAGGCCCACGGGCACGACCCGCCGCTCGGGCAGCAGGGCGGCGAGCTGGCTGACGCCCTCGTCGTCGGTGCGGGCCGACCTGCCGACGTACACGGTGGGGCCGACCTGGAGCACGTCGCCGCCGTCCAGGGTGCCGGGGCGGGCGATCCGGACCGCCTTCAGGCCGAGCTCCCGTACGGCCCGCTCCACGGACTCCACCTCCGGACGCCGCTCCGGCGCGCCCGGCCGGGTGAGCACGGCCAGCCGCCCCGAGACCACCACGGCGTCCTCCACGAAGGGCGCGTCGGGCAGGTGGTCGGCGTCCTCGGCGTAGACCGGCCGCCATCCGGCCGCGGCCAGCGCCGCGACGTAGGCGTCGTGCTGGTGACGTGCGCGTTCGTGGTCCACGGGTTCGCGCTCGATGTGCGTGACGATGCCCTCGGCGATCCGGGGCCCGGGCTTCCTTACCAGCGCGATACCAGACATAGGGCGTGTTCTATCACGCAGTCGTTAGAGTCTTGGGCATGCGGGACGACGAGATTCTCACCAGGATCAGCGCTCTGGTCGCCGAGGAGCACGAGCTGCGCGGCAGGCTGTCGGCGGGCGAGGTCACCTCCGACGAGGAGCACGCGCGGGTCAAGCAACTGGAGGTGGCCCTCGACCAGTGCTGGGACCTGCTCCGGCAGCGCCGGGCCCGGCGCGGCGCGGGCGAGGACCCCGACGGCGCGGCCGTCCGCCCGGCCGGCGAGGTGGAGAACTACCGGCAGTAGCACCGGCCGGCGGTAAAACGGCTGGCAGGAGGCGGCGCCGATGCGATTGGCTGGAGGGATGCACATCCAGCCAATCGACCTCGACCGGCCGGGCGAGCTGATGACGGGCCTGCACGACGCCTACCTGGCCGCCCACGCGCACGAGCCCGGCCCCAAGTTGTCGCTCAGCCGCCTGTCCGTCATCGCCCTCCTGGGCCCGCCCGGTGACCGGGTCGAGTCCTGGGTCCTGAGCGACGGCGGCAAGGTCGCCGGCGGCTACAGCCTGGCGCTGCCCCAGTCCGACAACCGGCACATGGGCTGGCTGTTCCCGCTCGTGGTCCGGCCCGAGCTGCGCGGCCGCGGCCTCGGCAGCGAGCTGTTCGAGCACGCTCTCGGCCGGATGCGCGCCCACGGCCGCACCCTGCTGCTCACCGAGACGCCCACCACCGGCGTCGGCGCCCGCTTCGCCCGCGCCCACGGGATGACGGTCGCGCTCCAGGAGGCCCGCCGCACGCTCGACCTGCGCACGGCCGACTGGGCCGCGCTGCGCGGCATGCTGCCCGAGGTGCCGGGCTACCGCGTCGAGCGGTTCGTCGGCCCGGCCGGTCCGGAGCTGCTGGCCGACCTGGCCACGCTGATGAGCGGCATGAACGACGCCCCGCGCGACGCCGACGTCGAGGACATGACCTTCGACCTCGACCGCCTGCGCCTGCGCGAGGAGCGCGTCACGCTCGGCGGCGAGACCTGTTACACGATGATCGCCAGGCGCGAGTCCGACGGCGCGCCCGCCGGCTACACCCGGATCTACCTCACGGCCGACCGCTCCGACGGCTGGGGCCACCAGGCGGACACCACCGTCCTGCGCGAGCACCGCGGTCATCGGCTGGGCCTGCTGCTCAAGCTGTCCAACCTGCTGTGGCTGCGCGAGCGCGAG
The DNA here is from genome assembly GCF_040675235.1 of Nonomuraea sp. NPDC049637. Lineage (NCBI taxonomy): Bacteria > Bacillati > Actinomycetota > Actinomycetes > Streptosporangiales > Streptosporangiaceae > Nonomuraea > Nonomuraea sp. NPDC049637. The sequence goes on from NZ_JBFAOM010000014.1 coordinate 197,931, forward strand.
CCCCACCTGGAGCGGATCATCACCTGGAACGCCACGTCCAACGCCCACATGCTGGCCATCAACGAGGCCATGGGGTTCGAGCTGCTCGACGAGTGGGACGAGTGGCGGCTGACGGTCTGACCTTTCCCCGGCTAACCTGACACGTCATGACGTTGGAGGCGTTGAGGGACGCGGATCCGCGGCAGGTGGGGCGCTACGCCCTCGTGGGCCGGCTGGGCGAGGGCGGCATGGGCGTCGTCTACCTGGGCGAGGACCCCGGCGGCGCCCGGGTGGCCGTCAAGCTCATCCACGCCAGGATGGACGCCGACCCCGACTTCCGGCGCAGGTTCGCCCGCGAGGTGGCCGCGGCCCGGCGGGTCGCCCGCTTCTGCACCGCCCCGGTGCTCGACGCCGACGTGCACGCGGACGTGGCGTACCTGGTCACCGAGTACGTCGAGGGGCCCAGCCTGGACGACGCGGTGCGCGACTCCGGGCCGCTCAAGGGCTCCGCGCTCGACGGGCTGGCCGCGGCCATGGCGATGGCGTTGCGGGCCATCCACGGGGCCGGGGTCGTGCACCGTGATCTCAAGCCGTCGAACGTGCTGCTGTCCCAGGTGGGGCCCAAGGTCATCGACTTCGGCATCGCCCGGCTGGCGGAGTCGGAGATGAGCAGCGCGATCGTGGGGACGCCGTCGTACATGTCGCCCGAGCAGGTGGCGGGGTCGCGGGTCGGGCCGGCCTCGGACATCTTCTCGTGGGGCTGCACGGTCGCCTTCGCCGCCGGGGGGCGGCCGCCGTTCGGGTCGGGTTCGGTGCCGACGATCCTGTTACGCATCGTCAACGAGGCTCCCGAGCTGCGCGGGTTGTCGGGGCCGCTGCTCGACCTGGTGACCGCGTCGCTGTCCAAGAGCCCGGCCGCCCGTCCCACGGCTCAGGACCTGATGGACGCCCTCAGCACCGCCACCCCCTCAGCCGCCCTCCCCACCCCACCCCCCTCCCCCGCCGCCGGGACGCCCGCCACCCTCCCGCCTTCTCCCTCCCCCGCCGCCGGGACGCCCGCCACCCTCCCCCCTTCTCCCTTCGAAGGGACCGGTGCGACGACGGCGGGGAAGCGGCGCATGAGGCTGCTGGCCACGGGCGCGGCGGTCGCGGTGGCGGCCGCCGGCGTCACCACCACGGCCCTGCTGTGGCCCCACGGCGACAGCCCCGCGAGCACCCGCACGGCCACCGCCACCACGGAACCGGCCTCCACCGCGACCCCCCGCAACCCGCTGCGCGAGAACGGCGTCACCTTCTGGTCCGAGAAGGAGAAGGCCGCCGCCCGCCAGGCCGCCGTGTGGCGCAAGGACCGCCCGGCCGACGCCGCGCTCATGGACCGGCTTGCCGCCGTCCCTCATGCCATCCGCCTGAACCAGCCCGAGGTCAGGGCCACGGTCGAGACCGCCGTGACCGCCGCGCAGGAGGCGGGCGGCGTGCCCGTCTTCCTGATCAACTACATGCCGGGCGGCGGCGACTGCGCCGCCGTCGGCGCGGGCGAGATGCCGGTCTACCAGCAGTGGGTCAAGGGCGTCGCCCGCCAGATCGGGGACCGCAAGGCCGTGATCATCCTGGAGCCGTCCAGCCTGGTCAACCTCCCCGGCACCAAGGACTGCACGCTGGCCGGCACGGCCGAGCAGCGCTACCGCGACCTGCGCGAGGCCGTGCGCACGCTCAAGACCGGGCATCCCGGCACGGCCGTCTACCTCGACGGCAGCCAGGACCTCTACCCCGGCACCGAGATCATGGCCCAGCGCCTGATCGGCGCGGGCATCGACCAGGCCGACGGGTTCTTCGTCAACACCGCCTCCTTCCAGCGCACCCCCAAGGCCGTCGAGTACGGCAAGTCGCTGTCGGCCTGCATCGCCGTCATGCGCAGGACGGGCGGCGCCACCTGCCCGAAGGACGCCGACCCCGGCGGCGACCTGCCGCACTTCGTGGTGGACACGGCCAGGAACGGCCAGGGCTCGTGGTCGCCGACGAAGAAGTACAAAGACCCGCAGACGTGGTGCAACCCGCCGGGCCGGGGCGTCGGCGAGCGGCCCACGACCGACACGGGCGAGGAGCTGGCGGACGCCTACCTGTGGATCACACGGGCCGGCAGCTCCGGCGGACGGTGCCGGCGCGGCACGAACGGCGACAAGGACCCCGAACGCGGCGTGGTGGCGCCGGAGAGCGGCGAGTGGTGGGCGGAGCTGGCGCTCGAACGCGCGAAGAACGCCCGGCCCCCGTTGCGCTGACGCCCGCCCCCGTTGCGCTGAGGAGAACCCGATGTTAAGCGCACGTTAGATCTGAGCCGCCGCACCTTGTCCGAACAACCTTCTGGGGAGAGGCTCTGGCCTGCATCCACTCCCCCCAGGAGGTCCCACATGAACAAAGCGCGCGTGCCGTGGAAGGCAGTGATCGGCGGCTCCGTCGGCAATCTGGTCGAGTGGTACGACTGGTTCGTCTACAGCAGCTTCGCCGTCTACTTCGCCGCTTCGTTCTTCCCTGACGGGGACGACACGGCCAAGCTGCTCAACACCGCGGCCATCTTCGCCGTCGGCTTCTTCATGCGCCCGCTCGGCGGCTGGCTGCTCGGCCGCTACGCCGACCGCCGGGGCCGCAAGGCGGCGCTCACGCTCACCGTCACGCTGATGTCGGCCAGCGCGCTGCTGATCGCCATCGCGCCGACGTACGAGTCGGTCGGCTACTTCGGCGCGCTGGTCCTGGTGGTCGCGCGGCTGCTCCAGGGCCTGTCCGTGGGTGGCGAGTACGCCGCCAGCGCCACGTACCTGACCGAGGCCACCCCGCGCGGCCGGCGCGGCTTCGCCTCCAGCTTCCAGTACGTCTCCATGACCGCCGGCCAGCTCGTCGGCCTCGGCCTGCAGATCATCCTGCAGAACACGATGTCGAAGGAGGCCCTGAACTCCTACGGCTGGCGCGTGCCGTTCGTGGTCGGGGCCGTGGCCGCCGCCGTCGTGTTCTACCTGCGCCGCAGCCTGCTGGAGACCGAGGCGTACGGCGAGGAGGAAGAGGAGCGCCGGGACAAGGGCACCATCAGGCAGCTCCTGGCGCACAGGAAGGAGGCGCTGCTGGTCATCGCCCTGACCATGGGCGGCACGGTCGCGTACTACACCTACACGACGTACCTCACCAAGTACCTGTCGAACACCGCGGGCCTGGCGAAGGAGACGGCCACGCTGGTCAGCTTCTGCGCGCTGTTCATCTTCATGTGCCTGCAGCCGCTGGCCGGGGCGCTGTCGGACCGCATCGGGCGGCGGCCGCTGCTGATCACGTTCGGGATCGGGTCGATGCTGGGGACCGTGCCGCTGATGACCGCGCTGGGCGGGGCGAGCGGCTTCGGGGGCGCGCTCGTCCTGTCGCTCGTCGGCCTGGTGATCGTGACCGGTTACACCTCGATCAACGCCGTGGTGAAGGCCGAGCTGTTCCCGACGCACGTGCGCGCGCTGGGGGTGGCGCTGCCGTACGCGATCGCGAACGCGCTGTTCGGCGGCACCGCCGAGTACGTCGCCCTGTGGTTCAAGGACAAGGGCATCGAGTCCGGCTTCTTCTGGTACGTCTCCGCCTGCGCCGCCGTCTCCCTGGTCGTCTACCTGACCATGCGCGAGACCCGCGACGCGGCGCTGTCGCGCAGCGAGGGCGCCGAGCCGTCGGATCCGGTCACCGCCCGCGTCTAACCTGGCACCATGCGGGTTCTCCTGGTCGAGGACGACGATCGTCTCGCCTCCGCGCTCACCACGGCGCTGGCCCGGCACGGCCATTCGGTCACCCGCGCCGGCCTGGCCGTCGACGCCCTCCGCCTGGCGGGGGGCGTCGACTTCGTGCTGCTCGACCTGGGCCTGCCCGACATGGACGGGCTCGACGTGCTGCGCCGGCTGCGCCGCGTCTCGGCGGTGCCGCTCATCGTGGTCACCGCGCGCACGCAGGAGCGCGAGGTGCTGCGCGGCCTGCGCTCGGGAGCCGACGACTACCTGGTCAAGCCGTTCCGCACGGTCGAGCTGATGGCCCGCATGGAGGCGGTGCTGCGGCGCGGCACGCGTCCGATGCCGCCGCGCGACCACGTGGTGTGCGTCGGCGACGTGCGCATCGACCTGGAGTGCAGGCAGGTCACGGTGGCCGGGCAGCCGGTGGCGCTGACCAGGCGCGAGTTCGACGTGCTGGCGCTGCTGGCCCGCGAGCCGGGCGTGGTGCGCAGCCGGGAGGAGATCCTCGACGAGGTCTGGGGCGACCCGCTGCTGTCGGCGTCCCGGTCGCTCGACGTGCACGTGGCCGGGCTGCGGTCCAAGACCGGGCGTCCCGGGCTGGTGGAGACGTTGCGCGGCACCGGCTACCGGCTGGGCCCGGCGGGATGAACGCGCGGCTGGTGGTCACGTTCACCACGCTGATCGTCTTCCTGATCGCCGCGCTGGCCGTGCCGCTCGGCCTGGCCTACGCCTCCCACCGGACCAACCGCCTGCTGCTCGACCGGCGCGCCGACGCCACCCGCTTCGCCGAGCTGGCCGACGCCGCGGCCCGCGACGACGACCGTACGGGCCTGATCGCCGAGGTCTCCCGGTACGCCGACCTGTACGGCGCGGCCGTCCGGGTGCGCGACCGCGACGGCTCGATCCTGGTCTCGGCCGGCCGGTTCGAGGCCGACGACCGGGAGGCCACCCGGCTCGCGCTGTCCGGCCGCACGACCGAGGACCTGCCCACGGTCAGCCCGTTCGGCCCGGCCACGGTGCTGCTGGCCGAGCCCGCCGGGCGGGACGCCCAGCTGTCCGGCGTGGTGCTGCTGGAGGCCCCGACCGGGCAGGCCCGGCTGGACGTGTCACTGGTCTGGGGCGCGCTGGCGGCGGGGGCGCTGGTCGCGCTGGCCTGGTCGGCGCTCGCGGCCCGGCGGCTGGCCCGCTGGATCCTGCGGCCGGTGACCGAGCTCGACCGCACCACGCGGGCCATCGCGCAGGGCCGGCTCGACGCGCGGGCGCATCCCGGGGCGGGCCCGTCGGAGCTGCGCCGGCTGGAGGAGCGCTTCAACGCGATGGCCGACGCGGTCTCGGCGGCGATGGAACGGCAGCGCGCGTTCGTGGCCGACGCCTCGCACGAGCTGCGCACCCCGCTCACCGTGCTCGGGCTGCGGCTGGAGAACCTGGAGCCGCACCTGCGCGAGGAGGGCACGGCCGAGTACGCCGAGGCGATGTCCGAGCTCGACCGGCTGGCCTTGCTGGTGGAGGACCTGCTGGCGCTGGCCAGGGTCGAGGCGGGCGCGGGCCTGGCGGGCAAGGAGGCCGCGCTCGGCGAGCGGCTGGCGGTGTGGCGCGAGGTCTACGCGGCCAAGGGCGTGTGCCTGGTGGCCGACGTCCCCGCGGGCGCGGTGGTGCCGGAGGCGGCGGCCAGGATCGCCGACATCGCCCTCGACAACGCCCAGAAGTTCGTCCCCGCGGGCGGCACGGTGACGGTCACGTTCGACGGCGAGGTGCTGCGCGTCGCCGACGACGGGCCGGGGCTGGACGCGGCGGAGCGGGCCGAGGCGCTGGGGCGGTTCTGGCGGTCGGGGGCGCACGCGAACGTCCCGGGCAGCGGGCTCGGCCTGGCCATCGCGGCCGAGCTGGCCAAGGCGTGCGGGGCCACCCTGCGGCTGCTGCCCGCCGTGCCGCACGGGCTGGTGGTCGAGCTGGCCCTGGCTCAGCCGTAGACCGAGCGGTAGTAGCGGGCCGCGCCCGGGTGCAGGGGCACGACGCCGGTGCCGATGGCGTAACGCCTGTCGAGGCGGCCGCCGGGGGCCGAGGGGGCCTGGAGGCGGTCGCGGGCGCGGAAGAGCGTCTCGGTGACGGTGAAGGCCAGGTCGTCGGGGAGCGTCGTACGGCACATCAGATAGCTCGGCGTGCCCACGGTCGGCACCTGCCTGGCCAGGCCGTACGCGCCGGCCGGCACGGCGGCGTGCTCGTAGACCGGCCCGTAGCGGCGGCGCAGCACCGGCACCAGCGACTCCAGCGGCACCAGCGCGATGTCGTCGAGCGCGGCGAGCGCAGGCGTCGGCACGCCGCCGGACCAGAAGAACGCCTCGATCCGGCCGTCGCGCAGCTCGGTGACGGAGGCGTCGAGGCCGAGCCTGGTGATCTGCGGCGGCGTGCGCAGCCCGGCGGCCGACAACACGCGCGAGGCGGTCACCGCCGTGCCCGACCCCTCGGCCCCGATCGACACCGGACGCCCGGCCAGGTCGCCGACGCCGGTGATGCGGGCGCCCTCGCGCACGACCAGATGCACGTAGTTCATGTACATCCGGGCCAGCGCGGAGACCGGCTGGTGGCGCACCCTGACCGCGTCGTCGGCGCTGTCGGCCAGCGCGAACCCGACGTCGGCCCGGCCGCCGGCCATCATGGTGAGGTTCTGGACGCTGGCCGCGGTCTCCACCACCCGCACGGTCAGCCCGTCGTGCCGCAGCTCGCCCGCCAGCCGCTGCCCGAGCGCGCCGTACGGGCCGCCCGCCAGCCCGGTGACCAGCCGCAGCTCGGCGGGCCCGGCCGTGGAGCAGCCGGCCGCGAGCGCGGCGAGCCCGAGGAAGGCTCGGCGGGATATGGGCATGAATTCACGGTATCCGGTCCCGCAGAATGGACAGTGTGACCGAACGGGACGCACGCCTGCGCATCGCCGCCGAGCTGAGGATGTTCCTGCCCGTGATCCGCCGGCGGGAGTGGCAGCGGGTGACCACCGACGGCACCTCGACGCTCGGCCATCACGTGGAGTCGCTGGGCATCCCGCTGACCGAGGCGGGGCCGATGCTGTCGGACGGCCGCGGCGTGGCCCCGTCCCACCTGCTCGCGCCGGGCGAGACGGTCGAGGTGCACCCGATGCCCCGGCCGCAGCCGCTGCCCGCCGAGCCGCGGTTCCTGCTCGACGTGCACCTCGGCACGCTGGCCCGGCGGCTGCGCCTGCTCGGCGTGGACACCGCGTACCACAACGACATGGACGACCCGGCGCTGGTGGTCCAGGCCAACGAGGAGCGGCGGGTGCTGCTCACCCAGGACCGCGGCCTGCTGCGCCGCCGCGCGCTGTGGCTGGGCGCCTACGTCCGCGGCTCGCGCCCCGCCGACCAGCTCCGCGACGTGCTCGAACGCTTCGAGCCGCCGCTGGCTCCCTGGACGCGCTGCACGGCCTGCAACGGCGTGCTCGTGCCGGCGACGAAGGAGGAGGTCGGGCCGCTGCTGGAGGCCGGCACCCGGCGCAGCTACGACGCCTACGCCCGGTGCGGCGACTGCGGCCAGGTCTACTGGCAGGGCGCGCACAGCGACACCCTTGAGGAGATCGTGCAATCGGCACGCATTTGGGCCAATAGCCGCTGATTCCCACTTTGAGAACGACCGTCAAGCCGATCTCAAAAACACCCTCGGCCAGGGGTTACGCGGACGATCAAGGGTATGAGCAGGGGAAACGGCATCACCCGAAATCGGGTGCATGCTGACACCCTTCCACCCCGTTGAGCAAAAGACTCCAATTCGACGTTTATCCGGAAAAATTCGGATTCGTCGCGTTTCCGCGTATCCATCTCGCGGCGCACGATCGGGGGAAATACCGCAAATGGCCAAGAATCGAAAGCTCGGCCGCGGCGCCGGGCCCGCTCCACGCGTATGGAGCGTCAGAAGGAAGTGGGCCACCGCCATTGTCGGCATGGCCACGACGCTGGTGGGCCTGCCCGGCGTCGTGGTGAAGTACAGCCAGGCGCAGAGCGAGCGGGAGACGCCCCGGCTCGTCATCACCGCGCCCGTCACCGGCCCCGGGGCCACCGCCTCGCCCTGCCCGCTGGTGAGAGGCACCGCCACGCTGCCCGAGGGCACGACCCTGCTGATCGGCGTACGCCGGACGACCGGCACGCCGCGCACCAGACACACCCGCTTCTACCGCGTCGACACCCTGCGGGCCGCCGGCCAGTGGGACGTGCCCGTCTCGCTCGAAGGCGACGACCCCGCGATGGCCGGGGAGTGGTATTCGATCACCGCCCTCACCGTGCCGACCGAGTGGGCCGACTTCCTGGAGAAGGTCGGCGGCACCCCGGGCGATCCGCTGATGTCCGCGTCCGCGATGCCGCCGCACGTGGGCGAGACGCCCTCCATAGAGGTCCAGCGGGACGCCGGCCCCGCCACCTGCTGAACCCTGCGTGACCGCGCCGTCAGGCGCCGTCAGGCGCGGTCGAACTCGCTCGCCTTCACGCCCGCCACGAACGCGTCCCACTCGGCGGGCGTGAAGAACAGCTTGGGCCCGTCGGGGTCCTTGGAGTCACGCACGACGACCAGCTCGGCCTGCCCGCCCTTGTGCTCAGGGCCGCCAGGAACGTTCTTGAGCTCGGCGATCTCGACGCAGTTGCCGCCGTTGTCGCCGGAAAAGCTGGACTTCTGCCACTGGACACAGCTCAGGTCCATCGTTCCACCATGGCTTTCTTTATCGTTTCAAGGGACATGCTCAAGGGCAACGCCTCGGTACGGATGGCCTCGAACCGCTCCACGGCCGCCGAGACGTCCTCATGATCGCTCGTGGTGATGCCGCGTACCGCGGTTTCCGCGTACAACACCTCGGAGCCTCCGTCCAGGGTCGCGATCACGAAGCCGCCCGTCAAGCCGGAGTGCAGCCCGTGCGGGAGGACCTGGATGCTGAGCCGCGGGGTGACCGCGTCGAGCAACCGCCGGAGTTGACCCTTCATCAGCTCCGGCCCGCCGATGGGCCGGAACAGCACCGCCTCGTCGATGACGCAGCGCAGCGACGGAGGGTCGTCGCGGGCAAGGATCGCCTGCCTCTCCATGCGCGCGGCCACCGCGGCCTCGTTGCCGCGCAGCAGGGCGCGGGCGTACTGCTCGGTCTGCAGGAGGCCGGGCACCAGGAGCGGCTCGTAGGTGCGCAGGGTGAGCGCCGCCTGCTCCTTCTCGTGCCACTTGCCGAACCAGGAGGGGAAGATCTGACCCTTGCGCCAGTCGAGCAGGCGGCACAGGGCTCCGCCGGTGCCGAGGGCTTTGTCGCAGGCCTCGGCGAACTCGGGGCTGGCCGGGAGCTGACCGGTCTCGACACCGCTGATCAGGCCCTCGCTGAAATGGATGCGCTCGGCGAGCTGCCCCTGCGTCAGGCCCGCCGACTTCCGGTAGTGCCGCAACTCTCTGCCCCATATCGCCTGAGGCGCGTAGAAGTCGGCCACCCTGTCCTCCCCTCGCCCGGGTTCAACGCCAACGGCACGGACTTCAAAGTCCACTCCTTGCAATCGGATCACTACCGACCGTAGTCATATGGCGTCACGCTGGCCACATGAAATCCGAAAGTCCCGCCGTGACGCTCGCCGACCGGCGGCCCCTGCCGGACACGGTCCTCGGCGAACGGCGGATGCCCCGGCACCCCGGCTGCGTCTCCTCCGTGCGGCGGTTCGTCCGCGACGTCGCCAAGGATCACGAAGCGGCGGAGGCCGCCGTCGAGATCGCGCAACTGCTCGTCTCGGAGCTGGCCACCAACGCGCTCACCCACGCCCACTCGGCGGAACCCGTCCGGGTCGTGGTGGTCAGGGAGGGGCGGCTGCTGACCGTGGAGGTCCGCGACTCGTGCGCCGCCCTTCCCCGGATGGGCCAGTCCGATCCGCTGGCCTGCCGGGGGCGGGGGCTGGCCATCGTTCACAGCCTGTCCCACGACTGGGGCTGGAACCCCGTGCCGCCCGGCAAGGCGGTCTGGTTCCGGGTCGTCGCCTGGGGGTCCTAGCGGCACACGTCGAACGGCTCGACCCCCGGCAGGTACGTCCGCCATTCCGCCGCCGTGAGCACGCGGCCGGCGCGGGCGCACACCGTCGCGGCCACATGCCGCCGGTCGAGGTCGTGCGTACGGAAGGCGCCGTCGTCATCCAGGATGTGCAGCTTGGTCCCGTCGGCCGAGAACCCGAGCCAGACGTTGTCGCCCGTCGACTCGTCCATCGCGTCGAACACGACCCCGACGTACCGCCGCGAGGCCACGTCCCACAGACGGATCCGCGGGCCCTTCTCGTACGTGGCGATCAGCCGCCCGTCCGGCGACCAGACCGGCAGCTCGAACTGCTCCGCGCCCGGCACGCTGGGGAAGGCGCCCAGCATGGTCCGCAGGTCCCGGTCCCACAACGTGATCCGGTCAGGATGCGAGAAGGCCACCTGGCGGCCGTCCGGGCTGTAGGCGAAGGCGCCGGCGACCCGCCGGGCCTCGGCGCCCACCGGCACCACGGTCCCGCCCACCGGATCGTAGAGCCGCAGGTCAGGGCCTCCCATGAGCAGCCGCGAACCGTCCGGCGCGAAGCTCATGGGCCCGGCGCCCGTCACCTTCGTGGTCCGCGCCCGCGAGCTCGTGAGGTCGTGCAGCTCCAGCGGCAGCTGCCCCTCGAACCTGGACGGCAGCACGGCCACGGTACGGCCGCCGGGGTCGAAGGCGAGCGCGTCGGCCTTCTCCGCCCCCTTCCCGGCCAGCTCGAACGCCTGCGTCTCCCGCCCGCTCGCGACGTCCAGCACGCGGACGCGGGCGCCGTCGCCGTAGGCCAGGCGCGTGCCGTCGGCGCTGAAGACCATCGCCGAGCCGGGGATCGAACAGCGTGGAGACGTCGACGGTGGAGACGCCGCCCGCCGCGTTCAGCAGGCGTACGGCCTTGCCCGCCAGGTCGAAGCGGACCTGCGTGACGCCGTCCGGCACCGGGAGCAGCAGAGCGGTCACCAGGCTGTCGCGCGGCCGCAGGACGAGCAGGTCCGCCGGACGCCATGTGGCCATGTACCGGCCGTCGAAGACCAGGTCCGCGGCCTGGCCGTTCGCGCCTTCGAACTCGTAGTCGGCGGTGCCGGAGGGCAGCTCGTACAGGTGGACCCTGGGTTTGTCGTGGCGGGCCACGTCCTCGACGACCACGAGGGCCTGGCCGTCGTCGCTGAACCTGGCCTCGACGGAGGTGCCGGTGCCGGGCAGTGCCGGCAGGTCCAGTCGCCGGCGGCGGCCCAGGTCCCACACCTGCGACCGGTCCTCGCCGTCGGCGACGAAGCCGTAGCGGCCGTCGGGGCTGACGCCGTTGAGTATCGCGCCGCCGGGGGCGGTCAGGGGCCTACGGGTGGCGACGTCCCACCACTGCTCGCCGTCGGAGCCGTACGGCACCGCGAGCCGGCGGCCGGTGCGGTCGAACTCCAGCGCCCCGAACCCGCTCGCCCTGCTCGCGAACCGGCCGCCGAGGCGGCCGCCGGTGACGGTGTCCCACAGCCGCACGCCCTTGTCGTCCAGGACGGCCAGCAGGCGGCCGTCGAGGCTCACGGCGACGCTCCGCACCCCCGCGCCGAGGCCGGTCAGCTCGTGCAGCTTCCGGCCGGTCGGGACGTCCCAGAGGCGGGCGGTGCCGTCCGTCACGGAGGCCAGGACGTGGCCGTCCGTGCTGAGTGCCTGCACGCTGCCCGTCTCCACGTACGGCGCCACGAACATGCCGGTGACGTGCTGGGAGCCCGCGTCGTACAGCGCGCCCGCCGTCTCGACCAGCGCCGGGGCCAGCCGCCAGGCCGCCACGGAGAGCAGGCCGGCCAGCGCGGGCTCCAGCTCGCGCAGCCCGGCGGCGCGCAGCGCCAGTTCCCTGGCCAGCGCCTCGTCCCGTTGCCGGGCCGACTCCCTGCGCAGATACTCCGCCGCGCCGAGCCCGCCCAGCGCCGCCACCAGCAGCACCGCCAGCACGGCGGCGAGCAGGCCGCGCCGCCGGGTGCGCCTGCGGGCCTGCCCGGCGGCGGCGTCCAGGAAGTCGCGCTCGCGTGCGGCCAGGGTGAGGTCCTTGCGTTCGGTGGCGGCCCACTGCAGCGTGCGGTCCAGGTGGGTGCCCTGGAGCAGGTCGGCGGGCTTGCGGCCGTGGCCGTCCCATTCAGCGGCGGCCTCGGCCAGGCGGCGGTGCACGGGCAGCCCCTCGCGGTTGCCCGCCAGCCAGTCGCGCAGCCGGGGCCACGCCTGCACCAGGCCGGGGGCGACCAGCTCGTACGCGCCACCGCTCGATGCCAGGACGCCCGCCGAGACGAACACGGCGAGCATCGAGTCGACCGCCTCGGCCTCGGGCAGCTCCTCGCGCTCCACGGGACGCAGGCCGTCGCCGTCGAGCAGCCGCAGGAAGACCTCGGGCACGGCCGTCCGCTCGTCCTCGCTCAGCTCGCCGTAGAGCTCTTCGGCGATCGCCCCCAGATCGGGCCCGGCCTGCCCCCTCAGCTCCCCCGCCACGATCCCGCCACGGGCCAGGGGGTCGCCGGCGTCCCGGCGGGCGTCCTCGCCCAGCAGGCGGAGCAGCAGGTCCCCGGCGGCCGGACGGGCGGCGGGATCGCGGGCGGTGGCGGCCGACACCAGCGGGGCCAGCTCCGCCGGCAGCCCGGTGACGTCCGCCTCGAACTCCAGCACCCGGCCCACGACCGCCATCGGCTCGCCGGCCTCGACCGCGTCCCGTCCCCGCGCCGCGAACAGCACCACCATCCCCCACGCCCACACGTCGGCCGCCTCGGTGGCGGCGCGCCCGGCGAGCACCTCGGGCGCCATGTAGCCCGGCGTGCCCATGATCGGCCCGGTCGTGGTTGCCCGACCTCCCTGGCCACGCCGAAGTCGATCACGCGGGGGCCGTCCGGGCCCAGGACGATGTTGTCCGGCTTGAGGTCGCGGTGGACGATCCCGGCCCGGTGGATGGCCGTCAGCGCGGTGGCGACGCCGATCGCCAGGCGGCGCAGCGCGTCCCCCTCGTACGCCCCCGCCCCCGCGGCCACCTCCCGCAGGCTCGGGCCGGGGCCGTACTCGCTGACGATGTACCGCGGCGCGTCGTCCACCTGCGCCTCGATCACCCTGGCCGTGCAGAACGAGGCCACCCGCTGGGCCGCCGCCGCCTCCTTGGCCAGCCTGGACCGCGACTCCGCGCTGTCGGACCTCGGCACCTTGACCGCGACGCGCTCCCCGGCCTCGCCGTACGCCTCGTAGACCACGCCCTGGCCACCGGCGCCCAGCCGTGCGGCCAGCCAGTAACGGCCCAGGCGGTGCGGGTCGGACGAAATCAGGGGAGCCACCAGATGTGCCATTCTGATCGACATCTCCTCGGAAAAGGAAGGTCGCGTGGAATTCCGCATCATGGGGCCGCTCGACGTCCGCGACGGCGGCCGGGATCGCACCCCCACGACCCCGAAGCACCGGGACCTGCTGGCGATGTTCCTGCTGAACGCGGGCCGCCCGCTGACCGTGGAGCGGCTGCGCCGGCTGCTGTGGCCACGCGAGGGCGGCGACCGCTCCGACTCCCTCGTCCGCGGGTACGTGGGCCAGCTCCGCCAGCTCCTGGGCAAGGACGTGATCACGACCGTGTCCGGCTCGTACGTGCTGGCGCTCGGCGCGCACCAGCTCGACGTCGACCGGTTCCGGCTGCTGATCGAGCGCGGCTCGTACGAGGAGGCGCTGTCGCTGTGGCGCGGCCCCGCCCTGGAGGACCTCGACCCCGACGGCGAGCGGTGGGAGGAGACCCGGCGCCTGCGCGAGGAGCTGGAGGAGCTGCGCCTGCTCGCCCTGGAACGCCGCGTCCAGGCCGACCTCGACGCCGGCCGCCACCGCGAGCTGCTGGCCGAGCTGAAGCGGCTGACCCAGCAGCACCCGTTGTGGCAGCGCTTCCGCGGCCAGTACATGCTGGCCCTCTACCGCAGCGGCCGCCGGGTCGACGCGCTGGCCGCGTACGCGGTGCTGCGCGACCAGCTCGACGGCGGCCACGCGATCGAGCCCGACCCCGAGCTGCAGCTGCTCTACCACCGCATGCTCCACGACGACGTGTCGCTGCACGTCTCGGCGGGCCCCCCGGTGCTGCTGCCGCCGGACATCGCGAACTTCACCGGCCGCGCCGACCTGCTCGACCAGGTGGTCGGCGGCCACGTCGTCGTGCACGGCCAGGCCGGCGCGGGCAAGTCGGCCCTGGCCGTGCACGCCG